>CAZKSD010000009.1:0-26080 GCA_964555315.1 uncultured Dechloromonas sp.
CCGCGCAACTGCGCCGAGGCCGGCATCAAGGACGTCGGCGTGATCGGCGTCGATTCCGGCTACGAGCTCTACATCGGCGGCAACGGCGGCATCAAGACCGAGGTCGCGCAGTTCCTGTGCAAGGTCAAGAGCGACGAGGAAGTCATGGAGTACTCGGGCGCCTTCCTCCAGCTCTACCGCGAGGAAGGCTGGTACCTGGAGCGCACCTGCCACTACCTGGAGCGCGTCGGCATGGATCACGTCAAGGGCAGGATCCTCGAGGATGAAGAGGGGCGCAAGGCGCTGCATGCGCGCCTCCTCGACTCGCTGAAGGATGCCAGGGATCCCTGGGAAACCTCGCGCGAGCCGCAGGCGATCAAGCAGTTCATCCCCATCGCTGTCGCGGTCGACGCCTGAAAACACCCGAAAACGAGGAAACGCAAATGAGCAACTGGAAACCGATCTGCCCGCTGGAGGATATCCCGCAACTCGGCTCGCGCATCGTCAAACTGTCCACGGGCGGTGACATTGCGATCTTTCGCAACGCGGCTGACGAAGTGTTCGCGCTCCACGACAAGTGTCCGCACAAGGGCGGGCCGCTGTCGCAGGGCATCGTGCACGGCAAGCGCGTCACCTGCCCGCTGCACGGCTGGAACATCGGCCTCGACGATGGCCTGGCCGTGGCGCCGGATGTCGGCTCGTGCCGCTCCTTCCAGGTGAAGGTGGAAAACGGCGAGATTTTCCTGGCCGTCTGAATTTCGCAACGCAGGACCGGATGCCGCATGTCGCACCGGAAAGTCCCGGCTCGGTACGAATCTGGGCCGCTACACGCACCGGGTGGCGATTGCCAATGTGCGCATCGTCGGTATCGCAAACACCGAGGTGGCTTTCCGGGTGTGGGCCGATGTCAATGGCAGGAAACGCACGCTGCGTCTGTCGGGCAGCGAATTCATCGCGCGCTTTCTGCTGCACGTCCTGCCGGCCGGCTTCAAGCGCATCGACAGCGGAAATGGCTGCGCAGCCCCGAGGCCAGCGTGGATGCAATGGAAGTCTCTCAAATAGTACGGCCGGCGGCCGTCATCAAGAATCCTAAACCTTCCATCGTGCCGCCGCGCTATCGTCGGCTTCGCGCGCATCGACCCAGCGCGCGCCATCCGGCGTCGTTTCGCGTTTCCAGAACGGCGCTCGCGTCTTCAGGTAATCCATGATGAATTCGCAGGCGGCGAAGGCTTCGCCGCGATGGGCGCTGGTGACGGCGACCAGCACGATCTGGTCGCAGGGCTTGAGCGGGCCGACGCGGTGGATGACCAGGGCGCCGTAAATCTCCCAGCGCGTTTTCGCTTCGTCGACGATGGCGGCGAGCGCCTTTTCGGTCATGCCGGGGTAGTGTTCCAGCGTCATTTCCGAGACGCCGGCCCCGTCGTTGACGTCGCGCACCAGGCCGACGAAGCTAGCCAGCGCGCCGATGCGGGCGTCGCCGGCGCGTAGTGCGGTCAACTCGGCGTTGAGGTCGAAATCCGCTTCCTGGACGCGCACGGTCACGGTCAACCTCCCGTTACCGGCGGAAAGAACGCGATCTCGTCGCCGTCGCCGATTGCCGCGTCCGGCGCCGCCATATCCTGATTGACGGCGCAACGCAGGTTCTTGGCGCCGGCCAGCGCTTCCCGACCGTGACCGGCCAGCCAGTCGCGCAGGGCGCCGGCGGTATTTACGCCGGGCGGCAGTTCCAGCGTCTCGCCGCCGGTGCCGAGCGCCTCCTTGAGGCCGGCGAAATAGAGAATCCTGACGCTCATGTCAGCAACTCGGCGAAGGGCACGAAGCGCACGCTGTCGCCACGGGCGACGGCCTGCCCCGGCGGGTTGACGATCAGCCCGTCGCCCCAGCACAACGAGGTGACGACGCCCGATCCCTGGTTCGCAAAGATCTCGACGCCGCCCCGGTCGTTGATCCGGGCGCGCAGGAATTCGGCGCGCACGTCGGGTCGCGGCCAGTCGAAATCGGCGCGCACGGAGAAGGCACGCGGCGTCACGTCGCTGACGCCCTGCAGGCGCAGGATGAAGGGACGGACCATGATCATGAAGGTGACGATTGCGGAAACCGGGTTGCCCGGCAGGCCGATGAACCACGCCCTGCCGCCGGCATTGTCCGCACTCCGCCTGACCTCGCCGAAGGCCAGCGGCTTGCCCGGCTTGATGGCGATCTTCCACATGTCGAGTTGGCCCTCGGCCTCGACCGCCGCCTTGACGTGATCCTCCTCGCCGACCGAAACGCCGCCGCTGGTGATGATCAGGTCGTTGTCGGCAGCCGCGCGGCGCAGGGCGCCACGGGTCGCCGGCAGCTTGTCGGGAACCGTCCCGAGGTCGCGCACTTCGCAGCCGATGCCTTCGAGCAGGGCGCGCAGCGCATAGCGGTTCGAGTTGTAGATGGCGCCCGGCAGCAGCGGCTCGCCCGGCTGCACCAGTTCGTCGCCTGTGAAGAAGACGCCGACGCGCACCCGGCGATAGACTGGAAGTTCGGGCAGCCCGGCGCTGGCGGCGAGGGCGATGTCCTGCGCGCGCAGCCGGATGCCGGGCTTGAGAATTTCGGCGCCGACGGCGATGTCCTCGCCGGCGCGGCGGATGTTCTCTTCGGGGCGCGGCACGTGGTTGATGACCACGCCCCCGGCGCCGCGTTCGCAGAGTTCCTGCATGACGACGGCGTCGGCCCCGGCCGGCACCGGCGCGCCGGTGAAGATGCGCGCCGCCGTGCCCGGCTGCAAGGTAACGCCGACCGTGCCGGCGGGAATGCGCTGGCTGACCGGCAGGCAGACCCCGGCGGCGGTCACGTCGGCGCTGCGCACGGCGTAGCCGTCCATGCCCGAATTGTCGAGTGGCGGCACTGCCACGGTCGACCGCTGGGCAAGGGCCAAAACGCGGCCGGCGGCGGCGGTCAGCGGCTGCGAGCGGATTTCCGTGACCGGCTGCGCGGCGGCGAGCAGTCTTTCCAAGGCCTGTTCGAAACTCAGCATGGGCGTTCCTGCAATTGAAGGGTGTTCATCACGAAGTCGGCGATGGCGGCAACGTCGTCGAGCGCCAACCGGGGCAGACTGGTGGCGAGCGCCACGTTGCTGGCGACCGCGACGATGTCGCTGCGCTCGGGAAACAGCGGCGGCTTGCCGTTTTCCGGCCGACAGACTTCGAGCTTGGGAATCGGTTCCTGCTTGAAGCCTTCGACCAGCACCAGGTCGCAAGGTGCCAGGCGGGCCAGCAGATCATCCAGCGTCACGTCGGATCCGTCACGCCGCTCGTGCATCAGCGCCCAGCGGTCGTTGCACGAGAGCAGCACCTCGCTCGCCCCGGCTTCGCGGTGGCGGTACGAATCCTTGCCCGGGCGGTCGATGTCGAAGCCGTGATGCGCGTGCTTGATCACCGCCACCTTAAGGCCGCGCGCGGTGAGTTGCGGGATCAGTTTTTCCAGCAGTGTCGTCTTGCCGGAACCGGACCAGCCGGCGATGCCGAATACCTTCATGGCGCGATTCTACCCGTTCAGCAGACGAACACCGGCGCGAAGCCGCCGCCCGGCGTGCGGAAGTTGGTCGTCTGGCCCTGGTAGAGGCGGGCCGAAACCAGCTGGATGCGCCGGTCGTAGACGAGGCAGCGGATGTCCGCCTTCATCCGCTGCTCGCCATTGGCAACCATCACGACATGTTCCGACGGCGGGGCGATTTCCTGCGCGATATAGCCGCCGTGCAGGATTTCCTCGAAGACCCGCCGCGTCAGCTTGTCGCCGCGATAGGCGGCGCGACTGCCGAAGCCGGCGGGTGGCTTGAAGAACCAGCGCTTCCTTTCGCTCCAGAAACGCTCGGCCTGCTCCGGGCAGACTGCGACGGTCTGCGGAATGCCGGCCAGCAAGGTGCGCTGCGTTTCTTCGGCGACGCCGAGATCGCGCAGCGCCGCCGCGTCGGACAGCAGCATCAGGTTGCGCTTGTCGGCGTACAGCGCATGCGCCGGCGGATGCGGTGTCAGCACGACGCCGCCGGCCTCGAAAACGGCCCGCAAATCGGCGTTGACCGTGGCATCCAGCGAAAAGTCGGTGAGGCGGTTGTAGACCAGGTCAACCGCCTCGCCGTGGTGCAACAGGCGGTTGCCGTCGCGCGCCAGATCGCGCGGATCGACGATCACGGCGGCGATGCCGTGCGCCTCGAACAGTTCGGCGAAGAGCGCGAATTCCGCCGCGAGAAACTGCTCGCCCGGGTTCTCGTCGACGATGGCGATGCGCCGCAGCGGCGCGTTGCCGCGTTCGAGCCGCCATTCCTCGCGGAACATGGCGACGAATGCCTCCATGACCCGGGCGCCCTGGGCGGCCTGTCCGTGCGCCGCGAGCAGGTAGGCGTTGATCAGCCCGCCGCCGGCGTTGGTGTTGATCTCGATCAATTGCGGGCCGGCGTCGGTCAGGTGGAAGTCGTAGCCGAGAAAGACGCCGCGCGCGGCCACCGGGCAGCGGGCGATCTGCGGCGCCCAGGCGAGGACGCGCGAGCGCCAGGCCGGCAAGGCGACGACCGACTCGATGGCGGCGATGATCTCGGCCATCGCATTCACCGTCGCCGCATCGATGGTGATGGCGGCGTCGGAAAAGAGTTGCGGCTGCT
Organism: uncultured Dechloromonas sp.; assembly: GCA_964555315.1. Classification (GTDB taxonomy): domain Bacteria; phylum Pseudomonadota; class Gammaproteobacteria; order Burkholderiales; family Rhodocyclaceae; genus Azonexus. Next base: position 4,607 of record CAZKSD010000009.1, read on the forward strand.
CGGCGCGCAGCTTGTCGAAGATCGATTTCATCGGCCGGCAAGAAAGCTGATCACTTCGGAGAGTTCCCTGGTTCGCCGCATCGGCGGCAGACTTTGCCAGACGCGGCGGCCATAGGGCTTCGACAGAAGTCGCGGATCGCAGATCATCAGCACGCCGCGGTCGGTTTCGTCGCGGATCAGCCGGCCGGCGCCCTGCTTCACGTTGATTACCGCGCGCGGCAACTGGTATTCCATGAACGGGTTGCGCCCCTGCTGCCGCATCTGCTCGATGCGCGCCGCGAGCACGGGGTCGTCGGGCGGCGCGAACGGGATCTTGTCGATGACGACCAGCGACAGCGCCTCGCCACGCACATCGACCCCCTCCCAGAAGCTCTGGCTGCCGACCAGGACGGCGTTGCCGAGGTGGCGGAAGCGCTGCAGCAGATCGTTCTTGCTGCCTTCGCCCTGCAGCAGCAGCGGCATGTCGTGGCCTTCATCCTCCAGCCGTCCCTTGAGCAATTCGTGGGTGCGGCGCATCGCGCGCAGGCTGGTGCACAGGAAGAAGGCGCGGCCGCCCGCGGCCAGCAGCGCCGGATACGCGGCAGCGACGACGGCATCGGCATACCCGAATGAATTCGGCTCGGGCATGCCGAGCGGCGCGTACAGCAGCGCCTGCCTTCCGTAATCGAAGGGGCTCTCCCAGCACGCCGTTTCCGGCTCGCCGAGACCGAGTTCGCTGCAGTAGTGCTGGAACCTGCCCTGCACGGCGAGCGTCGCCGAGGTGAAGATCCAGGCGCGCGGGTGGCCGCCCATCTGCTTCCTGAAGATCTCGGCGACATCGAGCGGCGTCGAGTTGAGTTGCAGCGACTGGGTGTAGGCTTCGCCCCAGCGCACGAAGCCGTCGCTGGCCTTCTGCCATTCGCCAAGGCGCGCCACCAGCTCGAGCGCCCGCTGCCAGCACTTTTCCAGTCCTTCGGCACGCTGCGCCTGGGTTTCCAGGATGGCGGCGAACTTCGCGACCTCGTCCTCGAGCGACTTGAGGGCGGGGGCAAATTCGGGCTTTTCGAGCAGTTGACCGCAGGCGAAGCGCCCGGCATCGATGCCGACCGCCAGCCGCAGATCCCTGGCGACCTTTTCCAGTTGGCGGCTGCCCGTTTGCAGTTCCAGACAGTCGCGGGCGCTGGCCAGCCCTTCGGCGCGGGCATCGCGCGCCAGATCGAGCACCTGCGCCGTCGACACGGTGTCGCCGAAGAACAGCGTGGCCACTTCCGGCAACTGGTGCGCCTCGTCGAAGATGACCGTATTGCAGGCCGGCAGCAGTTCGGCCATGCCTTCGTCGCGCAGCATCACGTCGGCGAAGAACAGGTGGTGATTGACGACGACCAGATCGGCCGCCATCGCCTCGCGCCGCGCCTGCATGACGAAGCAGCCCTTGTAGTCGGGGCAGTCCTGGCCGAGGCAGTTTTCGCGGGTCGAGGTGGCGTGGTTCCACACCGGCGAGTTCTCCGGTACGTCCAGGCATTCGGCCTTGTCGCCGCTGCGCGTGAGCTTGGCGAAGAGCGAGATGCGGCGCGCGTCGGCGGCATCCTCGCGGCTCAGGAAGCGGCCGTCGGCCAGCGCCCGCCGGAGATGGTAGGGGCAGACGTAGTTGGCCCGTCCCTTGAGCAGCGCGATGCGGACCGGCGCCTTGAGCGCCTCGCGCACCATCGGCAGGTCCTTGTTGAACAACTGGTCCTGCAGGGTCTTGGTGCCGGTCGAGACGATGACCTTGCCGCCCGATTGCAGCGCCGGCACCAGGTAGGCGAAGGTCTTGCCGGTGCCGGTGCCCGCCTCGGCGATGAAGACCGAACAGCCATTGATCGCCGCGGCGATGCGCTCGGCCATGTCGACCTGTTGCGCACGCACGCGGTAGCCGTTGATGGCCCGCGCCAGCGGGCCGTCGGGAGAGAATGTTTCCTGGAGGGAGGACAAGTGGGGGCGCCTGAAAAGTCCGGGCGAATCTTAGCAGATCGGCCCCGCTTCGACGGGGTATTGCCGCCTCCTGATTCCCGCGCTGTCCGCGCCGGATACGCGGCGACCCGGTGGTCACGCGCCAAGTCCGCTTCAGGACGGATCATGGCTGCCCGGATCGGTGGCCGGCCGATTGCCGGGCCGGCCGCCTCTCAGGCGCGAAGGGCTTGCTGCGGGTTGCGCCGAGAGAGGCGCCTGGCGCCCCCCGACATCGCGGCGATCTGATCGAGGTCGATGGCCCATCGCTTCAGGGCCCGTGCGATCAGCGCCGCCTCGCCTCCGGCGAGTTGCCGGTCGGCGTGAACGATATCCATCATCGCGCGTAGCGTCTTCTTCCGCAGGAGAGGATTCCGGACCTCGTCGAGCATGTGGTCGATGGTGTCCGCATCGAGGTCGAGTCGGTCGCTGGTCATGCGCTGTCCCTTGCGCAGCATGTCGGCGCAGAACCCGTGGAAGACGTCGTCGAAGCCCGCGGAGTCGAGACCGAGGCTGGCAATGGTCCGCTTGTCGTCGAGCAGGTCGAGTTCGCTCGTGTCGATCAGCCCGTCAGCCAGCAAGGCAAGGACGAGCAGGCGAGCCATGGCTTGCGGGCTGTCGGAAGGGTAGTGGCGCATGCTGATTGTCCTTTGCTGTCGATGGTCGAGACTTGGCGCGGACCGATAGTCCATGCTGTCCGCAAATGCAACTTCGAGCCGGATATTCGTTACCTTGGCGACTGGCCGAATCTCCGGCCAGACCTCTCAGAGGCCCTTGCCGCCGACCATGGCCAGAAAACTCCCTGAAGTGCCCCTGGTCGAGTTCGTGGCCATAAGTCTTGCCGATGCGATAGAGCATCCTGATCTGCAGCGGGATGATCGCGACCGAGGCACATGACCGCGGCAGCAGCTCGAGGGCGCCATTGAGGATGGCGTGGTTCAGGATGGATTTGTCGAGTTCCGCCTCGTTGACCGCAGCCGCCGCCGCGGCCACCGGGCCGGAGGCCAGCTTCGTCGTCGCGGCGCTCGCGGCCGTCGTTGCCGCCATCGGCGAAGGCGGCGAACAGGCTGATGGCGATAATGGCTTGGTTGGAATTCACGAGTTCTTTGTCCGGTGATCGGGCAAGGCGCATTTTCGCGTGGCGCCGCCCGCAACTGTTGGGTCTTAATGTAACGGTCTGAATCATTTCGTGTTTGCCGGACAACGGTGGAAGTTGCAGGGATCGCCGCGGCAGGGAGCGGCGACCGGGGTCTGCCGTGGTTCCCCGCGAGGTGTCTCTCTGGTGAATAATGCGGCCATCGCAATGAACCGGGACGGGAGACATTTCCATGAAATACGTGCTTGCCCTCGACCAGGGCACCACCAGTTCACGTGCCATCCTGTTCGATGCGCGGGGCCGCGCGGCGGCGTCGGCACAGCGCGAGCTGACGCAGCATTTTCCGCAGCCAGGCTGGGTCGAGCACGATCCCGACGAGATCTGGCGGACGCAACTCGATTGCGGGCGCGCGGCGCTGGCGGAAGCCGGCATTGCGCCCGGCGACGTGGCGGCCATCGGCATCACCAACCAGCGCGAGACGACAGTATTGTGGGATCGGGCCAGCGGCCGCCCGCTGGCGCCCGCCATCGTCTGGCAGGACCGGCGCACGGCCGGGCGTTGCACGGAACTCAAGGCCGCCGGCCACGAGGCGCGGTTCCGGGCGCGGACCGGGCTGCTGCTCGACCCCTACTTCTCGGGCACCAAGCTCGCCTGGCTCCTCGACGCGATTCCCGGGGCGCGGCAACGCGCCGAACGCGGGGATCTGGCCTTCGGTACGATCGATAGCTGGCTGGTATGGCAACTCACCGGCGGGCGCCGGCATGTCAGCGATGCCTCGAATGCATCGCGCACGCTGCTCTTCGACATTCGCCGCGGCACCTGGGACGACGAACTGCTCGGAGTGCTCGACATTCCGCCCGCCCTGCTGCCCGAGGTGGTTCCCAGCAGCGGGGTGATCGCCACCTGCGATCGCGAACTGTTCGGCGCCGAAATCCGCATCGCCGGGATCGCCGGCGACCAGCAGGCAGCCACCTTCGGCCAGGCCTGTTTCACCCCGGGCATGGCCAAGAACACCTATGGCACCGGCTGCTTCATGCTGATGAACACGGGATCGAGCGCGACCGCCTCGACCCGCGGCCTGCTGACGACGGTCGCCTGGGACAACGGCGGCGGGATCGTTTTCGCGCTCGAGGGCAGCGTCTTCATGGCCGGCGCGATCACGCAATGGCTGCGCGACGGCCTCGGGATCATCGAGAGCGCGGGGGACATCGAGGCGCTGGCCGGCAGCGTTCCCGACAGCGGCGGCGTCGTCATGGTGCCGGCCTTTTCCGGGCTTGGCGCGCCGTGGTGGGATCCCGGCGCGCGCGGCACCCTGCTCGGCATGACCCGCGGCACCAGCCGTGCCCACATCGCCCGCGCCGCACTCGACGCCATCGCCCTGCAGAGCGCCGACCTGGCTGGCGCCATGATTGCCGATTCGGGAATCGTGCTGGCCGAACTGCGCGTCGACGGCGGCGCGGCGCGCAATGACCTGCTGATGCAACTGCAGGCCGATCTGCTCGGGGTGCCGGTCGTGCGCCCCGAGATTACCGAAACGACGGCGCTCGGCGCTGCCTATCTCGCGGGGATCGGAGTCGGCCTGTGGGCCGGCGAGGACGAAGTCGCCGCGCAATGGCGACTGGAAAGACGCTTCGAACCGGCAATCGCCGACGCCGAGCGCGCCGAAAGAAGCGACCGCTGGCGGGCCGCGGTCGCCGTGGCCCGGCGCTGGCAGGCCTGACCGGGAACGACGCGGGCAGTGCGCTTGCGCAACGGATGGTTCGCGTCAAATGGCGACTTGCTCGCCGGGACGCGGCAGCCGCACGTCGGGCCAGCCCAGCTGGTCGTGGATCGCCGCCGCGAAACTGGCTGACGCCGCCGCCTCGCCATGGACGACGAAGGTTTGCCGCGGGGCCTTGCGGAAGCCGCGCAGCCAGCCGAGCAGCGCCGCCTGGTCGGCATGCGCCGACAGCCCGCCGACGGTGTAGATGCGCGCCCGGACCGGAACCGGTTCGCCGAAGATGCGGACCAGCCGCGCCCCGTCGACCAGCCGCCGGCCCAGCGTGCCGGCCGCCTGAAAGCCGGCGATCAGCACGCCGCATTCGCTGCGCGGCAGGTTTTCGCGCAGGTGATACTTGATCCGTCCGGCCTCGCACATGCCGCTCGCCGAGATGATCACGGCGCCGCTGCGCACCTCGTTCAGCGCCTTGGAGCGCTCGACATCGGCGACGAACCCGAGTTTCATCTTCTCCGGATGCGCCTGCTGCCAGGAGATCAGCTCGCGCGTTTCGGGATCGAGCAATTCCGGATGCGCCAGCGTGATCCGCGTCGCCGCGTTGGCCATCGGCGAGTCGACATAGACCTCGAGCGGCGCGAGGCGCTGGCGGCGCACCAGGTCGGCGAGCAGGTAGATGATTTCCTGGGTGCGGCCGACGGCAAACGAGGGAATGATCAGGTTGCCCTGCGCGGCGCGGGTGCGCTCGAGGGCGGCGACGATTTCATCCTCGGTTTCCGGCAGCGAACGATGCTGGCGGTCGCCGTAGGTGGACTCGATGAGCAGCAGGTCGGCTTCCGGCACGACCTTTTCCGGGTCGCACAGCACCGGGCGGCCGGGCATGCCGAGATCGCCGGAGAAGACCAGCTTGCGTGGCCGCCCCTCGCCGCCGAGCGTTACCTCCAGCCAGGCTGAACCAAGAATGTGACCGGCGTCATGGAAGCAGACCGTGATCGCCGCCGCCGGGGCGAGCGTCTCGTGGTAGGCGACGGGACGCAGCAGCTTGAGCGCCGACAGCGCCTCGGCCACCGTGTACAGCGGCGCCGGGATGCCGCGTTCGCTCTTGCCGCGGCGATGGCGGTGGCGCAGTTGCCACTCGTTCTCCTTTTCCTGAATGTGCGCGCTGTCCGGCAGCAGCACTTCGAGCAGGGCGATGGTCGCCGGCGTCGCATAGATCGGCCCACGGAATCCGAGGACGGCGAGGCGCGGCAGCAGGCCGGAATGGTCGATATGGGCATGGGTGAGCAGGACGAAATCGATTTCCCGCGCGTTGCAGCCGAAATTCAGCGCCCGCAGGTTCTTGCCGCGCGCTTCCGGCCCGCCCTGGAACAGGCCGCAGTCGACCAGAAAGCGGGTCTTTCCGGTTTCCACCAGCGTACACGAACCGGTCACCTCGCCGGCTGCACCGAAAATGCCCAGACGCATGCCCGATTTCTCCTGTCCCGGCCAAGCATGAACCTTGCGCATCCCGAATGCAACGCTCGAACCGGACCGGCGACTCCCGGCTACCTGCCGAAAACGGTCTGCCACAGCAGGTTGACCGCAGCAATGTGGCGGGCGATGCTGTCGCGCTCGACACGGCCCCTGGGGTTGGCGCTGAGGCGCTTGGCATGCTGCAGGCGGCGGTATTCGCGGTAGGCGTCGCCGGCGGCCTTCGCCTGGTCGGCGGGGATCAGGCCAAGCTCGGCGGCGATCCGCAGCAGGGCGATGTTGCCGAGGTTGCCGGTCAGCCGCTGATGGCGATGGGCGTGGCCGAGCACCAGGTACTGGACGATGAACTCGACGTCGACTATGCCGCCGGGATCGTGCTTGAGGTTGAACTCGCTGTCGCTGTCCGAGGCATGCGCGTCAACCATCTTGCGGCGCATGGCGACCACTTCCTCCCTGAGCTTGGCCGGATCACGCTGCTGGCAGAGGATTTCGCAGCGGATTTCCTCGAAGCGGGCGCCGACCGCCGGGTCGCCGGCACAGAAGCGGGCGCGGGTCAGCGCCTGATGTTCCCAGACCCAGGCGTGCCTGAGCTGGTAGTCGCGGAAGGAATCGACCGAGACGGCAAGCAGGCCCGAGTCGCCGTTGGGACGCAGGCGGAGGTCGGTTTCGAAAAGAATGCCGGCCGAGGTCTGGCTCGCCAGCCAGGTGTTGAGGCGCTGGCCGAGGCGGGCGTAGTTTTCCCCGGCCTCGGGGTCGGGATCGTCGTAGAGGTAGACGAGATCGAGGTCGGAGGCATAGCCGAGTTCCTTGCCGCCAAGCTTGCCATAGCCGATGACGGCGAATTTCGGCGTCTCGCAATGGCGGGTCCTGAGCTTGCTCCAGACCAGCGGCAGTGTCTCCTGAACGATGGTGTCGGCCAGTTCGGTCAGGTGGTCGGAGAGCTTCTCGATGGTCTGCAGACCGGCGAGATCCTGGGCCAGCAGGCGGAAGATCTGGGCATGGTGCATTTCGCGCAGGATGTCCATTTCCCGTTCGGTGTCGCCGGCATGGCTGGCCAGGTTGTGCCTGAGGTTCTCGCGGAACGCCACCCAGTCGGTGGCCATGTCGTAGAGGCGCGGATCGAGGAGTTCGTCCAGCAGCAGCGGGTGGCGCCCAAGGTATTCGGCGGCCCATGGCGATGCGCAGACCATGTCGGCGACGCGGCGCAGCGCCATCGGGTACTGCTGCAGCAGCGCCAGGTAGGCGCCGCGGCGGCTGACGGTCTCGACGAAATTCAGGCAGCGGGCGAGCGTCGTGTCGGGGTCGGCAGTCGTTGCCGCCGCCTCGATCAGCCGCGGCCCGATGGCATCGAGGCGCGAGCGGTTGGCCGACGCGAGCTGCGCGTAGCGGCCGGAGGCACGCAACGCGGCGAGGCGGGAAATGGCTTCCCGCGGTTGACGATAGCCGAGTTCGCCGAGCGACTCGATCGCGGTGTCGTCGTCGAGCTGGCCCAGCCAGAGGCCGGTCAGCGGGTGCTCGCCGGCTTCGGGATCGGAGAAGATCTGCTCGAAATGGCGGCTGACCTTGTCGCGGTGGTCGTTGAGCACGGCCAGCAGCGCCGGCCAGTCGGGATATTCCATGCTGCGGGCGACGCTGGCGCGGTCGGCGGGACTTGTCGGAAGCATGTGCGTCTGCCGATCCTCGATGTACTGCAGGCGGTGTTCGAGCCGGCGCAGGAAGATGTAGGCGGTGCGCAGTTCGTCCTCGGCGGTGGCGGGGATCAGCTGGCGTTCCGCCAGCAGCGCGAGGACCTGCAGTGTCGGGCGGACCTGCAGCGCCGGGTCGCGTCCGCCGCGAATGAGCTGAAAGACCTGGGCGATGAACTCGATTTCGCGAATCCCGCCGCGCCCGAGCTTGATGTGGTCGGCCATGTCCTTGCGCGCCACCTCGCGGCGAATCTGCGCGTGCAGGTCGCGCATCGCGTTGATGGCGCCGAAATCGAGGTACTTGCGGAAGACGAACGGGCGGGCGATCTTCTGCATTGCCGTCACCCACTCGGGCTGCAGGTTGTCGCCCGCGTTCATGGTGCGCCCCTTGATCCAGGCGTAGCGCTCCCATTCGCGGCCCTGCGTGATGAAGTAGTTTTCCAGTGCATCCAGTGAGCAGACCAGCGGCCCGGAATCGCCGTTCGGGCGCAGGCGCATGTCGACGCGGAACACCTGGCCGTCGCCGGTGATCTCGCCGAGGGCGGCAATCACCCGTTTGCCGAGGCGGGTGAAGAAATCGTAGTTTTCGATGCGCCGCGGCCCGGCGGTGTCGCCTTCGCTGGGGTAGACGAAGATGTAATCGACGTCCGACGAAACGTTCAATTCGCGTCCGCCCAGCTTGCCCATGCCGATGATCAGCAGGCGTTGCGGCTTGCCGGCGGCGTCGAGCGGCTCGCCATAAGTCGCGGCGAGCTGGCGGTGGTGATAATCGAGCGCAAAGTTGGTCGTCACGTCGGCGAGCAGGGTCATGCTCTCGACCACTTCGGACAGCGGCGCGAGGCCGCACAGATCACGCAGGGCGATGTGCGCCATGGCGTGCTGGCGCAGGCGGCGCAGTTGCGACTTGAGGGTGTCGTCGTCCGTCGCTGCCGGTTCCAGGGCGGCCAGCAGTTGGCCGGCAGAAAGCGGCGCCGTCCACACGGTTGCCAGTTCGGCGATCAGTCCCGGCCGCGTGCCGAGCAGATTGGCAAGATAACGGCTGTGATCGAGGGCGGCTCGCCAGCGTGGGTCGGGAAGGTTGTCCATGATTGCTCGGTCGGCAACGAAGCCGAAAAGGATAGAATGCAATTTTTGATCGACTGTTGATTGTAGTGATCTATTCCCCCATCTGGCAAAGCGGTTTCCCGAGTGGCTGATCGGGAAACCCGCGCGGCATTGCGCCGGGGTCTCTATCACCGCCTGCGCTGGCTCTGGCCCCTGCTCGATTCGGCCGTGCTGCGCGGCGCGCTGCGCCTGGCCGGGTGGACCCTGCTCGTTGCGTGGCTGATCTTCACCAGCCTGGTCCTCGCGTTGCGTTACGTGGTCTTGCCCAATGTCGGCATCTATCACGGGCAGATCGAGCAGGCGATCAGCCGGGCCGTCGGCCAGCCGGTGACGATCGGCGGCATCGAGGCGCGCTGGCAACGGCTCAATCCGGAACTGCTGCTCGATAACGTGGTGATATCCGACCGTCAGGGGAGCCCTGCGTTTTCATTGCAGCAGGTGGAAACGGTCTTGTCGTGGTCGAGTCTCTGGCGTGGGCAGCTGACGCTGGCGCTGCTGGCCTTCGAGCGGCCGGTGCTGCACGTGCGCCGCGAAGCCAATGGCCGCATCACGGTGGCCGGGATCGATGCCGAGGGAGAAAGCGATCCCGAATTCGCCCAATGGGTGCTCGCCCACAAGCGTATCCGCATCCGCAATGCGACCGTCCTCTGGGAAGACCGCCTGCGCGGCGCCCCGCCGCTGGTGCTTGAGGATCTGCAGTTCGGCCTCGACAACAAGGGGCGTAACCATCGCTTCGGGCTGTCGGCGGCGCCGCCGTCCGAACTGGCTGCGCGCATCGATGTCCGCGGTGAAATCAGCGGCGACCTTGGCGAAGCGCTCGAAAATCTCTCGGGCCGCATCTTCATACAGCTCGATTTCGCCGATCTCGCCGGTTGGCGGGCCTGGGTCGATTATCCGGTCTACTTGCCGCAGGGGCATGGGGCCGTGCGGCTGTGGGGTGATCTGGCCGGGGGCCAGGGCATGCTGACGGCCGATGTCGCACTCGAGGATCTGCGTATCCGGCTCGGGCGCAAGGTGCCGGAACTGGCGCTCGACAGCTTGCGCGGCCGCCTGGCCGGGCGCTATCGGGAGGGCGACTGGGCGCTGACCGGGAGCAAGGTCGAATTGCAGGCTGCGGACGGGACCCGCGTGGCGCCGACCGACTTCAATGCCGCGTGGAAACAGCAGGGTCCGGGCGGCCGGATCAGCGGTTCCGCCGGGGCCAGCTTTCTCGATTTCGCCGTGCTCGGCAAGCTCGCTTCCTATCTGCCACTCGATCCACGCAGCCGTGAGTTGCTCGAGCACTACCAGCCACAGGGCCGGGTATCAGAGTTGCGGGCGACCTGGAACCGGGTTGGCGATAGCCTCGAACGCTATTCGCTGAAAGCCGGTTTCGCCGATCTCGGGTTGCGCGCCGGCGGCTATTTTCCCGGGGCGAAGGGTCTTTCCGGAGTGCTCGAGTTTACCGAGGCCGGTGGCTCGATCTCCCTCGATTCGAAAAATGCGGGCGTCTCGCTGCCGGCCGTCTTCAGCGAGCCCGACATCGCCCTTGACGTGCTGCGAGGCCACGCCAGATGGAAGGTCACGGGGGACGTCGTCGACGTCAAGCTGGAAAGTCTGCGCTTCGAGAGCGCGGACGCGGAAGGCGCGGCCAGTGGCAGCTATCGCCACACGGGCGAGGGGCCGGGGATGATCGATCTCGGGGCGACGCTCTCGCGTGCCGACGGTCGGGCGGTCTGGCGTTACCTGCCCAAGGTCATCAGCCGGGATGTCCGCGATTGGGTCCGGCGCGGGATCGTCGCGGGCAAGGCTTCCGACGCCAGGCTGGTCCTCAAGGGCAATCTGGCGGATTTCCCGTTCCGCGAACGTGCGCAGGGCACATTCCAGATCACCGCGAAGGCGGCCGACGTCAAGCTGGACTACGCCCCCGGCTGGCCGGTCATCGAGGGAATCGACGGCGTCCTCAGCTTCGGCGTCGGCATGCGTGTCGTCGCCGAACGCGGCACCCTGCTGGGGGCGCGGCTGTCCGACGTGATTGCCGAAATACCCGATTTCGAATCGTTCGACGAGCGCTTGAAGATTCGTGGCGAAGCGCATGGCCCGACCGGCGAATTTCTACGCTTCATCGACGAGAGCCCGGTCGGCGAGAAAATCGACAAGTTCACGCAGGGCATGAAAGCGACCGGTAACGGCAAGCTCGACCTGGCGCTCGACATTCCGCTGCGGCGGGTGACGGATTCCCGGGTGAGCGGTGAATTCCACCTGCAGAACAACCAAATCCACCTGTTCGAGGGCATGGCGCCGGTGACCCAGGTCAATGGCCGGTTGTTGCTGACCGAATCCAGCATTCAATCGCCTGAGATCACCGGCCGCGCATTCGGCGGACCGGTCCGGGTCGGCATCCGCAGCCATGCGGACCGGGTTGCCGTGCAGGTTGCCGGCACCTCGAACGTCAGTGAACTATTCGGGCATTTCAGGTTGCCCGCCGGCGACCGGCTGAGCGGCAACGCGGCGTGGAAGTCCGCCATCGACATCCGCCATCGCCAGATCGATCTCGTCATCGACTCGGATCTGGTCGGCGTCGCTTCGCTCCTGCCCGAGCCGCTGGCCAAGGCGGCGGCGTCGCCGCTGGCGCTGCGCGTCGAAAAGACGAGCGCCGAGGCCGGGCGCGAACAATACCGGGCGACCCTGGGCAACGTGGCGCAGGCTGTTTTCGTCAAGGGTGGCGAAGGCCTGGAGCGCGCTGTCGTGGCGTTGGGTTCCGGCGAAGCGCGGCTGCCGGAACGCGGCGTCGCCGTGCGCATTGCCGTCCCGCGGTTCGACGCCGATGCCTGGAAGGCGCTGGCCGATGGCGACAGCGGCGGCCGCAACGGCATGAGCCTGCCGGCGCTCGACCTGGTGTCGATCAAGACACCGCTGCTGCGCCTGTTCGGCCGCGACTTCACGCAGGTCGATAGCGAACTGCGGCCGCGCGACGACGGCTGGCAGATAACGCTCAACATGCTGGAGGCGGCCGGTGACCTGTTCTGGCGGCAGGCCGGCGAAGGCTCGCTGGAAGGGCGCCTGCGGCGTCTGGTCGTGCAACCGGCTGGTGAGGCGGCTGGCGTCAATCCGACGTTGATCAACAGCCTGCCTGCCTTGAGTCTGGCGGTGGACGATTTCCGCATCGGCGAAAGGATGCTCGGCCAACTCGAACTCAGGGCGCGCAACGACAAGGGCGCCTGGCAACTGGAAACGCTGAATCTGCGCAATCCCGACGGCGCCTTGAACGGCAGGGCGGCCTGGCGCAATGACGGGGCCGGCCGGCACCAGACCCGCCTCGACTTCGAGCTGACGGCCAGCGACGTCGGCAGGCTGCTCAACCGCCTCGGCTTCGTCGACGCCATCCGGCGGGGTAGCGCAACACTGGCGGGTGACGTGCGCTGGGACGGTCCGCTGACCACCATCCACTATCCATCGCTCACCGGGCAGATGGCGGTGAATGCCGAAAACGGTCAGTTCAACAAGCTGGACCCGGGCGTCGGCCGGCTGCTCGGGCTGCTCTCCCTGCAATCGCTGTCGCGCCGGCTGACCCTCGACTTCCGCGACATTTTCAGCGAAGGCCTGGCCTTCGACAGCATCGAAGGCAGGACGGCCGTCAGCGCCGGCGTCATGCGCACGGCGGGGCCGCTGCGCATCAACAGCCCGGCGGCGCAGATCGAGATCGAGGGCGAGGCCGATCTGAAGAACGAGACGCAGAACCTGCAGGTGCTGGTGCGCCCGCAAGTCGGCTCGGTCGCCGCGATCGGGGCCGCGACCCTGGTCAATCCGATCGCCGGGGCCGCCGCGCTGGTCGCCAGCACGATCCTGCGGAATCCGCTCGGCCGGCTGTTCAGCTATCGTTATCATGTCACCGGCAGCTGGAGCGACCCCAGGGTCGAGAAGGTCGGTGAGTTCATTGAGGAAGCGCCGCCCGGGGCGGCAGGAGGAGGCAGGCAGTGAGCAAGCAGAATTGCCGCATCGCGGCCATCCAGATGGTTTCCGGGCCGCGCGTCGCCGACAACCTGGCCGTGGCCGGCCACCTGATCGCCGATGCCGTGGCGCAGGGCGCACAACTGGTTGCGCTGCCCGAGTATTTTCCGATCATCGGCGCCGATGCCGACCGCGCGCGCGCGCGCGAGGATTTCGGCGCTGGCCCGATCCAGGACTGGCTGGCGGCAACCGCGCGACGCCATGGCGTCTGGATCTTTGCCGGCACCATCCCGTTGACCGCAAGCGTTGCCGACCGGATGCGCAATTCGACGCTGGTGTTCGATCCGGCCGGCAGGTGCGTCGAGCGTTATGACAAGGTGCACCTGTTCGGCTTCACCAAGGGCGATGAAAGCTACGACGAATCGGCCTTCATCGAGGCCGGCTCGGAACTCGTCGCCGTCGCTACCCCGTTCGGCCGGGTCGCCCTGTCGATCTGCTACGACCTGCGCTTCCCCGAACTCTATCGCGCTCTCGGCAGCGTCGACCTGATCCTGATGCCGGCAGCCTTCACCGAGACCACCGGCCGCGCCCACTGGGAGATCCTGTTGCGCGCCCGCGCCATCGAGAACCAATGCTACCTGCTGGCGGTCGGCCAGGGCGGGCGCCATGAGAGCGGCCGGGTGACGTACGGCAACAGCATGATCGTCGACCCCTGGGGCGAGATTCTCGACCGCAAGATGAAGGGGCCGGGCGTCGTCATCGCCGACCTCGATCACGCCCGCATCGCCGAAATCCGCGAGAGCCTGCCGGCGCTCGCGCACCGCAAACTTTAAGGAAGTTTCATGATTCAAGACAGCGCCCTGGCCCAAGCCGAATCCCTGCTGCTGACGCCCTTCTCGCTGACCGAGGGGGACTTGTCGCGCACCTTCGGCCAGATCCTGACGCACCAGGTCGATTATGCCGATCTCTATTTCCAGCATTCGCGCTCCGAGGCGTGGAGCCTCGACGAGGGCATCGTCAAGTCGGGCAGCTTCAACATCGACCAGGGGGTCGGCGTGCGCGCCATCTCCGGTGAAAAGACCGCCTTCGCCTATTCCGACGACATCAGTTCGCGGGCCTTGGGCGATGCGGCAAGCGCTGTTCGCGCCATTGCCGCAGCGGGACAGAGCGGCATTTTGCCTGCCCTGCAGGCGTCGACCGCGGCACGCGCGCTCTACGCGCCGCACGACCCGATCGCCTCGCTGCCGGCTGCGGCCAAGGTCAGGTTGCTCGAACGCGTCGAAGGCTTCGCCCGCGCCGCCGATTCCCGTGTGATCCAGGTCATGGCCTCGCTCGCCGGCGAGTACGAGGTGATCCTGGTCGCCGCTTCGGATGGCCGCCTGAGCGCCGATATCCGGCCGCTGGTGCGCTGCTCGGTATCGGTCATCGTCGAGCAAGGAGGCAAGCGCGAGCAGGGCGGGGCGGGCGGCGGCGGCCGTTTCGACTTCGGCTACTTCGACGACGAGCTGCTGCAACGCTATGCCAGGGAGGCTGTCCATCAGGCGATCACCAACCTCGATGCCGACCCGGCGCCGGCTGGCCGGATGACTGTCGTCCTCGGTTCCGGCTGGCCCGGCATCCTGCTCCATGAAGCGGTCGGCCACGGCCTCGAGGGCGATTTCAACCGCAAGGGCAGTTCGACCTTCAGCGGCCGTGTCGGGCAGCGTGTCGCGGCGAAGGGCGTCACCGTCATCGACGACGGCACCATCGCCGACCGCCGCGGCTCGCTCAACATCGACGACGAGGGCAACCCGACGCAGCGCACCGTGCTGATCGAGGACGGCATCCTCAGGGGCTACATGCAGGACAGCCTGAATGCCCGCCTGATGGGCGTCGCGCCGACCGGCAACGGCCGCCGCGAATCCTTCGCCCACCTGCCGCTGCCGCGCATGACCAATACCATGATGCTCGCCGGCGAATATGCGCCGGAAGAAATCATCGCCTCGGTCAAGAAGGGCATCTACGCCGTGAATTTCGGCGGCGGCCAGGTCGACATCACCAGCGGCAAGTTCGTCTTCTCGATGAGCGAGGCCTACCTGATCGAGGACGGCAAGGTGACGCGGCCGATCAAGGGGGCGACGCTGATCGGCAACGGGCCGGATGCCATGACCCGCGTCGCGATGATCGGCAACGACCTCCAGCTCGACCCCGGCGTCGGCACCTGCGGCAAGGACGGGCAGAGCGTGCCGGTCGGCGTCGGCCAGCCGACCCTGCGCATCGATGGACTGACGGTGGGGGGTACGGCATAATGCCTAGCTATTTCGGTTGGGGGCACTCATGCGAGCATGGTTTCTGGCGGCAGCGGTGGGCAAAATTGACCGATGTCATGGTTCGATGCGCTGCCCGCGGTTAGGTTCACGCATCGGGGATAACGCACTGGAGGAACCATGAAAGCCCTTTTCGGACTGCTGCTCGCTCTCGTCCTGAGCATTCCGGGCGGTGAAGCGCTGGCGCAGATCACTGATCTCAATTCGGCGATCAACAAGGCGGGCCGTCAGCGCATGCTCTCGCAGCGCATGGCCAAGGCCTATTTCCAGATTGGCCAGCAGGTCGAAGTCGACCGCAGCAAGAAGGTTCTCGACGCTTCGGTGGCGCTGTTCGACCGCCAGCTGGTCGAGTTGAAGAATTTCGCCCCGACCCCCGAGATCAAGGACAATTACCTCAAGCTCGAGAAGTCCTGGCTGGAATACAAGGATCTTCTGGTCGGCGCCCAGCCTTCCCAGGACAACGGGCGCAAGGTTCTCGATCTCTCCGAACAGGTGCTTTCACTCGCCCACCAGGGGACGGTCCAGCTCGAGAAGCAGTCAGCCTCGAGCGCGGGGCGACTGGTCAATGTTTCGGGTCGCCAGCGCATGTTGTCGCAGCGCATGGCCAAGTTCTACCAGGCGATTGCCTGGGGCGTCGGCAACGAAAAGAGCCCCGGCGAACTCGAAAAGTCGCGCAAGGAATTCGCGGCGGCGCATCAGGAACTCGCCGCAGCGCCGTCCAACACCCAGCAGATCAGGGAAAGCCTCGATCTCGTCCAGCAGCAGTGGATCTTCTTCGAGAGTGCGCTGAACCAGAAGGCCGGTCCCGACAAGCGCCCGCAGACCGCGGTGGCGACGACGAGCGAACGCATCCTCGCGGAAATGGAGACCGTCGTCGGGCTGTACGAAAAACTCAAGTAGCGTCGCGGGTATCTGCCGGATCGGGTCATTTCCGGCGAGAATGCTCCCGTCGGAGGCCTGCACCGGCGACCCCGAATTCGTGCGAGGCCTTCCCGTCGTCTTTCGGGCGCGCCATCGGCGTTTGCTGCCGGGCCGCCCGCTTGCCGCCTTGATCGGGTGGCGGAAGAAAATCCGGCAGACAGGGCTGTATCCATTGAACGAAAAGGCATCATGACCGACTCTCCCTACCAGGCGGCCATCGCCGCCTTTGACCAGGCCAACGGCGAAGACCCGAACCAGGAACGGCACCTGGGCCGGGCCATCGCCAAGGAACTCCTCTATTCGCGGCGCATGGGCGAGATGCAGGAGCGCTATGCGCCGGAGGCCTCCGAGGCCGTCAGGCTGGCCGTGCGCGCCCAGCACATCCAGCGCTGGAAGATCGCGCGCGGCGAATTTCCGATGGACCGCCAGGGCTACCTGCAATGGCGCGCCAAGCTCTACAAGTTCCACGCGCAAACCGCCGGGGACCTGATGCGCCAGGCCGGCTACGACGACGGGATGGTCGGGCGCGTGATGACGATCGTCAGCAAGAAGGGGCTCAAGGTCAATCCGGAAACCCAGCTGATGGAAGACGTCGGCGACCTCGTCTTCCTCGAACACTACATGAACGACTTCGCCGCGAAGCACCCGGAATACAGCGAGGAAAAATGGCTCCAGATCATCGGCAAGACCTGGCAGAAGATGTCGCCGCGCGCTCATGAGTTCGCGCTCTCCGGCAGGATCCGCCTGCCCGGGGCGCTGGCGCCGCTGATCGTCAAGGCGGTGCAAGCCTGATGGACTACCTGCCGGCGTTTCACGACATCAAGGGCCGGCTGTGCCTGCTGGTCGGCGGTGGCGAGGTGGCCGCACGCAAGGGCGGCGTCCTGCTCGCGGCGGGCGCGCGCCTGCGCGTCGTCGCCCCCGAGATCGCGCCGGAACTGGCCGGGCAACCCGGGGTCGAGGCCATCGTCGCCCGCTTCGCCCCGGAGCACCTCGATGGCGCGATGCTGGTCGTCGCCGCCACCAATGACCGCGCGGTCAATCGCCAGGTCTCCGAGTCGGCGCGGGCGCGCAATCTTCCGGTCAACGTCGTCGACGACCCGGAATTGTGCAGCTTCATCATGCCCTCCATCCTCGACCGGTCACCGCTGATGGTCGCCTTCTCGAGCGGCGGCGGTTCGCCGGTGCTGACACGCCTGCTGCGCGGTAGGCTGGAAACCGTCATTCCGCAGAACTACGGCCGCCTGGCCGCCTTTGCCGTGCGTTTCCGCGAACTGGTCAAGGAGCGCGTGACCAATCCGCCCAAGCGCCGCATTTTCTGGGAGAACGCGCTGGACGGCGCGGTGGCCGAGAAGGTCCTGGCCGGCGACGACGGCGGTGCCGAGGCCATGCTGCGGCAGATGCTCACGGCCGAGGACAACGCCCTGGCTGGCGAGGTCTATCTGGTCGGCGCCGGCCCCGGTGACCCCGACCTGCTCACCTTCCGCGCCCTGCGTCTGATGCAGAAGGCCGACGTCGTGGTGTACGACAACCTGGTGGCGAAGGCCATCGTTGACCTGACGCGGCGCGATGCGCAACGCATCTTCGTCGGCAAGCAGCGGGCGAACCACAGCATGCGCCAGGAAGAAATCAACGAACTGCTCGTGAGCCTGGCCAGGGAGGGCCGGCGCGTGGTCCGCCTCAAGGGAGGCGACCCCTTCATCTTCGGACGCGGCGGCGAGGAGATCGAGACGCTGGCGGCGCACGGCATCCCCTTCCAGGTCGTGCCCGGCATCACCGCGGCGGCGGGTGTCGCCTCCTATGCCGGTATCCCGCTGACCCACCGCGACCATGCCCAGGCCTGCCTGTTTGTCACCGGCCACCTCAAGGACGGTACACTGAACCTGGACTGGAACGCGCTGGCCAGGCCGAACCAGACGGTCGTCGTGTACATGGGTCTGCACGGGCTGGACACGCTGTGTGGCGAACTCGTCCGCCACGGCATGCCCGATGGCACCGCGATCGCCATCGTCCAGCAGGGCACGACGCAGAACCAGCGCGTCTTCACCGGCACGCTGGCGACGCTCCCCGGCATCGCCGAGCGCGAGAAGCCGCAGGCGCCGACCCTGATCATCGTCGGCGGCGTCGTCACCCTGCACGACAAGCTGGCCTGGTTCCATCCGCAGCCTGCCGGGGAAGAGCCGTTGAGAAGGCAAGCCGAAGGTTCACCGGACCGATAGCTGCGGCAGGGACCGGCAAGCTTGCCGCGGCGCAGCGATCATCGTGCGACTGCCGTGATGGGCGCGCTTGCGACGATTTCAGCGCGACCCTGCTGATCCTTGACTGGGATGACCGAGCGCCGCTTCTGCGGGTCGTGCCGTTGCTGTCCCTGGTGATGGTGTCGCCGCTCATGCCAACTCCCTTTCAGAATTCTTCTTCGCCGCCCGTCAGGCTGGGCAGCCGTATGTAGGCGCGGCGGATTGCGCTGCTCAGGTCGAGGCAGACGTTGTCGTCGCCGAGGTCGTCGATGAAGCCGGAGCGGAAGAGCAGCGAGCCGGGCTGCGAGTTGAGGCCGCAGACGAGCAGCGTGCAGCCGCGTTTCTTCAGCTTGTCGCGCAGGTTTTCGAGGCCTTCGAGGCCGGTGGTGTCGAGCTGGATCAGGCGGGTCATGTCGAGAATGACGACCTCCGGATGGCCTTCGCGCGGTTCGAGCAGTTCCTCCAGCTTGTTGGCGGCGCCGAAGAACAGCGAGCCGAACAACTGCCAGGCGGCCACGCGCATGCTGCCGTCGGGGTGGAGGAACTGGGGGTCCTGCGCTTCCGCGGCGAGCGGCAGGCGCTCGATGCGGGTCAGTTCCGACATGCGGTAGATGAAGAACAGGCTGGCCAGCACCATGCCCAGTTCGACGGCGATGGTCAGGTCGAAGACGACGGTGACGAAGAAGGTGACGAGCAGGATGATCCGGTAGTTGTACGAGAAGCGGCGCAACTCCATGAATTCGTGCCATTCGCCCATGTTGACCGCAACCACCATGACGATGGCCGACAGCGTGGCGAGCGGCACGTAGGCGGCGAGCGGCGCGGCGATCAGGACGATGCCGAGCAGGACGGCGGCATGGATGATGCCGGCCACCGGCGTGCGCCCGCCGGACTTGACGTTGGTGGTGGTGCGGGCGATGGCGCCGGTCGCCGCGAAGCCGCCGAAGAGCGGGGCGGCGATGTTGGCCAGACCCTGGGCGACCAGTTCCTGGTTGGGGTCGTGGCGGTCGTCGATCTGGCTGTCGGCGACGCGGGCGGAGAGCAGCGATTCGATGGCGCCGAGCAGGGCGATGGTGATCGCCGGCGAAATCAGCTTGCCGAAGTCGTGCACCGACAGGCTGGGCAGGCCGAAATCCGGCAGTTCCTGCGGGATGCCGTTGAAGCGGCTGCCGATGGTTTCGACCGGCAGGTCGAAGACGAAAGCGACGAGGGTGCCGACGACGAGCACGGCGAGCGGGCCGGGCGCCCGGCGCAGCAGCGCGAAGCGCTGAGCCAGGCGGTTGTAGGAGAGCAGGAAGACGAAGCAGGCGGCGGCCAGCGCCAGGGTCGGCAGGTCGACGGTATGCGCGTGGGCGGCCAGGGTCTTGATGCGGGCGAAGAACTCGGCCGGCAGGTTGTCGATCTTGAGGCCGAAGAAATCCTTGATCTGGGCGAGGAAGATGACGACGGCGATGCCGTTGGTGAAGCCGATGACGACGGTGACCGGGATGAAACGGATCAACTGCCCCATGCGGGCGAGGCCCATGGCGAGCAGGAAGATGCCGGCGAGGATGGTCGCCCCCATCAGGTTGGCGAAGCCGTGCATGGCGACGATGCCATAGACGATGGGGATGAAGGCGCCGGTCGGGCCGCCGATCTGCACCCGCGAGCCGCCAAAGGCCGAGGTGATGAAGCCGGCGACGATGGCCGTCCAGATGCCGGCCGTCGGCGAGGCGCCGGAGGCGATGGCGAAGGCCATGGCCAGCGGCAGGGCGAGGACGCCGACGGTGATGCCGGCCGCGAGATCCTTGCCGAACTGCGCGCGGTTGTAGGCGGGCAGGCAATCCAGCAGCTTGGGGTGGAAGGTGATCTTCATGGCGCGCGCTTCAAGGGGAAAAGCGGATTATATGTAACGCCGGTTATTCGTCAATGTTAATCATATGTTAATATCACCACGTCCGCATTTTTGGAGCCATGACTCATGGAGAACAGGACCGCTCGTCTGACCATTCTGATCGATCCGCGCAAGAAGCAGATTTTCGAGGAGATCTGCGCGGCGCACGACCTCACGCCGTCGCAGGTGGTGCGCAAGCTGGTCAGGCAGTACATCATCGACAACGCCGGCGGGCGCGAACTGCCCGAGTGGCTGAAGCCAGCCGGCAAGGCCGCCGAATAGCGCCCGCTGGCCGGATTCCGGCGGGCGCGGCTTGTCCAGGTAGTGGGCGGCGGTGCAGGCATCGTGCCTGCCCGGCATCGCCGAGCGCAGGAAGCGGCAGGCGCAGACCCCGATCATCGTCGGTGGCGCCGTCGCCCCGCACGACAAGCTCGCCGCAGCGCAGCGATTGTCGGGCAAACAGACCTTTTTCAGTTGATCGCCTTGACGCATGTCGCATAAGTGATAGTGTCGACTCGATGCGACATGAGGTCGCTGATAAGGAGGAGACAATGAACATCAACAGGCGACAGTTCTTCAAGATCTGCTCGGCCGGGCTCGGTGGTTCGTCCATCGCGCTGATGGGCTTCTCGCCCACGGCAGCCCTGGCGGAAGTGCGGACCTTCAAGCTCGCCCGCGCCACCGAAACGCGCAATATTTGCCCGTACTGCTCGGTGTCCTGCGGCGTACTTATCTACTCGACCGGCGACAAATCCAAGAATTCGCAGGCGGAGATCATCCACATCGAAGGCGACCCGGACAATCCGGTCAATCGCGGCACGCTGTGCCCGAAGGGCGCCGGCCTGCGCGACATGATCCAGAGCGCCAACCGCCTGAAGTGGCCGGAAGTGCGCGAGCCGGGCTCGGCGGAATGGAAGAAGATTTCCTGGCAGGAAGCCTTCGAGCGCATCGCCAAGCACATGAAGGCCGACCGCGACGCCAATTTCATCGCCAAGAACGATGCCGGCGTCACCGTCAACCGCTGGACCACCACCGGATACCTGGCATCATCAGCCGCTTGCAACGAGGCCGGCTACCTGACCGTGAAGACGATTCGCGCGTTGGGCATGACCTCGATCGACACCCAGGCACGTATTTGACACGCTCCCACGGTGGCCAGTCTGGCTCCGAGTTTTG
>CAZKSD010000010.1:0-26010 GCA_964555315.1 uncultured Dechloromonas sp.
CGCGCGCCGCCGCCATCGCCGAAATGGTGCTGTGGATCGGCTACCTGCAATGGCATTTCCGCACCCAGGGCAGCGGCCTGCCGCCCTCGCCCATCCTGCGCGATTTCAGGAACATCGAATGCCGCGACGCCGTGCTCGCCTACGATGCCGTCGACTTCGCCGCCGACGCAACCGGCCAGCCGCTCACCCGCTGGGACGGCCGCACGACCAAACCCCACCCCGTCACCGGCGAACCCGTGCCCGACGAAAGCGCGCAAGTCCCGCGTGAACGCTACATCAACCCGCGCCCCGCCACCTGGCCGCAAGCCGACTACATCGTCGGCAATCCCCCCTTCATCGGCAAACTGAAAATACGAACTTCCCTCGGCGATGGCTACACCGAAGCCCTGCGCGCCGCCTGGCCGGAAGTCCCGGAATCCGCCGACTTCGTGATGTTCTGGTGGCACCATGCCGCCAACCTCGTTCGTCACGGGCAAGCCGAACGTTTCGGCTTCATCACCACCAACAGTCTGACGCAAACCTTCAACCGCCGCATAGTGGAGAGCCAACTCGCCGCCCAGCCGCCGCTCAGCCTCATTTGGGCCATTCCCGACCACCCGTGGGTCGACGCCGCCAGCGGCGCCGCCGTGCGCATCGCCATGACCGTCGGCCGCCCCGGCAACGTGCCGGGCGTACTGGAAACGGTCATCGCGGAAGGCGGCGCCGAGAGTGATGCGGTCCACATCGAATTGGCGGCAAAAACCGGCTTGATCCATGCAGACCTGACCATCGGTGCCAATGTGATCGGTGCGTTAGAACTAAAGGCCAACGTGGGATTGTGTACGACAGGAGTGATTCCGCACGGCGATGGATTTCTTGTCACCCTTGGGCAGACGGCTCAACTTGACGCTGGAGCATTGCTTAAGCCTTACCGAAATGGCAGAGACTTGACCGACCGCTCGCGAGGCTTATTGGTCATAGATACGTTCGGCCTATCCGAAAACGAACTTCGGAGTAAATATCCCCAGAGTTGGCAGTGGTTGCACGACAAGGTTAAACCTCACCGCGATCAGAACCCTCGCAAGACGCGCCGTGAAAACTGGTGGCTGTTTGGTGAGAACCAGCCCCGAATGCGCTCCAGTACGGCCGGCCTACCTCGCTATATCGTCACCGTGATGACAGCCAAGCATCGAGTCTTTCAGTTCATCGATGGCTCAGTGCTTCCCGATCAGATGCTCGTCTGCATGGCTCTGGCCGACGCCTACCACCTCGGGGTTCTCTCCTCCCGAATTCACAGCGCTTGGGCACTGGCCGCTGGAAGCCGACTCGGCGTCGGCAACGACCCACGGTATAACAAGACCCTTTGCTTCGACGCCTTCCCCTTCCCCGCCGCCAGTCCCGAGCAGCAAGCCCGCATCGCCGCCCTCGCCGAGGAACTCGACAGCCACCGCAAGCGCCAGCAGGCCGCCCACCCCGAGCTGACGCTGACCGGCATGTACAACGTGCTGGCGAAAATCCGGGCTGGCGAGGCGTTGACCGCAAAAGACAAGACCATCCACGAACAAGGCCTCGTCGCCGTGCTGCGCCAGATCCACGACGAACTCGACGCCGCCGTCCTCGCCGCCTACGGCTGGCAAGACATCGTTCCGGGAGACTCCGACGCCCTGCTCGACCGCCTCGTCGCCCTCAACCTTGAGCGCGCCGCCGAGGAAGCCGCCGGCCACATCCGCTGGCTGCGCCCCGAGTTCCAGAACCCGTCCGCCGCGGTCGACCCGCAAAAACAGGCCAAAATGGATTTGCCGCAAGAACCGGCGTCGACCGCGACAACCTCCGCCACGCCCGCGGCAAAGCGCCCCTGGCCCACCACCCTGCCCGAGCAAGTCCGCGCCGTCGCCGACCAGTTATCGACGCACCCGCTCGACGAAACCGCGCTGGCCGCCCGCTTCGCCGGCAAGGGCCCGTGGAAAAAACGCCTCCCCGAAATCCTCGCCATGCTCGCCGCCCTCGGCCGCGCCAAACAGTCGGGCGGCGGCTGGGTGGGGTGACAGTCACTTGCTAAACTGAGCCGATGAAATTCACGCAATATTTTCTTGTCACACGTCAGCGTCCGGATCGCTCGCCGATCGATCTGGCATGGATCGAACTTGTTGCCAAGTCGCCAGAACACGAATTCATTCAAGCAGATGGGCGGATTCGCCGCTGACGGAAAATCCCCGAGGCAGAGGGGAGATTTCTGCGTGTTATTCTGCTCGAGGACGGTGAAACCGTTCGCAACGCATTTTTCGACCGGAGTTTCGCGCCATGAACATCAAGTATTTTCAGGATACCGATACGCTCTACATCGAATTCCGCAAGGGTGAAATCGCCGAAACCCGCGACCTCGACGAAAACACGCTGCTCGACGTCGATAGTGAGGGCAATGTCGTCGCCCTGACCACGGAACACGCCCGCCAACGGGCCGATATTCCGCAGTTTTCGTTTGAGCAGGTTGCTGCCTAATCCCATGCTGCTGCGCGGCAAGCCCGGCAGGTTCCTGCCTGCGAAGCTGGAAATGTCCGACATCGCCTACGACGTGCTGCTCGATACCGGCATTCGCGCGCAGGCCCTTCCGATCCGGGAATCGGAATGGGGAAGCCCGGAGAACTACGCGAACCCGCGCTTGCTCGCCAATATCCGGCGCGACGGGGTTCGTTTGTGACGCCTGACGACATGCTGGCCAAGGCCGGGCGGGCGGTCGACGCAGCGGGTCGTTTCGTTCGCTTCATCAAGGAAGTCTTGCGGCCGCAACCCTGAAATCGCGCCGCAACTACGCGCCTGTCGCGGTCGACCCGGAAAAACAGGCCAAAATGGATTTGCCCCAATACGCCGACGACCACCGAGCACGCCGATGAACCGTACCGAACGCTTCTACAAGATCGACCAGATGCTGCACGAGCGGCAGGTGGTGCCTATCGATGTCTTTCTGGAAGAACTCGATGTGTCGCGGGCGACTTTCAAGCGCGACATGGCGTATTTGCGCGACCGCCTGCACGCGCCCATCGTCTGGGATCGCGAGGCCAGCGGCTACCGTTTCGAGCACATCAAGGCCGATGGCCCGGCTTACGAACTGCCCGGCTTGTGGTTCTCGTCGGGGGAACTGTATGCGCTGCTGGCGGTGCACAAGCTGTTGGGCGACATGGAGCCTGGCATACTCGCCGCCCATGTCGCGCCCCTGCAGGCACGACTGGCGGCCTTGCTGGAGGCCTCGGGCCATTCGGCAACGGAAATCACGCGGCGCGTCAGGCTGCTGTCGATGGCCAGACGTTCGGTGCAACCTCGGTTTTTCACGGATGTCGTGATTGCCCTGATGGAACGCAAGCGCATCGAGATCGAGGCGTGGAACCGGGGGCGCGATGAAACGAATGTGCGCGCGATTTCGCCGCAGCGTCTGGTTCATTATCGCGACAACTGGTATCTGGATGCGTGGTGCCACTGGCGAGATGGCCTGCGCAGCTTCTCGCTGGATGCCATCCGGCGTATCAAGACGCTGCGCGAGCCGGCGCTCGACGTTGCCCCGGCAGCGCTGGATGCCCATTACGCCTCGGCCTACGGGATTTTTTCCGGGCCACCGAAGGCCTGGGCGGTGTTGCGCTTTTCCCCCGAACGCGCGCGCTGGGTGCAATCGGAATGCTGGCACCCGGATCAGCAAAGCAAAACGCTGGCCGACGGCAGCTACCGGCTACGCGTCCCCTATGCCGACGAGCGGGAATTGCTGATGGACATCCTGCGCCACGGGCGGCAGGTCGAGGTGGAAGGCCCGGAATCGCTGCGCCAGCGGGTGGCCGACGAACCATCCGCGTTGACTGCCACCTATCACGGTTGCTATCTGATCAATTCTTGAGGCGCAGTATTTGAGCCATCTGCTCTGCGACAATGTTCACGTCGAGGATTGTCGGCAACACACAGCGGGAGGCTCATGGATACGAATAGTTTGCGGCCGGGCAGCCGCATAGAACATGCGCGGCACGGTTCCGGAAGCGTGACTTATGTTGGAACGGACTACGTCGGTATTGCTTTTGACAATGCGGGCGAAGTGTTGATCCGCCGCGAAACGCTGGTGAACGATGCGCCCGCAACCAATGTTCCGGTCGAGCCAAGGCGCGACGCATTGCCCTGGCCGGAATCGACCTTCGTCCCGGGGGGTGACGACGCCCGGCATTCCCCAGGGTCGCACTGGAATGCTTTCATGGATGACAGCACCGAGATCATCGAGTATTTGCCCGGGATCGTACACAAGGCCTTACCACAGACTGGTTACGGGGAAGAGCGCAAGCCTTCGCGCACAACTCCCGCGGATTGGCCGGTGGGTTTTCAACTCGTCTGGCCGCTGCGCGCGCAGGGCATGGCGCTGACTCTTCGCCCCGAAAACGAGGCGAAAACTCTCGTCGGCCTCTTCCCCATCTTTGCCAACGGTAGCCAGCACACCCTGATCTTGCGTGAGGTCAGCGTCTTCAATAACGGGCTGGAAGCGCAGATCACCGCCCATTGGGGCGAAAGCGAAGTGACGTTCTACGACACACAGTACGTCATCAATCGCACTTGGTACGAAACAGGCAAGAACTATGACTTCGTCTTTACCGGTCTGGCCTACTTCGCCGGCCCGGCCGAGATTCATGAGTTGAAAGTGGAGCGGCATCCTGACGAAGTGGCATGGATGAACCAGCGGCTGAGGGTCGGTGAAGTGCCCTATGAGGCGGCTTTCACCATGAAGCTGGACGGCATGGCCATATTTCTTCCGATCAGCGACGGCGACGTGGACGACTACAGCTTTCACGCACCGGTAAAGTCGGTCAGCGAATTCACCAATTGGCTCGGCCAGGATGGCTGGCGGGTGCGCGCCACGGTCATGCGCTTTGGCGACGAGGATGCCGATCTGGATATTCTGATCACCCGTCGGGCCTGGTCGGGCGATACGCCACCGCAGGTTGGACAGGATATCGACGGACGATTGTGGCTACAGGGCTATCTGTGGAAGCCCAAGTGAATATCGTTCGGTGGCGCAGTTTATGAGCCACTCGGGCGTTAAATTGGGCCATACCAAGCCAAGAAGGACAACCATGAGCAGACGATCATTTCTGGGACGAATTGCCACGCTAATCGGAATGGGTATTGCCACACCCATGGTCAAGGCGTCGGCCAATAATTCCTCCGATACGCATGATTTTCCGCCTGTCGATTACCGCGAGATCGACATCTTGCCTGGCTTGCGAAGGTGGAGAAGGCGTATTGAGTTGCAACGCTCTCCGGTAGCCGGCTTTCAATACCACAACGGCGAAGCCGTGTGGCCGCTGCTGACTGTTGGGGCGGCCCTCGATCTGGTGCGGGAACCGGGCAACGTCCATGACCCGCGCGCCGTCCGCGTCGACTGGCAGGGAGAGAAGCTCGGCTATGTCCCGCGGATGGACAATGCCGCGGTGAGCCATTTACTCGACAGCGGCAAGCAGGTGACCGCCAACATCGTCGCCCTGCAGGTAACCGACAACCCGTGGGAACGCGTCGAATTCGCAGTGTACTTGACGGCTTGAGTAGATGCCCATGAGCGATCAGCCTTTGTTGCCGCACCGCGTGACTTTGCTCGGCGAGGCCATGCGTCCGCTGGGGCGGAAGATTTCGGGGCAACTCGACATGCCCGTGGCCCCGGCCGCGAGCGTTTCCGACATCAACGGGATCGTCTCGAACCACCTGGAGGCGCTTCAGCGCATCGTTCATCGGTTGCCGGCCCAACTCGCCGGACTGATGACCGATGTCGTGGACAACGAGGGGGCCGGCGATGCCGAGGTTTACCGCGCGGCCAGCCGCCTCGAAGCGTCGGTCGACGATCTGCTCGACGGCTATCGGGGAGTGCGCGCCCTGCATGTGTTCGGAACGGATGCCGTGGCCCGCGATCTGCTCGCTGGGGTCTACCGGCATACGCTGAAGGAAGTCGGGAACTGGATCGAGGAACTGGTCGAAACGCTCGCCGACCCGCTGGCCGCCCTCAGGAAACGCGGGCTGGCGACCAGCGGCGAAGTGGAGTTGCCAGTGACGCTGACCCTGACGGCCGCGCCCCAACTCGCCGAGCTGTCGCGCTGCCTTCAGCGGCAACGGGCTACGCCAGCATTTCCGCAATTGAAGCGACCGGCAATCGCGGAGCCGCCCCAGGAAACCGGCCCTGGTTTCTGGGGAACCGTCGGAACCCTGATTCTCCTTATGGGTGTCGGCAACGCACTGTTCGGCAAGGGCGATTGTGGTTGCGACGAGTGAGGTATGGCGCTCCGGAACCAGGCTGCCGCGGTCGACGCCCGGAGGGCGGCAAATTTGAACCGCGCCGCGCCAACCCGCCCGCACCTTGTTGCCCCAACCATTTTGAGCAGGACTTCCCCTGATGGACACCCCCGCTTCCGTGCTGCATGTCGCTCGTGCCTCCGCCTCCCCCGCTTCGGCGCAGCGGCTCTGGCTCGTGCTCGGGGATGGGCGGGTTGCCGCGGTCTTGCTCGATCCCGCGATAGAGATTTCCGCACCTCTGGTCGAGCGACTGGCACAAGCGGCCGGGGAGGACGAGAAGGGCGAACTGCTCGAAATCCCGCTGCCCGGCCGCAGGAGCGCCACCTGCCTGCATGCCGCGCCGGCAGCCCCGCGGGGCGCCAACTGCCTGGACGCACTGGACGGCGATATCCTGAACCTGCTGCGCTCACTCAACGGCATCCGCGTTTTCGATACCGTGCGCAACTACAACCGCCTGATCGCGCTCGACCCGGAGCGGCGCCGCAACCGGATGCAGGCGATCGCGCAGTACCCGGCCATCCTCTCGCATGTCTTCCTGACGCCGCATCAGGCCTATGACCTTTACGGCGGCAGCCGCCACCGCTGGCGGATGCACGACGACGAACTGATCGCCGCCGTCGATGCGGGCCGTTCCCTGCTGCCCTTGCTGGCGGAACGGAGCGGCGTCACCAAAGGCGTCTTCCGGACGCCGGCCTTCCAGGACAACTGGCCGTCCCTGGGGCTGGCGCGTCCGCAGGTGCTGCATGTCATCGACGGCATCCCGGCCCACCGCCGGCCCACGACGACCGATGAACTGGCACGGGCGCTGCCCGTGTTCGAATGGCTGAATCGCCAACGGATTCATTCGCCGGCCCTCCTGAAGCGCGTCGGCGAGGAATTCTTTCGCGAGGGCATCGCCGCCGCGATGGGGCGCTTCCACCGCAAGTACGGCGAGGAAGCCCTGGCCGATACCGGCGACTTCATGCGCGCCATGGTCGGGTTTCTGGGCCGGCAAGCAAGAGTTCCAATGCCGCTCGAAGCTTCCCCCGAGGAGGGCAGCGGCGACCCGTGGCTGGCGGCCTGGCTGCTGCGCCATGGCCTGTGGCCGCTGCTCGCCGCCTCCCGGCGCTGGCACAACGGCTTGCAGCAGCTACGGCATTTGCGCGCTGCCGACCGCGAACGCTTGCCCGTGGTCCTCGGGAACTGCCGCGTCGGCGACTGGACGGCCGTGGAATTGAACGACGCCCGCGCGCTGGAAGAGGAGGGAGCACGCATGCATCACTGCGTCGCCACCCGCTGGCTGGATTGCGCGAGCGGGGGCGCCCGCATTTTCGCCATGGCGCGAGCCGCCGGCAATGGCGAGCGGGCAACGGCCCAGTTCGATCTTGCCATCACGAGGAAAGGGCGGCGACGTTACGAATTGTACGAACTTCGCGGCCCGGTGAATGCAGCGGTCGCAGCGGATGGCCGGGCCGCCGCCCGGCAACTCGAATCCCTGCTGAACGCCCCCGAACGCCAGCCCGCCATCGCCGAAGCCGGCGCTGCCGCGGCCCGCTATCGCGCACCGGAGCCGGAAGTCGTGTGGCTGGATGAGGAAAGCGAACGCATGGCGCTCGCCCTGGCGGTGGCTTCGGTGACCATATGAATAGCCGACCGGCGCCACGGAAGGAACAAAAAGCCGGCTGACACCGACCAGCCCGGCCCGGGCAAAGCCCAACCGTTGCGGTCGACACCACAAAAAGCTGCAAATCCGGCCTAGCGGCCGCGCACCGGCAAGGGCTGCGCGTTGCTCTTGTCGCGCCCCCAGAGGTCGAGGGGGTCCCCGACCGAACTGCGCAGGAACTCGCGGGCCTTGGTTGCGGTTACCGGCTGCTTGAAAGAAACGAGATGGGCGAAGGCCTGGCCGGTCAGGCGGTACAACCAGGTTCGGCGTTTCACGATCATGCTGACCTCCTTTCGGCTGCTGGCGCGCTGGACGGAAATCCGTCACGGGCGAATGGATCCACTCTACTCCTTTTTCCGCGACAGGGCGGAACTTGCTGTCGATCGGCACGGCGAACCGCGCCCGGGCGCCAGGCCTCACAGGGTTGCCAGTTGCCGGAAGTCCGGGAAGTCGCCCGCGCCGAGATCGACATTGACGCGCGTCACCTGCGCGCCGGCGGGGCCGCGTTGCGCCCAGAGCAGCAGGGCGATGACCGCGTCCTCCTCGCCCACCGCCAGCGCCTCGACGCGGCCGTCGCGCAGGTTGCGCACCCAGCCGCAAACGCCGAGACGGCGCGCCTCGGCGGTCATCGACCAGCGGTAGCCGACGCCCTGGACGGTGCCTTCGATGATCAGGTGACGGGCAATGCGCGGCATGGTCTCCTCCTTGATTTGACAATGGCTGGCCTACTGGTAACGCAGCGCCTCGATCGGGTCGAGCCGCGCCGCCTTGCGCGCCGGGTACCAGCCGAAGAAAATGCCGACGCCGGCGGCGACGGCGAAGGCAACCAGCGCCGCGCTGCCGGAGACGACGACGACCATCCCGGTGGCGGCGTTGATGGCAAGCGCGATGGCGATGCCGAGGACGAGCCCGATCAGGCAGCCGGCGAACGAGATCATCACCGCCTCGAGCAGGAACTGCGTCAGGATGTCCTTCTGCCGCGCGCCGATGGCCATGCGGATGCCGATTTCGCGGGTGCGCTCGGTGACCGACACCAGCATGATGTTCATGATGCCGATGCCGCCGACGAGCAGCGAGATCGAGGCGATGGCGCCGAGCAGGATCGACATCGTGCGCGTGGTCTGCACCTCGGTTTCGGCGGCGGCCGACAGGTTGCGCATGAAGAAGTCGTCCGGCTGCCCCTCGCGCAGGCGGTGGCGCTGGCGGAGCAGCGCGGTGACGCTGTCCATCGCCCGCGGCATGCCCTCGGCCGATTCGGCCTGGACCATGATCATGCGCACCGAGTTCAGGAAGGGCGTGCCGAACACCTTGCGCTGGGCGGTGGTCAGCGGAATGATCACCGTGTCGTCCTGGTCGTTGCCGTCGAGGTTCTGCCCCTTGCTGCCGAGGACGCCGATGACGATGAACGGGTTCTGCTGGATGCGCATGGTCTTGCCGACCGGATCCTCGTCGCCGAACAGGTTCTGCGCCGTCGTCTTGCCGAGCAGCGCGACGCGCGTCGCCGCGCGCACGTCGGAATCGCCGAAGGCGGCGCCGCTGGCGATGCTCCAGGCGCGGGCGTCGAGATACGGCGGCGTCGTGCCGACGACGTTGGCGTTCCAGTTCTGCGAGCCATAGGCCAGTTGGCGCCGGCCCTGGTGGGTCGGCGCGACGTTGACGATGCCTTCGAGTTCGGCGATTGCCTCGGCGTCGGCGACGTTGAGCGTCGGCGCGCCAGCGGCGCCACTGCGCACGCCGGCGGTGGTGAACGAACCCGAGAGGACGATGAACAGGTTGGAGCCCATGGTCGCGATCGTCTGCTGCACCGCGTACTGCGCGCCTTGGCCGATGGCGATCATGATGACGACGGCGGCGACGCCGATCACCATGCCGAGCATGGTCAGCGCCGTGCGCAGGCGGTTGGCGCCCATCGCCAGCCAGGCTTCGCCGAGCATCGCCTTCAGCACGGGACGACCTCCGTTTGCGCCGGCGCGGCAGTGGCCACGTCGCTGACGATGCGCCCGTCGCGGAAGCGCACCTGGCGGCGGGCGTGGGCGGCGACATCCGCCTCGTGGGTGACGAGGACGACGGTGAGGCCCTCGGCGTTCAGTTCGCCGAACAGGCGCATGATCTCCTCGCTGGTGTGGCTGTCGAGGTTGCCGGTCGGCTCGTCAGCCAGCAGCACGCGCGGCGCATTGACCAGCGCCCGGGCAATCGCCACCCGCTGCTGCTGGCCGCCGGAGATGCGCGCCGGCAGCGAATCGGCATAGCGCCCGACGCCGACCTTGTCGAGCAGCGCCTGCGCCCGCGCCCGCCGCGCCTCGCGCCCGAGCCCGGCGTACACCAGCGGCAGCGCGACGTTGTCGGCAAGGCTCATGCGCGGCAGCAGGTTGAAGCCCTGGAAGACGAAGCCGAGCGTGCGGTTGCGCAACCGCGCCAGCGCGTCGGCGCCGAGGCGGGCGACATTCTCGCCGGCGAGGAAGTAGTCGCCGCTGGTCGGCGTGTCGAGGCAGCCGAGCAGGTTCATGAAGGTCGACTTGCCGGAACCCGAGGGGCCCATGATCGCGAGGTATTCGCCCGCGGCCACCTCGAGGTCCACCTCGATCAGCGCCGGGAACGGCCCGGCCGCCGTTTCATACGATTTGCCCAGCCCGGCGACGCGGATGACCGGCTCGATCATCAGAACATCCGCATGCCGACACTGGAGGGCGGCTTGCTGCCGTTGCTGTTTTCGCCGATGACGACGCGGTCACCGAGCTTGAGGTCGCCGCCGACGATCTCGGTGTTGCGGTTGTCGGTAATGCCGATCTGCACGCTGACCGGCCGGATTTCATCGCCGTCGAGCACATGCACGGTGCCGCTCTGGGCGTCGCGCTTCTTGCCCTTCTTGTCGCCCGGCCCCTTGGCGCCGGCCATGCCGCCGCCATCCATCCCGGCACCCATGCCGGGGCCGGTTGCGGTCGACGCCGGTTTTTGGCCATTTTCCGGATTCTTCCCGGCGGCATCGGCCGGCTTGAAGCGCAGCGCCGCATTGGGCACCAGCAGCACACCCTCGCGCTTCAGAACGGCAATGTTGACGTAGGCGGTCATGCCCGGCAACAGCAGGTGTTCGGGGTTGGCCACGGTGACCCGCACGTTGTAGGTGACGACGTTCTGCGTATTGGTGGGGTTCAGCCGGATCTGCTGCACCTCGCCGGTGAAACTGCGATTGGGGAAGGCGTCGACCGTGAAGCGCGCCTTCTGGCCCTCGCGGATTTCGCCGATGTCGGCCTCGGCGAAACTGGTGTCGATGCGCATTTCGGTCAGATCCTGGGCGATCTTGATCAGCGTCGGCGTCTGGAAGCTGGCGGCGACGGTCTGGCCGAGGTCGACGATACGGTCGATGACGACGCCGTCGACCGGCGAACGGATGACGGTGAAGGCCAGGTTGGCGCGGTCGCGGTCGTTCTGCGCCCGCGCCAGCGCCAGCTGCGCCTGCGCCGACTTGAGCGACTGGCGGGCCTGCTCGTATTCCTGCTTCGAGACGTACTCCTGGGTGAACAGGGCATTCATGCGCGCCTCGTTGGCCCGTGCCAGTTCCAGCGCGGCCTGGGCGTTGACCACGTTTGCCGCGCTCTGCCGCTCGGCCGCCGACACCAGCGCATCGTCCAGTTCCAGCAGCGCCTGCCCCTTTTTCACCTTGTCGTTGAAATCGACATAGAGTTTTTTCACCGTGCCGGAAACCTGCGTGCCGACGCTGATCAGCACCACCGGGTTGAGCGTGCCGTTGGCCGATACCGCCTGCGTCACGTCGCCCTTTTCGAGGGTGGCGAGCTTGTAGCGCGTTTCCGGATTCTGCGCCGCGCGCTGCTTGGCGTACCAGACGCCGCCGCCGATCAGGGCAGCGGCCAGCGCGGCGCCGATGACAATCCTGCCGATGTATTTCATGGTCTTCCTTCCACTGCCGGTTGCAGCAGCGTGTAGTCGAGCGCGCCCACCGACTGGGCCAGCGTGGCGCGGAAAACGAACCAGTCGAGCGCCGCCTGGATGCGTTGCAGACGGGCGCTGGCCAGGGCGCTCTGCGCCGTCAGCAGGTCGAGCACGGTGCCGACCCCGGCCTTGTAGCGGCCGAGCGCGACGCGCTCCGAGTGCTCGGCGCTGGCCACCAGGTCGAGCGCCGTCTTCAGGCTTTGCGTGGCGGTGGTCAGGCTTTGGTAGGCCCTCCAGACATCGAGCGCCACCTGGTTGCGCAGACGGTCGAGCTGCGCCGCCCTGACGTCGACCTGCGCTTCGGCGGCGCGCACCCGGTAGGTGGTGTCGAAACCGCTGAAGATCGGCACGTTGACGGTGACACCGATCACCCCGCCATTGACCGAAACGCGGTCGGTTTCGGCCCAGGTCGGCCCGGTGGACAGGTTGACCGTCGGCCGCCCCTGCGCCTGCACCAGATCGACGCCGGCCTGCGCTGCCTTGACCTGCGCCTCGGCCGCCTTGAGATCCGGCCGCCGCACTTCGGCCTCGGCGATCAGCGCCGCCACCTCCTGCTGGAACCCGGCCTCGGGCAAGGCCGCCGGCGGCGGTTCGATGGCCAGCGACTGCCCGGCCTTGAAGCCCATGACATTGGCCAGCGCGCCGAGCGCGTTGCGCGCCTCGCCTTCGGCGCGGATACGGTTGAGCGTCGCCTGCGACAATGCCGTCTGCGCCAGCAGCCGGTCGGCCGGCGTGGCGATGCCGACGTTGTAACGCGATTCGGCCGCGTTGAAACCCTCGCGCGCCGCCCGCTCGGCCTCGGTCGTCGCCACCACGGCGGCACGGGTGGCCTGCGCCGTGTAGAAGGCCTGCAAGGCGGCAAGAAAGAGCGACTGGACCGTCGCATCCTGGGTCGCGGCGGCGGCAGCCAGCAGTTGCCGGGCGTTCTCGCCGTTGGCCGAGCGGGCGCCGGAATCGAAGACCAGCCACGACAGCGTCAGCACGGCGCTACTGGAATTGTAGTAACGACCGTCGTTCTGGTTGCGGCTGCCCCCCAGCCGGCCGTCGAGATTCGGCAGCCAGGCGGCCTGCGCGACCCCGACCTGCGCCGCCTGATAACGCGCCGCC
This sequence comes from uncultured Dechloromonas sp., assembly GCA_964555315.1. GTDB lineage: Bacteria > Pseudomonadota > Gammaproteobacteria > Burkholderiales > Rhodocyclaceae > Azonexus. Next base: position 12,980 of record CAZKSD010000010.1, read on the forward strand.
GCCCAGATCTCGCGCGTCTGCGGATTGTTGCACAGGGTCAGGTCGACCGCGTCGATCGCCGTCAGCGGCGCCGCCGGAATCTCCCTGGCGCACGGCACGGCGGCGCCGCGTCCGGCCGCCTGTGGCGACGGCCGTGGCGGCGTCACGGCATCGGTCGCGAACGGATCGCTCAGGCTCGCCGCGCGCAGCGGCAGGGCGAAACACAGCATGACGGCGAGGATCGCGAACAACGGCTTTGTCATGGACGCATAGTTTAGCCCCCCTTGTTACGATCGGGCTGTTACAGATTGTTGCCGGCGCCACGGCGCCGCGACGACCGGTGACACCGCCAGGCGCCGCCGGTCGCCGGAAAATTGCTGCAATGCGGTAAAATCGCGACCCATGCTCTATCCCCTGATCCGCAAGTTCTTCTTCGCCCTCGACGCCGAGACCGCCCACGGCATCGGCATGGACGGCATCGCCTTCCTCAACGCCACCGGCCTCGCCGGCTGCCTCGCCGGGCCGGTCACCCCTTGCCCGGTCGGCGTCATGGGCCTGAAATTCCCCAATCCGGTCGGCCTCGCCGCCGGACTCGACAAGAACGGCGACCACATCGACGGCCTGGCGCGGCTCGGCTTCGGCTTCATCGAGATCGGCACCGTCACGCCCAGGCCCCAGGACGGCAACCCACGTCCGCGCCTGTTCCGCATCCCCGAGGCGCAGGGCATCATCAACCGCATGGGCTTCAACAACGCCGGCGTCGACAAGCTGCTGGAAAACGTCCGCGCCGCGGAATTCCCGAAGAACGGCGGCATCCTCGGCATCAACATCGGCAAGAACGCGACGACGCCGATCGAGCGCGCGGCCGACGATTACCTGGTCTGCCTCAACAAGGTGTACGCCGACGCCAGCTATGTCGCGGTCAACATCTCGTCGCCGAACACGAAAAACCTGCGCGAACTGCAGAAGGACGAGGCGCTCGACGACCTGCTCGCGCAACTCAAGGCGCGCCAGCAGCAACTCGCCGACCGGCACGGCAAGTACGTGCCGCTGGCGCTGAAAATCGCTCCCGACCTCGACGACGCGCAGATCACGGCGATCGCCGACGGGCTGCGCCGCCACCGCATGGACGGCGTCATCGCCACCAACACCACGCTGTCGCGCGAGGGCGTCGAAGGCCTGAGCAACGCGACCGAGGCCGGCGGCCTCTCCGGCGCGCCGGTTTTCCGCAAGTCGACCGCCGTGCTGAAGAAGCTCTCCGCCGCGCTGGCCGGCGAACTGCCGATCATCGGCGTCGGCGGCATCATGGGTGGCGCCGACGCCGCCGAAAAGATCCGCGCCGGGGCAAGCCTGGTGCAGTTTTACAGCGGCTTCATCTACCGCGGTCCGGATCTGGTCGGCGAGGTCGCGGATACCCTCGCACATGTGCTGAAGAAAAAGGTCTAAATCCTTATTTCCATTACGGTTGTTTGACCTGCGTCAAAGTCCGATAATACCGGCCTCGACTCCTTCCCAATCCATGAGCCACTACCTTTTCATCCTCGTCGGCGCGGTGCTGGTCAACAATGTCGTGCTGGTGAAGATCCTCGGTCTCTGCCCCTTCATGGGCGTTTCCAAGAAACTGGAGACGGCTTACGGCATGGGCGCCGCGACGACCTTCGTGCTGACCATGGCGACCGGGGCCAGCTACATCATCGACCATTACCTGTTGACGCCGTTCGGGCTGGAATACCTGCGCACGCTGTCGTTCATCGTCACCATCGCCGCCATCGTCCAGCTGACCGAGATGGTCATCGCCAAGACCTCGCCGACGCTGCAGCAGACGCTGGGCATCTACCTGCCGCTGATCACGACCAACTGCGCGGTGCTCGGCGTGCCGCTGCTCAATGTATCGAACAAGCACAATTTCGTCGAATCGCTGCTCTTCGGCGCCGGCAGCGCGGTCGGCTTCTCGCTGGTGCTGATCCTCTTCGCCGGCATCCGCGAACGCGTCGAAGGCGCCGAGGTGCCGGTCTACTTCCGCGGCGTCGCCATCGCCATGGTCACCGCCGGCCTGATGGCGCTGGCCTTCATGGGCTTCGCCGGCCTCGACAAGTACCAGTAACGCATGGACATCCTCCTCGCCATCGCGATCATGGCCCTCGGCGCCGTCGTGCTTGGCGCCGCGCTCGGCTTCGCCTCGATCAAGTTCAAGGTCGAGGGCGACCCGCTGGTCGAAAAGATCGAGGCGATCCTGCCGCAGACGCAGTGCGGCCAGTGCAGCTACCCCGGCTGCAAGCCTTACGCCGAGGCCATCGCCAAGGGCGAAGCCGAGATCAACCTGTGCCCGCCGGGCGGCATGGAGGGCGTGCAACGCCTCGCCGACCTGCTCGGGCGCGAAGTCAAGCCGCTCGACGCCGAGGAAAAGCCGAAGCAGGTCGCCATCATCGACGAGCAGACGTGCATCGGCTGCACGCTGTGCATCCAGGCCTGCCCGGTCGACGCCATCGTCGGCGCTGCCAAGCAGATGCACACCATCATCGCGCCGCTGTGCACCGGCTGCGAACTGTGCCTGCCGCCGTGCCCGGTCGAATGTATCCGCATGGAGCCGATCGGCGAGAACATCGACAACTGGAAATGGAAGTACCCAGTCGTCGAGATCAAGGCCGCCCCGCTGAAAGAGGCCGCCTGATGCTGATGAACCTGTTCAAGTTCAAGGGCGGGGTCAAGCCGCCGACCAACAAGACGCAGTCCGTTACGCTGCCGATCGCCACTGCCCCGATCCCGCCGCGCCTCGTCGTGCCGCTGCACCAGAGCATTGGCGGCACGCCGCGCCCGGTGGTGCAGGCCGGCGACAAGGTGCTCAAGGGCCAGTTGATCGGCGAAGCCGACGGCCGGATCTCCGCCGCCGTCCATGCCCCGACCTCGGGCACCGTGGTCGCGGTGGCGATGCACGTGCAGCCGCATCCCTCGGGACTCGACGCCCTGTGCGTCGTCATCGCGCCGGACGGCAAGGACAAGTGGATCGCCCGCGCGGCCGTCGACTACCAGTCGCTGACGCCCGAGGAAGTGCGCGCCCGGCTGCAGCAGGCCGGCGTCGTCGGCCTCGGCGGCGCCGTCTTCCCGTCCCACGGCAAGCTGACCGCCTCGAAGACGGTGCCGATGGACGAACTGGTCATCAACGGCGGGGAATGCGAGCCGTTCATGACCTGCGACGACGTGCTGATGCGCGAGCGTGGCGAAGAAGTCGTGCGCGGCTCCGGCATCTTCCGCAACCTGCTGCAGGCGAAGAGGGTACTGATCGGCATCGAAGACAACAAGCCGGAAGCCGTCGCCGCCATGCGTGCTGCGGTCAAGGCGGCAGGAGAAGACTTCGAGGTCATCGCGGTACCCACCCGCTACCCGGCCGGGGGCGCCAAGCAACTGATCCGCGTGCTGACCGGCAAGGAAGTCCCGGCCGCCAAGCGCTCGACCGACCTCGGCGTGCAGTGCTTCAACGTCGCCACCGCCTACACCGCCTGGCGGGCGCTCGCCCACGGCGAGCCGGTCGTCTCGCGCATCGTCACCGTGACCGGCAACGTGCAGGCGCCGCGCAACTACGAGGTGCTGATCGGCACGCCGATGGACGAGTTGCTCAAGCTCGCCAAACCGCACCCGGACACCGACGGCATCATCATGGGCGGACCGATGATGGGCTTTCTCGTCCCCGATCCGCAGGCGCCTGTCATCAAGGCGACCAACTGCCTGATCGCCCACGACGACCGCCTGTTCCCGCCGAAACCGCCGGAGATGCCGTGCATCCGCTGCGGCGCCTGCGCCGAGGTCTGCCCGCACGAGTTGCAGCCGTTCGAGATGTATTGGTTCGCGCGGGCAAGGAATTTCGGCAAGACGCAGGAGTACCACATCTTCGACTGCATCGAGTGCGGCTGTTGCTCCTACGTCTGCCCGTCGCGCATCCCGCTGGTCCAGTATTTCCGCTTCGCCAAGAGCGAGATCTGGGCGCGCGAGCGCGAGAAGAATGCCGCCGACGGCGCCAAGGCGCGCTTCGAATTCAAGCAGGAGCGCGAGGAGCGCGAAAAGGCCGAGAAGGCCGAAAAGCTGGCCAGGGCCGCCGCTGCCCAGGCCGCCCGAAAGGCCGCGGAAGCGGCCGCGGCGGCGGCAGCCGCGGGTGAAGCGCCCGTGTCTGCCGCTGCCGGACCGGAAACCGCATCTGCTGCGGTCGACGCCGCAAAAGACGCCAAAAGGGCCGCCATCGAGGCCGCCATGGCCCGCGCCAGGGCGCAGCGCGAAGCTGTCCAGCCGAAGAATGTCGAGGCCCTGAGCAACGCCCGGCAGAAGGAAATCGACGAAATCGAAGCGCGCCGCCAGGCCGCCCATGTGGCCGACGCCGCCGGGCCGGCCGCGACCACCCCGGCCGGCGAGAAAGCCGAATGATGCTCGCCCCTGCCCCCTATCTGCTCAAGGACGTCAGCGTCAGCCAGGTCATGACGCAGGTCTGCATCGCGCTGGTTCCCGGCATCGCCGCCTACGCCTGGCTGGTCGGCCCGGCCATCCTGGTCCAGCTGGTGATTGCCTCGCTCGCGGCGCTGGCCGCCGAATCCCTGATGCTGTGGATGCGCGGCAAGCCGCTGGCGCTGTTCCTCTCCGACGGCTCGGCCATCGTCACCGCCTGGCTGATCGCCCTCGCCTTCCCGCCGCTTGCCCCGTGGTGGCTGGTGGCGCTCGGCACGGCGTTCGCCATCGTCGTCGCCAAGCATCTCTACGGCGGCCTCGGCCAGAACCCGTTCAACCCGGCGATGGTCGCCTTCGCCGTCTGCATCGTCGCCTTCCCGGCGCTGATGTCGCAGTGGCCGAGCGTCGGCCTGCAACTCACCACCGTCGACCAGATCAACGTCATTCTCGGGCTGGCGCCGCGCGTCGACGCGCTGACCGGCGCGACCCCGCTCGATGCGCTGAAGACCGCGCTCAAGCTCGGCGACGGCGATATCGACGTGGCTCACCTGCTGGCGAACCAGGACCTCTACGGCAACTTCGCCGGCCGCGGCTGGGAATGGATCGCCGCCGGCTACCTGCTCGGCGGCCTGTGGCTGTGGCAGCGCCGGATCATCACCTGGCACATTCCGTTCGCCTTCGTCGCCAGCCTGACGGCAATCTCCGGCGCGCTCTGGCTGTACAACCCAGCGCAGTTCGCCAACCCGCTGTTCCACATGTTCTCCGGCGGCGCCATGCTCGGCGCCTTCTTCATCGCCACCGATCCGGTTTCCGGGTGCACGACGCCGCGCGGCAAGCTGATCTTCGGCGCCGGCGCCGGCCTGCTCACCTACATCATCCGCGTCTTCGGCGGCTACCCGGACGGCGTCGCCTTTGCCATCCTGCTGATGAACCTCGGCGCGCCGCTGATCGACCTGCTTTGCCAGCCGCCGATCTTCGGCATGAAGGACAAGTCATGACCGGCGGCAAGAAGGGAATTTCCGCCCCCGGCATGGCGCTGCGCACGGCCGCCATCCTTTTCGTTTTCGTGATCCTGTTCACCGGCCTCCTGTCGGCCGCCTACCTGTGGACGAAGCCGGCGATCGAAGCCTCGGCCGCCGAAGAGAAGATGAAGCTGGTCAACGAGGTGCTGCCGCGCGCGGAATACGACAACGCGCTGCTCAGCGACACGCTGACCCTGCCGCCGACGCCGCAGCTCGGCCTCGACGAGCCGTCGACGCTGTATCGGGCGCGGATGGGCGGCAAGCCGGTGGCGCTGGTCTTCGAGGCGGTCGCCCCCGACGGCTACTCCGGCAAGATCAGGCTGCTGATCGCCCTGCGCGCCGACGGGACGGTCGTCGGGGTGCGCGTGACCCAGCACAAGGAAACGCCCGGTCTCGGCGATTATGTCGAGGTCAGGAAGGACAAGAACAAGGCCCGCCCGTGGATCACCCAGTTTGCGGGCTTGGCGCTGGCCCAGGTCGCCGACAGCGAGTGGAAGGTAAAAAAGGACGGCGGGCGTATCGACTATTACGCCGGCGCCACCGTAACCCCGCGCGCCGTATCCAAGGCGGTGTTGAAGGCCGTCAAGTGGGCCACCGCGCACCGCGACCAGATTTTTGCCGAAACGGGAGCCGACAAATGATCACCCGCGACGAATTCCGCGCCATCGCCGGCAACGGCATCTGGAAACAGAACACCTCGATCGCCCAGATCCTCGGCCTCTGCCCGCTGCTGGCGGTGACCACCAATGCGGTCAACGGCATCATGCTGTCTTTGGCGACCATCCTGGTCATGGCGCTCTCCAACGTCGCCGTCGCCTCGCTGCGCAACTTCATTCCGCACGAAATCCGCATCCCGGTCTTCATCCTGATCGTCGCCGCGCTGGTCACCGTCGTCGACCTGCTGTTCAACGCCAACCTGCACGAACTCTACCTGGTGCTCGGCATCTTCATTCCGCTGATCGTCACCAACTGCATCGTCCTCGCCCGCGTCGAAGCCTTCGCCGCCAAGAACCCGCCGCTGCAATCGACCTTCGACGGCATCTTCATGGGCGTCGGCATGCTGTGGACCCTGGCCCTGCTCGGCGGCATGCGCGAACTGCTCGGCAACGGCACGCTGTTCGGCGGCATCGACATGGTCTTCCCGAGCCTGCAGCCGATCCAGCTGCTGCCGGAAAGCTATCCGGGATTCCTGCTCGCCCTGCTGCCGCCGGGCGCCTTCATCCTGCTCGGCTGCATGATCGCCTGGAAAAACTGGATGGACGCCCGCGCCGCCGCGCGCGCCCAGCGCAAGCCGCAGCAGCCGGCGGCGGTGGCCGGCGTGCATTGACTCCGCGACCGGCCCGCTGAGGTTTCGACCGGCCAGCCGTGGCAGCCGATGAGCGGTTCGCGGCAGGTCGCGAAATTTTTGGGTCGTGTGACAACCAAAACGCGGCCCGTGCGTTAATTGTTATCAGGTTTCATCTCTTCGAGGAATTCTTGGTGCGTTGGTTGATGGCCGCAGTGGTTGCTGCGCTGACTTCATTGCTGGTCAATGCCGCCGAGCCGGTAGGCGTCGAGGCGCCCGCGGCAGACACTGCCGCCGTGGTCGCGGAACAGGCGGTTACCGTCACGCCGGTGCCGATGCCGGTCCCCGTGACCGAGTTGCGAGTCAGCCGGGCGCGCGTCACCGAGGTCCGTCCGGCCAGACAGGCGAAGGCGCCGACGACCAGGAGCATCGAGAAATCGCTGCTCTCCCGGACGGAACGCCATCAGGTCGCGTTGTTGTCCAAGCCCGCTGCCGGCGCGACCGCGGTGCATACCCTGGTCAATGACGACGACGATGAATACGACGCGGAGAACCTCGATCTCCACCGCTCGTTCAGCCGCCCCAAGTTGGTCAAGGCAAGCGACCAGGACGACGACGAAGAGTTCCTCGCCATCCCGGAGACCGTGAAACTGCGGTTGTACCTTGCCCGCATGAAGGCGGTCGAGGCGCTCGCGTTGGCCAGGGCGGCCGATGACCCGGCCGTCGGCGACGACGATCTCCCGGACACGGTCAGGCAGAGGCTTTCGCTGGCGCGCACGACGGCCGTGCAGGCGCACCGGAAGAAGTTTTCCTAGCCCGGCACGGTTCGACTGAACCGTTCGCAAGTCCGGGGTGACCGGACCCTGCCCGCCATGATCGCTTGGCGGTGCGCCTGATTGCGCGAACATCCGCCAGCGGCAAACATTCAAATGCGAATGTTTCCTATTTACAAGGTGTCGATCTGGCGATAAGATGCGAACCATTCTCACTACAAGGAATGGTCATGCGCTCCCTGGTATTCGCCACCTCGATTGCCGGCGCCGTGCTCTGGTGCCTGCTGGCCACGGTCTCGCACTAGCCATGCCGCCCCCCGAACTCTGGGCCGGCGCCCTCAGCCTGCTGCTGATCCACGACGAAAGCGGCTGCCCGCACTCGGCTCTCAACGCCGCCCGCATCCTCGATCGCCTGTGCGAGGCGACAGATCTCGATGACGCAACCCGCGCGCTGTGCGAGCGCGCCAGCAGCCGTCTCTCAGCGGACAAAGGCATTGCGGCGACACGGCATTTCAAATCGCCATGAAGATTCCACTGCAACCCGCCGAACCGCTCCGGTCCGCAGCGCCCCGGCCCGCCCTGCCGCCCGTTTCCAGCGAACAACTGCTGCGCGGCGCGACGACGCTGGAAATCGACCATGCCGGCCAGCGTTACCTGTTGCGCGTCACCCGCGAAAACAAGCTGATCCTGACCAAGTAATCATCTCTCCGTTGTATCTCTCGTTCCCGCAGCCAGCCGGCCACAACCCAGCCACCGGTTTCTCCGGGAACAACGCAAATCGAATTCCAGTTTTTCAAACCATCCTCAAGCCAGCCACGCGAATCGCCAGCAAGCCAGAGAAACCAGGGAGTCTTACCATGATGTTCACCAGGAAACTCGTTTCCGCGCTGGCTTTGTCCGCCGTACTGGCCACCCCGGCCTTCGCCCTCGAATACCCGATCGGCACGCCGCAGAACAAGGCAGGCATGGAAATCGCCGCCGTCTATCTGCAGGCCGTCGAAATGGAGCCGGACGGCATGATGCGCAAGGTCGCCGATTCCGACATCCACATCGAGGCCGACATCCACGCGCTGGCCAACAACCCGAACGGGTTCCCGGAAGGCGCGTGGATTCCCTATCTCGTCGTCAAATATGAGGTTTCCAAGATCGGCGGCGATTACAAGGTGGCCGGCGAGTTCATGCCGATGGTCGCCAACGATGGCCCGCATTACGGCGACAACATCAAGCTGGCCGGCCCCGGCAAGTACAAGGTGAAGTACGCCATCCTGCCGCCCTCCGACAACAAGCACGCCCACTTTGGCCGCCACACCGACCGCGCCACCGGCGTCCGCCCCTGGTTTAAGCCGTTCGAGGTCGAGTACGAATTCACCTACGCGGGTATCGGCAAGAAGGGCGGCTACTGATCATGCGCCTCTCGAAACCGACCGCCGCGCTGGTCGCGGCGGGGCTGGCCCTGCCCGCCTTCGCCGCCTCCGACGCCGCCGCGCTGCAAAAACTCGTCGAACGCATGGAGAAACTGGAAGCGCGCAACGCCGAACTGGAGAAGGAAGTCAAATCGCTCCGGAATGAAAGCGAACAGATTTCCAGGGGCCTGGAGAGCGAGCGCATTTCGCAGTACGAACCGGAACTGACCTCCCGCCTGAAGGCGACGGAAAAGGACGTGCTCGACATGAAGAAGCCGTCGGGGATTGCCAGGGCGCTGGATGGCATCAAGGTCTCCGCCGGTGTCGCCACGGTCGCCCAGAAAGCCCTTGGCTTCCCTTCGGGGGTGACCTACGGCGACAGCCAGCTCAACTACCGTGGCGACATCGCCGTCGAACTGCCGCTCCAGCCGATCGGCAACGTCGAGCAGAAGCTCTTCGCCCATGTGCGTGTCGGCCAGGGCCTCGGGCTGAACCCGGCGTTCACCGGCCTCGGCTACTTCGGCGCCACGCCGAACGCGGTCGCCTTCCGGGCCAGCGGCGCCAACCCGGACGACTCGGTGCTGATCCTCGGCGAGGCCTGGTACCAGGCGGCCATTCCGCTGCCTTTCGGCGGCTTCCGGCCCGATTCGCGGGAGACGCTGGAGCTGACCTTCGGCAAGATGGACATCTTCAGCTTCTTTGACCAGAACACGGCGGCCGGCGACGAAACGACGCAGTTCCTCAACTCCGTCTTCGTTCATAACCCGCTGCTCGACGCGGGCGGCGAAGTCGGCGTCGATGCCAACGGTTTCCAGCCCGGCTTCATCGCGTCTTATGTCAACAGCACCGACAAGTCGCAACCGTGGCGCTTGTCGCTCGGCGTCTTCGGCGCCGGCGAACGCGGTTCCAACTATCAGCGCAGCTTCGACTCGCCGCTGTACATGGCGCAGGCGGAAACCCAGCTCAAGCTGTTCGGCGGCCTGACCGGCAACTACCGCCTCTATGGCTGGACGCGGTCGGCGGCGGTCGATTTCGACGGCACGACGTCCCGCCACACCGGGGTCGGCGTCTCGGTCGACCAGCGCGTCGGCGACGGCGTCAACCTGTTCGGCCGCTACGGACATCTGGTCAAGGGCGAACTGCCCTTCAACAACGCACTTTCGGTCGGCGCCAACATCAACGGCGGCTACTGGGGCCGCGCCAGCGACGCCGTCGGGATCGGCTACTCCTGGCTCAGGGCAAGCAGCGCCTACCGGAATCTCGGCGGCAGCGGCGATCTCGACGGCGACGGCATTGCCGATTTCACCTTCACGCCAAGCAATGCCGAAAACATCGCGGAAATCTATTACCGCTTCAACATCTCGCGGCAATTCCAGCTCAGTCCCGATTTCCAGTGGATCGCCCGCGGCGGCGCCAACGGCGATGCCGACCCGGTCAAGGTGCTCGGCCTGCGCGCCAATATCGTCTACTGAGGTAGCCTCATGAAACACGCTCTCCTTTCCGTGGTTTTCGGCCTTTTTCTGACGTCGACCGCAACATTCGCCGACGACATGCCGACCATCCTGCTGGTCATGAAGGATGGCCGTCTTTTCCCGGAGACGCTGGAAGTGCCGGCCAACACCCGATTCCGTCTGGAAGTGCGGAACGAGGGGCCGGGGGCCGCGGAATTCGAGAGCCTGGAACTCAAAAAGGAACTGGTGCTGGCGCCGGGCGTCACGCGCAAGCTGGTTTTCCACCCGATGAAACCCGGTTCCTACAAGTTCTTCGACGAGTTTCATCCGGATACGGCGCAGGGCCGCATCGTCGCCAGATGAACGGGGTGCGGCATGGGTAACGCCTTCTTCGTCGTCTGGCGGGAAAGCCTCGAAGCTTTCCTGATCGCCGGCATTCTCTACGCCTGGCTGCAAGGCAACGACCCCGGCGGCAAGGGCAAGCGGGCACTGTTCATCGGCCTCGCCGCCGGCGTCGGCCTCGCCCTGCTGCTCGGCTGGGCGCTGCTGACAGTGCAGGACGAACTGAGCGGCAACGCGCTCGAAGCCTTCCAGATCGGCACCCTGCTGGTCGCCGCCGGGCTGATCACGCAGATGGTGCTGTGGATGCGCAAAAACGGCCGGCAGATGAAGGCGCGCCTGCATGCCGACCTTTCCGCCGCCGCCGAGAAATCCGGTTTCGTCGGGGTCGCCGTCGTCGCCGCGCTGGCCGTCGCCCGTGAAGGCGCCGAAACGGTGATCTTCCTCTACGGCATGTCGCAGGAAGGCGACTACGGCGCGCTGGTCGGCGGCGCGCTGGCCGGTTTCGCCGCCGCCGGCGCCACCGCCTGGCTGGCCGCGAAGAGCCTGGCTCGGCTCAACATCGCCCTGCTGCTGCGGCTCTCGTCCATCCTTTTGCTGGTCCTCGCCTCGGCCCTGCTCGTCGCCGCTATCGACCGCCTGATCGGCACCGGCTGGCTGACGCCGCTGCTCGACCCGGTCTGGGATACCTCACGGCTGATCGACGACACGACCAAGGCCGGCAAGCTGCTCGCCGATTTTTCCGGCTACCGCGCCCGCCCGGCACTGACCACGCTGCTCGCCTGGGCCGCTTACTGGGTCGTCGTCCTCGTCGCCTGGCGGAGAACCGGCCGTGCTTGAACAGACCCTGCATTTCCACACGCAGCGCAGTCGCGGTCGACTGGAAAATATCGGCCTTTTCCTGCGCCGCAACCGGCGCCTGATCGTCACCGTCCAGTGGGCGGTCGTCGTCGTCTACGCAGCGCTCGTCATCATCCCCGCCTTCCTCCCGTTGCCGCCGGAAGACGCGCACATCTGGAACAACCTGCGCCTGTTCGCCCAGTTCATCTTCTGGGGCGTCTGGTGGCCGGGCGTCATGATCGCCACCGTCACGCTCGGGCGCGTCTGGTGCGGCATCTTCTGCCCGGAAGGCAGCGTCTCCGAATGGGTCAGCAAGTACGGGCGCGGCAAGCCCCTGCCCGGCTGGCTCAAATGGTCCGGCTGGCCCTTCGTCGCCTTCGTCTGCACCACCGTTTACGGCCAGCTGGTCAGCGTCTATGAATACCCGCAGGCGGCCTTGTTGGTGCTCGGCGGTTCAACCGTCGCCGCCGTCGGCCTCGGCCTGCTCTACGGCCGCGAAAAGCGCATCTGGTGCCGCTACCTGTGCCCTGCCTCCGGCGTCTTCGCCGTGCTGGCCAAGATCGCCCCGCTCCACTACAAGGTCGACCGCGCCGCCTGGGACCGCCATCAGGGCGACTACGAGCCGGTCAACTGCGCGCCGCTGGTCGACGTGCGGCGCATGACCAGCGCTTCCGAATGCCACGCCTGCGGCCGCTGCGCCGGCCAGCGCGATGCCGTCTCCCTGAGCGCCCGCTCGCCGTTCGCCGAGGCGCTCGACGTCGCCGCCCCGGCGCGCACGGCGGAAGCCCTGACGCTGCTCTTTGGCGTCCTCGGCGTCGCCACCGCCGCCTTCCAGTGGACGGTCAGCCCGTGGTTCCTCCACATCAAGCTGGCGCTCGCCGACTGGCTGGTCGAGCATAACCATTTCGCGCTGCTCGACAATGACGTGCCGTGGTGGCTGCTGACCCATTACCCGGAAGCCAGCGACCTGTTCACCTGGCTCGACGGCGCGCTGATCCTCGCCTACCTGATCGGCGGCGGCTTCCTGCTCGGCGGCCTGCTCTGGCTCGGCCCGGCGCTCGCCGCCCGCCTGCTGAAGACGCCCGGCCTCTCGTGGCAGCGCCTGAGCTTCGCCCTCGCCCCGCTGGCCGCCGCCAGCATCATCCTCGGCCTGTCGATGCTCACCGTCAGCCACCTCAAGGCCGAACACGTCTGGCTCGGCTGGCTCCCGGTTTTCCGCATCACGCTGCTCGCCGTCGGTTGCCTGGGTAGTCTGTGGCTGGCGCTGAGCCTGGTCCGGCGCGCCACGGCAGGCATGCTGCGGCGTGGCGCAGCCTTCATCACCATGCTCTTCCCGACCGGACTGATGGCGACCATCTGGGCGCTGGTTTTCTTCATATGGTGAGCAATCCGTCGTAAAGTGAGCGCCGGCCGAAAAATTCACCGGCAGCCCGCTGCAACCCGAACACCCGACCCAACATGACCGCCACCACCGCCCCCAGCAACGCCATCCTCCTCGTCGGCCACCC
>CAZKSD010000011.1:0-23836 GCA_964555315.1 uncultured Dechloromonas sp.
AGGCATCGGCCTGGTGGACGATGTCCGCCAGATCCTGATCGACCAGCGTCGTGAATACGATCGAGCGCATGCCGTCACTCTCGCTCTGGCCATTGATGCGGGCAACCGCTTCGTGCGCCTTGGCAATGCTGTCGAGGAAGGGAATGCGGATCTGCGCGAATTCCACAGCCTCGAACTGGCTCAGGAGGCTGTGCCCGAGCGCTTCGGCCGTCAGGCCGGTGCCGTCGGAGATGAAGAACACGGTACGCTTGATCGCGGCCATGCTAACCGCTGTTGCGCAGCCCGGAGGCGATGCCGTTGATCGAGAGATGGATGCCGCGGGCGACGCGCTCGTCGGTTTCCCCGGCGCGATGGCGCTTCAACAGTTCGACCTGCAGGTGGTTGAGCGGGTCCAGGTACGGTGAGCGCAACTGCAGCGAACGCTTGAGCAATGGATTGTCGGCGAGAAAGTCGTCCTGTCCGAGAATCGCCAGCAGGTGTCTGCGGGTCAGTTCCCACTCGGCCTTGATGCGCTGGAAGATGCCGGCGCGCAGTTCCGCATCGGCGACGAGTTCGGCGTAGCGCGAGGCGATGGCGAGGTCGGTCTTGGCCAGCACCATGTCCATGTTGGACAACAGGCTCCGGAAGAAGGGCCAGGCATGGAGCATCCGGCGCAAGGTGGCCAGCCCTTCGGAATTGGCCTGCAGATAGCCGTCGACCGCGGAACCGAAGCCGTACCAGCCGGGCAACATCAGGCGGCACTGCGCCCACGAGAAGACCCAGGGGATGGCGCGCAGGTCCTCGATGCGCTCGGACGGCTTGCGCGAGGCCGGGCGGCTGCCGATGTTGAGAGTCGCGATTTCGGAAACGACTGTCGACTGCCTGAAATAGGTGGTAAACCCTGGCGTTTCATAAACCAGGCCGCGGTAGGCGACGAAGGCGCGCTGCGACAGTTCGTCCATCACGCCGTGGAACTGCTCGGCGGGTTCGACGCGGTTCTCGTGGTCGGTCAGGCTGGCTTCGAGCGTTGCCGCGAGCAGCACTTCGAGGTTGCGGCGGCCGGTGTCCGGGTTGCCGTATTTGGTCGAAATGACCTCGCCCTGTTCGGTCAGGCGGATCTGGCCGGACACGGCGCCGGCGGGCTGGGCGAGTATGGCGTGATAGCTGGGGCCGCCGCCGCGCCCGACCGACCCGCCGCGGCCGTGGAACAGGCGCAGCTGGACGCCATGCGCGCGGCAGACGCGGGTCAGTTCGATCTCGGCCTTGTACAGTTCCCAGCCTGAGGTCAGGAAGCCGCCGTCCTTGTTGCTGTCGGAGTAGCCGAGCATGACTTCCTGCTCGTCGCCACGGCCGCCGATCAGCGCGCGGTAGGCGGGAACGCCAAAGAGGCCGTCCAGCGTCGCCGCGCTTTTCTGCAAGTCCGCGATCGTTTCGAAGAGCGGGATGATGTTCACGTCGAGTTGCGGCTGGCTGCCGGGACGCAGCAGGCCGGCCTCCTTGAGCAGCAGCGCCAGTTCGAGCAGGTCGGAGACGCCGTCGGTCTTCGAGATGATGCAGTTGGGCAGCGCCGCGGCGCCGTAGCGCTGGCGCAGCTCGCGGGCCGCGAAGAAGATGGCCAGTTCGCCGCGAGTCTCCTCGGAGTAGTCGAGATAGGGCGAATGGAGCGGGCGCGGCGTCGCCATTTCCTCGACCAGCAGGCTGATGCGGTCAACCTCGGAAAGTGCCTCGTAATCGGGGCAACGCCCGGCACTGGCGAGGAGTTCGGCAACGCTGCGGGCATGGACTTCGGAATTCTGGCGCAGGTCGACTGGCGCCAGATGGAAGCCGAAGACCTGCACTGCCCGCAGCAGGCGGCGCAGGCGGCCGCCGGCGAGGCTGGCGCTGCCGTTTTGCTTGAGCGAGGCGGACAGCACCTTGAGGTCGGCGCGCAGTTCGGCCGGGGTGGCGTAGGGTTCGGCCTGGCCGATTTCATGGCGCACCGGCTCGACGCGGTCGAGTGTGCGGGCGGTCGCGGCGACACGCGCATAAATACCCGTCAGCGCGCGACGGTACGGCTCGTCGTCCCGTTGCGGCGAGTGGTCGGTGGACCGTGCTGCCAGGTCGTCGAGCTCGGTCGTGGTCCGGACCAGCAGGCTGGAGAGCGGCAGTTCGCCGCCGAGTTCGTGAATTTCGTCAAGATAGTGATTGAGCACGGCCGCCGATTGCAGGCGCAGCGTTTCCCGCAGGATGTCGGCAGTGACGAACGGGTTGCCGTCGCGGTCGCCGCCGATCCAGGTGCCGATGCGGAAGAACGGCGGTAGCGCCCAGGTCTGCCCGGGATAACGCGCGTGCAACTGCTGCGCCACCTGGATGTAGAGGCGCGGCAGTTCGTTGAAGAAGGTTTCCTTGAAGTAGGTGATGCCGTTCTTGACTTCGTCGAGCACCTTGAGGCGCACCGGACGCAGCATGCGCGACTGCCACAGGGTCAGGATGGCGTTGGCCAGACCGAGGTCGTTCTCCGCTTCCTCGTCCGGCGTCATCCGCTGGCGCTCGCGCTGGTCGAGCAGGTGCGCGAGGTCGCGGTGGTTGCGAATCAGGCTCTGGCGCTGAACCTCCGTCGGATGCGCGGTGAGGACCGGCGCGACCAGCGCGTGGGCGAAGAAGTCGGCGACGGCCTCCGGCGTGACCTCGCTCTCGGCGAGGCGGTCGAGGGCGTGGACGAGGCTGCCTTCGCGCGGCGGCGAACCCGCCAGATCATGAGCGCGCCGGCGCCGGACGTGGTGCTCGTCCTCGGCGATGTTGGCCAGTTGCAGGAAGTAGCTGAAGGCGCGGACGACGATCTGCGTCGTGTCGCGGGACAACGGGTCGAGGAGGGCGGCGAGTTCGGCGCGGGCGGCGGGGTCGCCGTCGCGGGCGAAGCGCACGGCGGTCTGGCGGACGCGCTCGACGATCGCGAAGACTGCATTCCCTTCCTGTTCGCGCACGGTATCGCCGAGAACCCGGCCGAGAAGCCGGATGTCGGCGTGCAGCGGCTCGTCCTTGTCGCCGTCGGGCATGGCCTGCGGCATCAGTGCTTGCGCACGAGGAGGACCGAGGCGTCGGACAGTCTGGCGACCTGCTCGGCGACCGAGCCGAGGAGGAGCAGGGCGAGACCGCGCTGGCCGTGACGACCGATGACGATCAGGTCGCAGGCGAGTTCGCGTGCCTTGTCGACGAGAACTTCGGAGACGCGGCGTTTCATCGTCTCGAGCAGGATGATTTCGGCCTCGACGCCCGCCGCGCTGGCGGTGGCGCGGGCGGCTTCGAGGATGGTGACGCCGGCGTCGCGGATTGCCGTCATCGCGTGATCGAAATCGAGCGTCGTCGTCACGGCGCGATGGTGCATCCCCAGCAGCACTTCATCGGCGACATGAACGACATGGAGCCGGGCGTTGGCGGCCCCGGCGATATTGATAGCCTCGGCGAGGGCGCAACGCGAGGTTTCGCTATCGTCGACGGCGACCAGAATTCTCTTGTACATGGCTTCTCTCGTGTGATCGATTTTGAATGGGAACTACCTTAACAAGTCATTGGCTGCGGTGCAGTTAGGGAAATCCTCACCATGCCGGCTGTCCGTGAAACGGTGCTCGCATGGAAATCTTTGCGGCAGAAAAGAGTGACAGGCGGGAGGGGCATGGCCCTTCCCGGTATGGAACTGCCTGATTGATCGAATCACCAGCGCTCAGTGGAAATGAACTTCGTCGTGTCCTTCTGCCGGAGCAAGCAGGTCGGCACCCAGGGCGCGCGACAGGAAAGTAACGAAAGCGATGATGCCGATGAATATTCCCAACCACATCAAACCTTCCGGATTGACCACGATCTGGCCGGCGGCACTGGACACAGCAGCGGCTGCCGCAGCGACGGGCTTGACGTAACTCGGCACGATGCCGGGGAAGACATATGCCCACAGAAGGTGAAGGATGCCGATGATGACGGCCAGGAAGATCGAGTGCTTGAAGGTGAAACGGAAGATTTCCGATTCGCGACCGACCATGCCTGTGGCGCCCGTGGCCACAGAAATGGACTGGGGAGAGATCATCTTGCCGCAAACACCACCGCTGGTATTGGCTGACATCGCGATGACCGGATCGATACCGAGCTTCTCGGCGGTCACCGCCTGCAACTTGCCGAACAAGGCGTTGGTCGAGGTATCGGAGCCGGTCATGAACACGCCCAGCCAGCCGAGAATGGCGGCAAAGAAGGGAAAGGCGACGCCCGTTGTGGCCACTGCATAACCCAGGGTGATCGCCATGCCGGAGAAGTTCATGATGTAGGCGAAGCCGAGGATGGTGGCAATGGTCACGATGGGCCACTTGAGCGTCTTCAGGGTGTCACTGGCGACGCCGGCTGCCGTCTTCAGCGACGCCCCCATGACCACGATGGAGAAGAACCAGGCAAAGAGAATTGCGGTGCCGGCGGCACTCAGGACGTTGAAGTTATAGACCGCGGGCTTGGCTTTGCCCGCCTGGTCGATGACCATCTTGTCGAGGCCGCCAATCGGGATCGCGTAGTCGAACACCAGCTTGGTCATCTGGTTGAGCGCCTGATTGACCGGCTTGATACCCCAGGCGCAGACGAAGAGGGACAGGATGATGAACGGTGCCCAGGCCCGGAAGATCTGACCGCCGCTGTACTTCAGCGCTGCCTTTCCCTCGCTCCTGGGTTCATGGGGGAAATGCCAGCTTTCCATCGGGTGCCAGACCTTGAGGAACGCGACCGTGCAGATGATCGATACGATCGAGGAAACGAGGTCGGGAAGCAGTGGCGCCGTCAGTGGCGAATTCGCGGAAAAGAACTGAGCGATGGCGAAGGAGCCGCCGCTGACCAGACAGGCCGGCCACACTTCCAGACCTTTTTTCCAGCCGGCCATGAGGACGACCAGATAGAGCGGAATGAAAATGCTGACGAGCGGCAGCGTACGGCCGACCATCTGGCTGAGGGCGAAGTCGGGAATGCCGGAGACTTGCCCACCCACCACGATGGGAATGCCGATGGCGCCCCAGGCGACCGGTGCCGTGTTGGCCAGCAGACAGATACCTGCCGCATAGAGGGGATTGAAGCCCAGGCCGGCCAGCATGGCCGCCGTAATGGCAACGGGAGTACCGAAGCCGGCTGCTCCTTCGATGAAGGCACCGAAGGAAAAGGCGATCAGCAGCGCCTGCAAGCGGCGGTCATCCGAAATCGAGGCCAGCGAGTTCTTGATGACTTCGAATTGTCCTGTCTTGACCGACATGTTGTAGATGAAGAGCGCCGTGATGACGATCCAGCAAACCGGAAACAAGCCGAAGGCGCCACCGTACAAAGTGGCCAGCGCGGCCAAATCCACCGGCATCTTATAGACGAGGATCGCGATAAGAATTGCCAGTCCGGTACCGCCCATCGCCGCGAAATGGCCCTTCATTCGCTTGATTGCCAGCGCCCAGAACAGAAAGATGATCGGTACCGCTGCGACCAGCGCAGACAGGCCGATGTTGTCGAGTGGATTGACATTCATTTGCCAGGTCATGTGGATGCTCCTTTATAAGAATCGATGAGTTCACCAGTCCGCCACCACATTCCCGTCCCGGCTGGCTAATTCTTGTCTCTCCTCCTCAGCAAGCCATGGCGTTCTCCTTGCGACTGCATTCCTCGAGCAGGTAGGCAATCGATCGAAAGCTGCGCCCGGTTTCCGCCGTCAGCCCGATCTCGCAGGTGCGGTTGGTGGATACGCCGCAGGCGCAACCGGCCGGCAGATCGTCGTGGATCTTGCGCAGGGCATGCTTGTTCAGTTCCGGCACGACGAAGCCGCGATCGCCGGCGAAGCCGCAGCAGGTGACGCCAGCGGGTTCGATGATCTGCTCGACGCAGGCGGCCAGAACTTTTCTCAGCTTGCTATCCGAGCCGGTTCTGCGCACGCTGCAATTCACGTGCAGGGCCACCGGTCCGGCCTGTTTGGCGATCATCAGGCGCGGCAGCAGGGCATCGGCGGCAAATTCGTGAAAATCGTGGACCGCCAGTCGACCTGCCAGTTGCTTCTGCATGCGGACAGTACAGGCACTGGCGTCCATGATCACCGGGTAGCGACCACCTTCCGAGGCTTCCATCAGCGCCGCTTCCAGTATCTGCGACATGCTGTCGGCCGCGTCGGGCAGGCCCTTGCTGGCCAGCATCTGGCCGCAGCAGAGCTTGTCGAAGCCCTGCGGCAGGCGCGGGGCGTAGCCGGCACGGGTCAGCAGGGTCATGATGACGTCGCCGAGCTGCGCTTCGCCGGCCTCGCTCGGCCCGAAGATGCGGCCGCCGCAGGCCGGGAAATAGACGACCGGGTCGCCTTCGGTGGTGCGTGCGGCGGGCGCCTTGCCGGCACGCGGCATCCGGCTTTTCCAGGCGCCGCCGGCAACGCGGCTGAGGAAGTTGTCGCCGAAGACGCCGGAAACCGCGTGGCCGGCCTTGAGGCCGAGGCGCGAGGCGGTGGCCAGCGTGCCGAAGTTGCTGGCGGTCCATTCACCGATCCGCCTGCCGCCTCCGCTCATCTTGCGCCCGCGCAGGCGGCGGGTCAGGTCGCCGGTGTCGATGCCCACCGGGCAGGCGGTCGAGCACAGGCCGCAGCCGGCGCAGGTGTCGAGGCCCATGTAGGGGTAGTCATCGCCGATGCTGCCGGCGGCTTCACCGGCAGCACTGCGGCGCGCCAGTTCGCGGACGCTGACGATGCGCTGGCGCGGTGAGAGCGTCAGCCGGTGCGAGGGACACAGCGGTTCGCAGAAGCCGCATTCGATGCAGCGGTCGACGATGTCCTCGGCGGCCGGCATCGGCTTCAGGTTCTCGAGGTGCGCGGCGGGGTTGTCGTTGAGGATGACGCCGGGGTTGAGCAGGTTCTCCGGGTCGAACAGGCGCTTGATCGTGCGCATCAGGTCGGCGGCTTCCTTGCCCCATTCCATTTCGACGAAGGGCGCCATGTTGCGGCCGGTGCCGTGCTCGGCCTTCAGCGAGCCGTCGTACTTCTTCACCACCAGGTCGCAGACGTCATCCATGAAACGGGCGTAGCGGTCGATTTCGGCCCGATCGCCGAAATCCTGGGTGAACACGAAATGCAGGTTGCCTTCGAGGGCATGGCCGAAGATGATTGCCTCGGCGTAACCGTGCTGGCGCAGCAGCGCCTGCAGGTCGAGCGTGGCGTCGGCGAGCGCGGCGATCGGAAAAGCCACATCCTCGATGATCACCGTGGTGCCGGTCCGGCGCATGGCGCCGACCGAGGGGAAGGTGCCCTTGCGCACCTTCCAGTACATCTCGCAGGTGGCCGGGTCGGTCGAAAACTGCAAGGGCTCGATGGTGGCGATGCCTTCCAGCGCCGCATGAACCGCGGAAATGCGTTCGTCGAGGACGTCGACCGTGGCCGAGCGCACCTCTATCAACAGCGCGGCGGCATCGTCATCCAGCGTCGTGATCACCGGCGGCAGGCCGGGCTTGTCCTGCACCGAGCGCAGCGCCGGGCGGTCGAGCAGTTCGACGGCGGAAACCGGTTGCGGCTTGAGGCGGATCACGGCTTCGCAGGCGCTGCGAATATCCGGGAAAAAGACCAGCGCGCTGGCCTTGAACGGGTCTTCGGCGACGGTCTGGTAGGTGACGCGCGAGATGAAGCCGAGCGTGCCCTCGGAGCCGATCATCAGGTGGGCGAGGATGTCGATCGGATCCTCGTAATCGACCAGCGCGTTCAGGCTGTAGCCGGTCGTGTTCTTGATCTTGAACTTGTGGCGGATGCGCTCGGCGAGTCGGGAGTTGTTGCGCGTGTCGCGGCCGAGGCGCTCCAGTTCGCCGAGCAGTTCGCCGTGGCTTTGCCTGAAGGCGGCGATGCTGGCGGGATCTTCGCTGTCGAGCAGGGTGCCGTCGGCCAGCATGACGCGCAGGCCGGCCAGCGTCCGGTAGCTGTTCTGCGCCGTGCCGCAGCACATGCCGGAAGCGTTGTTGGCGGCGATGCCGCCGATCTTGGCGGCGCCGATCGACGCCGGGTCGGGGCCGATCTTGCGCCCATGCGGCGCCAGCCGGCGGTTGACCTCGCCGCCGATGATGCCGGGACCGACCGTGACCTTGCCCGCGTCGGCGCTGATTTCGCAAGTGGCGAAGCCCTCACCGATCAGCGCGAGAATGCCGTCGCTGATCGCCTGCCCGGAGAGGCTGGTGCCGGCGGCGCGGAAGGTGACGGAGGTGTTGCCCTGCCTTGCCGCGGTCAACACCGTTTCGAGGTCGTTTTCCGATTCGATGACGGCGATGACTTGCGGGATCAGGCGGTAGAAGCTGGCATCGGTACCGTAGGCCAGGCGACGGAGGTCGTCGGTGATGACCTGGTTGTCGGGGAGGTGCCGGCGGAGATGCTGGATTAGCTCGCTCATTGGTTGGTCTCGATCTATTTATTGCTTGGTGCTTGATGGGCAGGGCGTTTCGCCCTCAAGGCGGAAAACAGCGCCTCGGAAGACACCATCACCCGCGCTCGCGCAACCTATCCCGCAAGCGCTTGGGCGCGGGCTTCAGCGGCACCCGAACCGTCGTCCACGGCCCCTGATTCGAAGGCATCAACCAGGCGAACCGGCTCCCCAGCCAGGTCGCCAGTCCGTATAGCGAGGGCGACCGATACACCGCCGCCCATCCCCGCCAGACGGCGGAGATCAGCGCGCTGTACCCCGCCCCCTGGCCGCGCATCGCCGGATTGGCATGGGGGGCAGAGAAGGATTCCTCGCGCAGGCGCACCAGCAGGTCCGGAATCGGGATCTTCACCGGACAGACTTCGCCGCAGGCGCCGCACAGCGAGGAGGCCGTGGCCATCGTCGCCGTCGCCTCCAGCCCCAGCATGTGCGGCGAGATGATCTTGCCGATCGGGCCGGGGTAGGTGGTGCCGTAGGCATGGCCGCCGATGCGCGTATAGACCGGGCAGTGGTTCATGCAGGCGCCGCAGCGGATGCACTGCAGCGTCTTGCGCAACTGCTCGTCGGCATAGGCCTGGCTGCGGCCGTTGTCGAGCAGCACCAGGTGTACTTCCTGCGGGCCGTCCTTCTCGCCCAGCTTGCGCGGGCCGGAGATCATGTTGAAGTAGGTCGAGATGTTCTGGCCGGTGGCGGAGCGGGTCAGCAGCGAGAGCAGCGGCGGCACGTGGGCCAGCTTTTCGACGATCTTCTCGATGCCGGTGATGGCGACATGCACCGGCGGCGCCGTCGTGCACATGCGGCCGTTGCCTTCGTTCTCGACCAGGCACAGTGTGCCGGTTTCGGCGACGGCGAAATTGACGCCGGAGAGGCCGATGTCGGCCTCCAGGAACTTCTCGCGCAGCACCCGGCGGCCGATCTGGATCAGCGCGTCGACGTTGTCGGTGTAGTCGATGCCCGGCACCTTCTCGTGGAAGAGGGCGGCGATCTCCTCCTTGGTCTTGTGGATCGCCGGCATGATGATGTGCGAAGGCTTCTCGCCGGCCAGCTGGACGATGTATTCGCCCATGTCCGATTCGAGCGCGCCGATGCCGGCCGCCTCGGCGGCGTGGTTCAGCTCGATTTCCTCGCTGACCATCGACTTGCCCTTGACCATCAGCTTCGCCGAGTGCCGCTTGCAGATGCCGAGGATGATCTCGTTGGCTTCGTCCGGGGTTTCCGCCCAGTGAACCGTGATGCCGTTCTTTGTCAGATTCGCTTCAAGCTGCACCAGCAACTCAGGCAGCCTGGCGAGGTTGTACTGGCGGATGCGCTCGCCCAGCGTGCGCAGGCTTTCCAGTTCCTCGGCGTCCGGGAACTGGGCGGCGCGCTTGCTCATCAGGAAATCCATCGCGCCGCGGAAGCTCTGGCGCAGGAAGGGATTGTCGACGACGGCCTTTGACCGCGCGCGGAAGCCTTCGCTGGGTTTGAAGTGAATGGGCTGGGCGTTCATTGTTCGTCTCCCATCAGCAGAACCACCAGTTCTTTCGGGCCGTGGGCGCCGTAAGCCAGCGTCTGCTGGATGTCCGCCGTCTTCGAGGGGCCGGAGATCAGCAAGGCATTGGTCGGAAGACCCGCGTTCCAGCCTTCCACTTCCATGGCTTCGTGGAAGGTGTTGTAGATATTGGCGGCGTCGAGCAGCACGACATGCAACGGCGGCACCAGCGACATCAGGCGCGGCTCGTCGGCATCGGGCCAGAGGATCAGCGTGCCGGTTTCGGCAATGGCGGCGCGGGCGGCGGTGAGGGCGGCCGGGGTGTCGGTGAACATGGCCGCTTTCCACTGTTCGATGACGAGCGTGTAGCCCGGGCAGTCGATGCCCAGCGCCGGCAACCCGGCCTGGGCGTGAGCGCCATGGGCCGTTCCCGGTGCGACCAACAGTGACTTGATCTGCCTTGCCGCCAAGACTTCACGGAGTTTCTGCAACCAGCCGCCGCGCGCGACCGGGTGAACCTCGGCATGGGCCAGTTCGATGAAGTGGCGGAAGCGCTTGACCTTGTCGGCGCCGCTCTCGACAGCGCGGTGCGCGGCATACCAGTCGGCGACGTCGGGGAGGGCGCCCGCGGTCGACGGCGAATTTGCCTTCAATTTGGCGAGGATGCGGTCACGGGCGCTCATCCGGCAGTCCTCCGCAACAGGAAGCTGGCGATGTGTTCGCCCGGCAGGCTGGGTGTCTTGCGGCCTTCCTGGCGGTCCTTCCAGGCCGCGTGGCCGAGGATGTTCATCAGGCAGCCGCAGTCGGCGCTGACCACGCGTTCGGCGCCGGTCGCCTTGAGCGCCTTGACCTTGTCCTCGACCATGGCCCCGGAAATCTCCGGCTGCTTGACCGAGAAGGTGCCGCCGAAGCCGCAGCATTCGGATTCGTGATCCTGCTGCGCGACCTTGACCCGGTCCAGGCCGTCAAGCAACTTGCGCCCGGTGAGATGGACACCCATCTCGCGGCGGGCGGAGCAGGAAGTATGGAGCACGACGGTGCAGTCGCTGCCCTTGTCCCGTGGCTGCCAGCCCAGCACATTGACGAGAAAGTCGGTGAATTCGTGGATGCGTCCCGCGAGCGCCTCGGCCTGCGCCTTGCGCGCGGGATCGTTGGCGAACAGCGTCGGGTAGTGGTGTTTCATCATCCCGGCGCACGAGCCGGAAGGAACGACGACCGGCCAGTCGTTGGGAAACAGGGTCAGCGTGTGCGCGGCCACCTTGCGCGATTCGTCGGGAAAACCGCTGGTATGGGCGGGTTGACCGCAACAGGTCTGGCCTTCCGGGAAATGAACGCGGATGCCCTCGCGTTCGAGGAGGGTGATGGCGTCGATGCCGGCACCGGGGAAGAACTGGTCGATCACGCAGGTGGCGAAGAAATAGACATCGCCAAGCCGACGCGGGGGATTTCCTTGTTCGCTCATCTTGCCTCCGTGGGTCAATTGGTCAAACCAATAACTCGTCTCGCAAATGTACGATACATCCTTTGTTTGGCAAATCATATCAGGGTTTTTCCGGGGCTTGCGCGCGACCGTCTTGCTGGTTAAAATAAAATGGTCTGACCAATTCAACGAGTTGATTCCCCGATGCCGCAAAACAAGGTGCAGATTCCGCGTATTTCCGATGCCGTTGCGTCGTCGCTCGAGCGCCGGATTCTGGAAGGCTCGCTCAAGCCGGGCGATCGTCTGCCGCCGGAACGTGTACTGGCGATCGAGTTTGGCGTTTCGCGCCCGTCGTTGCGTGAAGCCATCCAGAAACTTGCCTCCAGGGGGATGCTGCACAGCCGTCAGGGCGGCGGCACCTATGTGACCGATCGACTCGAATCAAAGTTCCTCGATCCCTGGCAGGACATGCTGGGCGCCCACCCCAATCTGCGCGAGGATATGCTCGAATTCCGCCGGATGCTCGAAGGGCAGGCCGCCGAATGGGCTGCCGAACGCGCAACCGAAGCCGACCAGGCGCGGCTCGACCAGGCTCTGGCGGCCCTCGGCGATGCCTTCCTGGCCGAAGATCTCGACCGGCGTTCGCGCGCCGACATCGCCTTTCATCAGGCCATCGGCGAAGCCTCGCACAATGTGCTGGCCGGCCATCTCTCGGCGGCCTTGCTGCGCCTGATGCACGACAACATCCGTCTGAATCTGGGCGAGTTGCGGAGCGTTCCCGCCGCCGGTCCGTTGCTGATGCGCCAGCACGAGGCAATTCGCGCCGCCATCCGCGAGCGCAAGCCGCAGGCCGCCCGCGCCGCCGCCGAAACCCATATCGATTTCGTCCGCGAAACGCTGGCGCAGTCGCTGCGCTCGGCTGCACGGCGGGAAACCGCCACCCGGCGCCTGAACAGCGAATTCCCACCTTCCGATTCCCATTTTTCCTGATTTCACCCATTTGAAAGGAATCCGCATGGAGCCCCTCGTCATTCCCTTTGAAAAGCTGCGCATGACCGATGTCGAACGGGTCGGCGGCAAGAACTCGTCGCTCGGCGAGATGATCAGCCAGTTGGCCGACTCCGGCGTGCGCGTGCCGGGCGGTTTCGCCACCACGGCGCTGGCCTACCGCGCCTTTCTCGCGCAGGGCGGCCTCGACGACAGGATCAACGCCGCGCTCGACGCGCTCGATGTCGACGACGTCAATGCGCTCGCCGCCTGCGGCGCGCAGATCCGCCAGTGGATCGTGGAAACCCCGTTCCCCACCGCGTTGACCGTGGAGATCACCGAGCAGTACCAGCGTCTGGTCGCCGACTCCACCGCCGACATGTCGTTCGCCGTGCGCTCGTCGGCCACCGCCGAAGACCTGCCGGACGCTTCCTTCGCCGGCCAGCAGGAAACCTTCCTGAACATCGTCGGCCTGGAAAACATCCTGCACGCGGTCAAGGAAGTCTTCGCCTCGCTGTACAACGACCGCGCCATTTCCTACCGCGTGCACAAGGGCTTCGTCCATGCCGATGTCGCGCTGTCCGCCGGGGTGCAGCGCATGGTCCGCTCCGACAAGGGCGCGGCCGGCGTGATGTTCACCCTCGATACCGAATCCGGCTTCCGCGATGCGGTCTTCGTCACCTCGTCCTACGGCCTCGGCGAAACGGTGGTGCAGGGCGCCGTCAATCCGGACGAGTTCTACGTGCACAAGCCGATGCTCGAAGCCGGCAGGAAGGCCGTCGTGCGCCGCAACCTGGGTTCCAAGATGATCAAGATGACCTTTGCCGCCGAAAAGGCCGCCGGCAAGTCGACCGTGACCGAGGAGGTCGAGGAAAGCCTGCGTCACCGCTTCTCGATCAATGACGAGGAAGTCATGGATCTGGCCCGTTACGCGATGGTCATCGAGCAGCACTACGGCCGCCCGATGGACATCGAGTGGGGCAAGGACGGCATCGACGGCAAGCTCTACATCCTGCAGGCCCGCCCGGAAACCGTGCAGTCGCAGGCCGGCGCCGGCAAGATCGAGAAGTTCAGGCTCAAGCAGTTTTCTAAGGTCCTTGCCTCCGGCCGCGCCATCGGCCAGAAGATCGGCATCGGCCCGGTCCGCATCGTCACCGACCCGAAGCAGATGGATCAGGTCAAGCCGGGCGACGTGCTGGTCGCCGACATGACCGACCCGAACTGGGAACCGGTGATGAAGCGCGCTTCGGCTATCGTCACCAACCGTGGCGGCCGGACCTGCCACGCCGCGATCATCGCCCGCGAACTGGGCATCCCGGCCATCGTCGGCTGCGGCGACGCGACCGAGACGCTGACCGAAGGCGAAGTGGTCACCGTTTCCTGTACCGAAGGCGACACCGGCCACGTCTATCGCGGCAGCCTCGACTACGAAGTGACCACCCGCGATATCTCGGCCATGCCGGACGTCCCGGTCAAGGTCATGATGAACGTCGGCAACCCGGAGCTGGCCTTCGAATTCGCCCAGTTGCCCAACGCCGGCGTCGGTCTGGCCCGCGTCGAGTTCATCATCAACAACGTCATCGGCATCCACCCGAAGGCCATCCTCGACGTCGAGCGCCTGCCGGCCTCGAAGCGCGAGGAAATCAAGCGCCGCGCCCGCGGTTACGCTTCGCCCCGCGACTTCTTCATCGAGAAGCTGGTCGAAGGCGTCGCCACCATCGCCGCCGCCTTCTGGCCTAACCCGGTCATCGTCCGCCTCTCCGACTTCAAGTCCAACGAATACCGCAAGCTGCTCGGCGGCGAACTCTACGAGCCGGAAGAGGAAAACCCCATGCTCGGCTTCCGCGGCGCTTCCCGCTACATCGCCCACACCTTCGAAGACTGCTTCGAAATGGAATGCCGCGCGATGAAGAAGGTGCGCGAGGACATGGGGCTGACCAACGTGCAACTGATGGTGCCCTTCGTCCGTACCGTCGGCGAAGGCCAGGCCGTCGTCGACCTGCTCGCCGGGCACGGTCTGAAGCAGGGCGAGAACGACCTCAAGCTGATCATGATGTGCGAAATCCCGTCCAACGCGCTGCTGGCCGACGACTTCCTGAAGATCTTCGACGGTTTCTCGATCGGCTCCAACGACCTGACCCAGCTGACCCTCGGCCTCGACCGCGATTCCGGCCTCGTCGCCAACCTGTTCGACGAACGCGACCCGGCTGTCAAGCAGTTGCTGGCCATGGCCATCGCCGCCGCCAACAAGGCCGGCAAGTACGTCGGCATCTGCGGTCAGGGCCCGTCCGACCATCCCGATCTGGCCGAGTGGTTGATGGATCAAGGCATCAGCAGCATCTCGCTGAATCCGGACACCGTCGTCGACACCTGGCTGCGGCTGGCGAGCCACAAGAAGGGCTGACTGCTGCGGTCGACCGGCAAGAACGGGCCAAAATGACAAAGGCCGGGAGCGATCCCGGCCTCTTGCGTTGTCCGATCAAGCGAAAGCCGGATGGACATGATGAATCCTTCAAGCGACTGCGGTCAGGCATGGCACCTTTCGCGAATTCGCTTCGCAGGGTACGAGTCAAGGCAAATATCGGGTGCGTGGCTGACTTCGCCGCCATCCCGCCAGCCGCGCGTGCCGACGGCCCCGCTCAGGGGCCCGCAAACGGTTGCAATCCTTCTTCGCCCGGAAGGAACGTCGACAATACCGCTTCAGCCCGCACCGGCAGGCCCGGCGACGAAGTCGTCGCGATATTGCGTCCGGAGGGGCCTGAAGGCCGGCTGATCTCGTCGTCGATCCGTTCCAGCAGATACGGGAAGAATGGATTCGAGGGCAGCCGCGTCAGGAAATCCTGGTCGACGATCAGCGCGCCGCGCTCGCCGCGGGCATCCATCGCGCCCAGGTTGTAGCCATAGTCGTCCTTCGTCTTCGGGTCGGGATTCAGTCCGTAGAGCGGATCGTCCATCGGAATCGGGATCGCCAGGTGCGACAGCGAGAAGATTCCCGGCGGATAGGGCAGGTTCAGCGGGCGAACCGCGGCCTCCAGTTGGCCGGGCGCGATGCTGCGTTCGACGGTGGCTTCGCTGTCGTCGTTGGCATTGGCGACGGCGGTGAACCGGTAGGTCGCGGGCGCGCTGGGTGCGAGGCGGTCGATTGCGACGTAGGAGGCGGGCCGCAGAAGCGGAGCGAATTTGAGTGTCCGGTTCACGTCGAAAAGGACGATCTCGCTGCCGTTGTCGGGCAGGTTTGCGTAAAGCGCCGTCAGGATCGCCGGTGTGCTGACGGTGAAATCGATCACCGACTGGAACGTCAGCACGGGGGGCAGGGCGCTCAGTTCGCCCCGGCGCGCCATGCGCTCGATCTGTGCCTGCAGCGCGTCGGTCAGGCGGAAGGACTGGCGTGCGCCGTTGACCGGAAACGAGTTGTACTTGAACGGATTGAATTCCGGAACGACGCTGAGCCAGGCGGCGTTGGCGAACGGCGGCAGCAACGCCGGCAGGCCGGCCAGACCGGCAAAGCGCGCAAAGCGCGTGATGCCGATCATCGGCGTAAACAGCACGATGCGATCGGCGCGCGGGAGTTGCGGGTTTTCCAGCGCATCGAGCGAGTATTTCATCGCCAGTGCTCCGCCGTTCGAGAACCCGGCCAGATGCAAGGGCGCCGGAGCCGGCACGCGCCGACGCGCTTCGCGCACGGCCAGCCGCGTCGCGGCCATCCAGTCTTCCCAGCGGACGTCGGTCAGCCCGGCAGGGACGGTGCCGTGGGCCGGCAGGCGGATGCCGATCGCGACATAGCCCTGATCGCGATAACGCCTTGCAATATGGCGCAGGCTGTAAGGTGAATCGGTCAGCCCATGCAGCAGAACGACGACGCCAACCGGCTTGCCATCGGGTTCCATGACGTAGGAGCGGTTCCAGTCTTGAGCAAAGCGCGCGGGGTAAACCGGGCTTGCCTCGAAATAGCGATTGATCGGCACGCGCTGGTCGGGCGCCAGCTTCTGGCTGACCTCGGCGCGCACGCTGGCCATGATCGCGTCCTCCTGCGCCAGGTAGCGGGTCCAGTCGGCCGTATCGAGCTGATCGGCTCCGAGTTCCTGGGGAACGTAGGTATGCCACGGTTGCAAGGGGGGGCCGCTGAGTGCCCGAAACGACCGCAAGGACAGCAGCGCGATGCCGATTACGAGGAGCGACACCAGTACCCACTTGAGGACTTGTCCGACGGATCTTTTCATGGTCTTGTTCTTGATTGGCTTGCGGCATCGGCGCGCCGGCGCCGATTTTGATGGGGGAAGGACAGATGGACGGGAGCTTCAATCGCGTCATAACGTCGTTGCACTTCGGAGTTGAATCCGTCCTGGTGCACAATACCGCCATTTCCCTGCTCGCGCACGAGTCCACGCGGCCGCTGGCATGATCCAGTCGGCTTTGCCGGCCGTGCCTTGCCGGAACGTCCCCGATTTCCGATTTGCCGGAGTCCTGCTGTGCTCGCTGCCATCCGTCGCTGGTTTGCCGACAACATCCTCGAACTCGGCCGCGAGATGCGGCTTTCCTACCTGCCGCCGCTGATGGTCTATGTCGCGGCAGGGGTGTCCGGGCTGACCGGGATCGTCGGAACCTTCTTCGTCAAGGAGTACCTCGGCCTTTCCGCGGCCTTCCTGGCGGCACTCGCCTTCTGGGCGGGAATCCCGTGGGCGCTGAAGATGCCGCTAGGCCACCTGGTGGACCTGATCTGGCGCCACAAGGCCGGCCTGGTCTGGCTGGGCGCCTCGCTGATCGCCGCCAGCCTGTTGATCATGCTTGGCCTGGTGGCCGAGCCGCGGTACATGAGCGGAATCATGTCGCCGGAAGCCTGGTTCGTCGTCTCCTCCCTGCTCTCGCCGGTGGGCTACGTTCTCCAGGACGTGGTCGCGGACGCCATGACCGTGGAAGCGGTGCCGCGGGTGAACGACCAGGGTGATCCGCTGCCGCCGGAAACGCGCCGGCTGATGAACACCACGCTGCAGACGCTGGGTCGCGTCGCCATCATCGGCGGCGGCGTCCTCGTGTCGCTGGTGAATGTCGTGATGTTCGCCGGCGTCGACAGCCTGCCGAACGCGGAGCGGGTGGCGATCTACGCGCAGGTGTACGGCATGGCGCTGGTCATTCCGGCGATCTCGGTGGCCGGAGTGCTGCTGGCGAGCCTGATCAGGCGACGCGAGGCGGGGCGGCTGCGCGCCCGCGGTTTCGACAAGGCCACCCTGCGGGCGATGCTGGAGCCGCCAACTGATGCGGTCAAGCCCGACTGGTGGATTCTGGGGGGCAGCCTGGTGTTCGTCGCCATCAGCGTTTCCGTGGGCGTCTCGCAGCTCGAGTTCGGTCAGGAGATCATCTTTCTCGGCTCCTTTGCCGTCATCACCTTCCTGATGGCCAAGCTGCTGCGCGAACTGGATGAGGACTCCCGGCGCACCCTGCTCGGCACGGCCATCGTGATCTTTGTCTTCCGCGCCATGCCCGGTCCCGGCGCCGGCTCGACCTGGTGGATGATCGACGTGCTGGGCTTCGACCAGTCCTTTCTCGCCAGGCTGTCGCTGATCGCCAGCGTGCTGACGCTGTTCGGCCTGTTCGGCTTCCGTCGCTTCATGGGCGAGCGTTCGATCGCCTACATCGTCGGCTTCCTGACCCTGACCGGCACGCTGTTGAGTCTGCCGACGCTCGGGATGTATCACGGCCTGCACGAGTGGACCGCAGCACGGACCGGCGGGATCGTCGACGCCCGTTTCATCGCCCTGATCGACACCGCGCTGGAATCGCCGCTCGGGCAGATCGCCATGGTGCCGATGCTGGCGTGGATCGCCAACTCCGCGCCGGCGAACCTCAAGGCGACCTATTTCGCGGTGATGGCGTCCTTCACCAACCTCGCCTTGTCGGCCTCGC
Source organism: uncultured Dechloromonas sp. (assembly GCA_964555315.1). GTDB lineage: Bacteria > Pseudomonadota > Gammaproteobacteria > Burkholderiales > Rhodocyclaceae > Azonexus. Next base: position 18,170 of record CAZKSD010000011.1, read on the forward strand.
AACTCGGCACGAAGTATCTGAACCAGCTTTTCGAGGTCAGCCGCGAAATCCGCGACCCGGTGACCCAGGCCGTCAAGGCGACGGCCGACTACAGCCAGTTGGGCGCATTGTTCATGAGCACGATCGCGCTCGGGCTGATCGTTCCCTTCGCGGCAATCTGGGTCACGCGGATGCTCAAGCTGCGCAGCGCTTGAGGTCGCCGATGCCTGGATCCTTGGCCCACGCCGGGATCAAGTCCCATTTGAGCAAGTGGCCGACCCGGCCGGCGCCTGACTTGTGACGCATGATCAGGCGGCGACTATGCAAGGCGACGCATTGGCGCGCGAAATATTCGCGACGGAATTCGGGCGGGAATGCCTTGCGCCGACGCGATTGCGGTCCACAGAATGCCGCGCATCCGCGCACGGGATGCTCAATTCTGCACTTTCCGCCAGCCCTTTGCCTCCATGCAGCCGTGCATCAGCCGCACGCTCTCGTTGGTGACCATGCCATCGACCCCCGGGTAGATCCGCTGCTTGCAGAATGTGACGTCCCGCTCGTATTCGCCGGTCGCGGCACCGGGCTTCTCCCAGTGCCAGCCGGGAAAGAGTGCGCAACCGGCCAGGCCGGCGAGCAGGATGATGGCGATTGGCGTTGCTGATCTCATGGCAAGAATTCTACCCCCGCGCGCCGCCTTGCCACGCCCTACATCAGGATCGCGAACAGGCTGCTGTAGTCATCCTGCCACGGCCGGAAACCAGGCTTGTCGGCGAGCAGCTTGGCGTCCTCGAACCCTTCGTGGCAGAAGAAGGTGTCGTCCTGGGCGATCAGCGCCCAGCGGGAGCGGAAGATGCCGCGCTCACGGTCGTCCTCGTGATCGATGATGCGCGCCGGCCGGCCCAGATGGTCGGCAGCGGCCTTGATCACGGGACGCAGGTCGAGGAAGCGGTTGGTGATGTGCACCGCGAGCACCCCGTCCGGCTTCAGGTGGCGGAAATAGAGTTCGAAGGCCTGGCGGGTCAGCAGATGAACGGGCACCGAATCGCCCGAGAAGGCGTCGACGATCAGCACATCGAACTGCTGTGGCGGCTCGTTCTCCAGTTGCAGGCGGGCGTCGCCAAGGACAATGTCGGTCTGTGCCCGGGCTTGCGCGAGGAAGCTGAAGTGGCTCCTGGCCACATCGATGACCAGCGGGTCGATGTCGTAAAGCCGGTAGTAGTCGCCGGCGCGGCCGTAGGCGGCGAGCGTGCCGATCCCGATGCCGACGACGCCGACGCGCAACGGGCCGCTTCCGGCCTTGGCGAGGAGCGCCTTGCCGGCGCCGCCTTCGCTGCTGTAATAAGTGGTCGGGGACAGCGCCTTGTCGGCCGCCATGAACTGCCGGCCGTGGATGATCTGGCCGTGCAGCATGGTGCGGAAGCCGGTTTCCGGGTTGCTATGGACGGTCAGCGTGCCGTAGAAGTTGCGCAGCAGGGCGTCGGCGCCGCTGTTTTCCGCGACGTGGTCGGCCACGCGCACGCCGGTCAGCGCGACGAGGATGAGCGCCGAGCCAACGCCGGCGGCCAGTCGCCAGCGCGGCCGCGCGGCGGGCAGCGTCGGGATGACGGCAACGGCAACCACCAGCCCGGTGAGGACGATGGCGATGGACAACTCGTAGTGGCTGTTGAAGAAATACGGTGCGACGACGCCGACGAAGAAGCCGCCGAGGGCGCCGCCGAAGGCGAGCATCAGGAAATAGGTGGTCAGTTGTGCGGGATGCGGCTGATGCCTGGCAAGTTCGCCGTGGCACGCCATGCAGGCGACGAAGAAGGATGCCAGGTTGATTCCCATCGACACCTGGATCGACAATTCGGAAATGCCCAGGGTCGGCAACCAGGCCAGTGCGCCCAGGCCGGCGACGAGCAGCGGCAGGTAAAGCCCGCGCCGGTACCAGCCGCGGCCCTCGAAGGCGAGAATGAAGGAGAGCAGGTAAAGGCCGAGCGGCGCCACCCAGAGGAGCGGAATGGGGGCGATGTTCTCGGTCAGGAAGCTGGTGTTGGCGACCATCAGGATCGATGGGCAGGCAGCCAGCGCGGCCCACAGCATGAGCTGGCGAGCGGTGATCGGCTGAGCCTCGTCATGGTGCCGCAGCGTCAGGGGCTGGCTGTTGCGTCCCCGCCAGGCGAGCAGGCCGCAGGCCACGACGAAGGTGGCGAAAAGTCCCGACCATGCCCACGATTGCAGGCGGGTCGGCAGCACCGGTTCGATGGCGAGCGGATAGGCGATCAGCGCCAGCATCGAGCCGAAGTTGGAGAGCGCGAACAGCCGGTAGGGGACCTGGCCGGAACGCTCGCGCGCGAACCAGGCCTGGACCAGCGGGCCGGTGGTCGATAGCACGAAATAGGGCAGGCCGATCGAGGCGAGAAGCAGTCCGAGGATGCGCAGCGTCGGGTTTTCGGCACCGGTCGGCTTCCACGCGTCACTGGGGGCGATCGGCATGACCAGCAGGCTGGCGAGCAGCAGGGCGATATGCAACTGGCTCTGGCGGCGCGGCGAAAGGCGGGCGACGATCCAGTGCGAATACAGGTAGCCGAGCAGCAGGATCATCTGGAAGAAGAGCATGCACGTCGTCCACACCGACGCCGAGCCGCCGAACCACGGCAGGATCATCTTGCCGATCATCGGCTGCACCTGGAAGAGCAGGAAGGCGCTGAGAAAGATCGTCAGCCCGTAGTGGAAGGTCAAACGCAGGTCGATCTTCATCGGAGATGTCGCTCGCGGGGTTGTTGTTCCGGATCTGGCCGGGTGGCGCCCAGGCGCGGCCCCGGAAGTCGCCGCCCCGACTGGCGGCGCAAGGGCGCTATGTTAAACAGAAGATCGCCCCACGCACCGTCGGGCCTCAGGGGTTTGCGAGCGCCAGGCAAACCGCGTGGCTTCAGCAATTGCCTTTCTTGGCCTGACCCGGCGGACAATGTCCGCCGCCCTGATGCGGAATCCCGTTGCTGCCGTGGCCAGTGTAGTATTTCTGGCCCCTCGGCCCGTTGTGCAGTTTCCAGTAGGACGGCTCGCGCCAGTCGTAGCCGTCCCAGTAGTAGCCCCGGTCGTTGCGGCTGCCGAAGGTCACGGAGACACCCGGCGCCTGTACGCGCACGCTGCCGACATTGACGTTGATCTCGCTGGCAGCGGCCAGCAGGGGAGCGCCGGCGATCAATGCGGCAATTAGGCGTTTCTTCATGTGGTTTTCCTCGGAAGAGGCATCTGGCCCGATGGCCGGGTGCCGGAAACTCGTCAGCGAAGCGATGGATGATACGGTATCGAGCGAAATCCCGGAAGAGTTGGAGCGCTTGTACGGACCGATGCCGCGGGTGAGTCGACGCGGTCGACCATGAAAACAGGTCATTTTTCACTGTCGACCGCGACAGTCGCCGGTATCAAGGAAAGGAGAACGCACCCGTGGTTCCGATGAAGCTTAGGCAGCCTGTGGTCTGTCTTCTTCAACGGCCGGCCGGCCGTTGCGCTTCACCTCCGGCGCGCAGGTTCTGCAGCAGCTTCTGGCCGCCGCGCCCGTTCACCGGCTGGCCGAGCCGGGACTGCTCCTGCCTGACGGCAAGACGGCTCTTGTCGCCGAGTAGGCCGTCGATCTCGCCGATGTCATGGCCGCGCGCCGCAAGGAGGGTCTGCAGTTCGCGGCGCTCGACGCGCGACAGTCCGGGGTCGTCGGTCGGCCACGGCGCGGCGAAGGGCGGCCCGCCGCGCAAACGGTCGGAGAGGTGGGCAATCGCCAGGCCGTAACTCTCGGCGGCGTTGTAGCCGTAGATCACGTCGAAATTGCGCGTCGTCAGGAATGCCGGGCCGCGCGGGCCGGCCAGCATGAGCAGGCCGACGCGCTCGCTCGCGGCAAGGCCGCTGGCGGTGAGCGGACGCCCGTCGGCCAGCGTCAGGCCGGACGCCGCCCAGTCGCCGAGCGCGCGCTTGTGCGTGCGGCCGGCGAGGCCGCCGTCGAAACCGTTGGGCAGACGTACTTCGATGCCCCACGGCAGGCCGCTCTGCCAGCCCCCCTTGCGCAGGAAATTGGCGGTCGACGCCAGCGCGTCGTCGCTGTTGTCGACCAGGTCGCGGCGTCCGTCGCCGTCGAAATCGACGGCTAGGCGCTCGTAGGTGGCCGGCATGAACTGGGTGTGGCCAAAGGCGCCGGCCCACGAGCCGTTGAGGCGATCGGGCGCGATGTCGCCGCGCTGGAGGATGCGCAGGGCGGCATAGAACTCGCCCTGGAAATAGCTCTGGCGCCGGCCGAAACAGGAAAGCGTGCCCAGCGCCTGGACCAGCGGGTACTTGCCGGTGATCCGCCCGTAATTGCTCTCGACACCCCAGACCGCCACGACGGTTGCCGGGTCGACCCCGTAGGCTGCCTGAATGCGTTGCAGCACGTCGGCGTGGCGGGCGAGACCGGCCTTGCCGTCGGCGATGCGCTCATCGTCCACCAGCGCGGAGAGGTAGTCCCAGATCGGCAGTTTGAATTCGGGCTGGTAGTTGAGCTTGTCGAGAATGCCGAAGTCGGCCTGCACGCCATCCGTGTAGCGGCTGTAACTGTCCGGGCGGATACCGCTGCGTTGCGCCGCCGGTTGCAGGCGCGCGAGGCAACTGGCGAATTCCGACTGTGACTGCGCCAGGCAGGGGCCGCCGGCAATGAGGACAAATGCGGCCAGAACGGCGCAGCGGACCGCTTGGCGCGAGGACAAGGCTTCAGGCGAGCGCATCGAGCGCCTTGGCCAGGTTGTCGACGGTGCGCTCCGGGTTGTGCAGCTTTTCCAGCCCGAACAGGCCGATGCGGAAGGTGCGGAACCCGGGCGGTTCGTCACATTGCAGCGGTACGCCGGCCGCGGTCTGCAGCCCGGCCGCCAGGAATTTCCGGCCGTTCTGGATGTCCGGATCCGACGTGTAGCTGACAACGACGCCGGGTGCCTTGAACCCTTCGGCAGCCACGCTCGGGTAGCCCCGGCTTTCAAGCAGTTGACGCACGCGGCGGCCGAGTTCCTGCTGCTCGCGGCAGACCCTGGCGAAACCGTAGGCTTCGGTTTCGAGCATGACGTCGCGCATCGCGGCCAGCGCGTCGGTGGGCATGGTCGCATGGTAGGCGTGGCCGCCGGCCTCGTAGGACTCCATGATCTGCAGCCACTTCTTCAGGTCGCAGGCGAAGCTGCTGCTGGCCGTCGCGTCGATCCGCGCGCGGGCGCGTTCGCCGAGGGCGATCAGCGCGCAGCATGGCGAAGCGCTCCAGCCCTTCTGCGGGGCGCTGATCAGGACGTCGACCCTGCTCGCGACCATGTCGACCCAGACCGTGCCCGAGGCGACGCAATCGAGCACGAACAGGCCGTCGACCGCGCGCACCGCCTCGCCGACCGCCTGCAGATAGTCGTCGGGCAGGATCATCCCCGAGGCGGTCTCGACGTGCGGCACGAAGACGACATCCGGTTTCCGTTCGCGGATGGCGGCGACGACTTCGGCGATCGGTGGCGGAGCGAACGGCGCCTGCGCGCCGCTCGCAATCTGCCGCGCCTTGAGCACGATCGCCTCCGAGGGAATTTTCCCCATCTCGAAAATTTGTGTCCAGCGGAAGCTGAACCAGCCGTTGCGGATGATCAGCACCTTCTTGCCGGTGGCGAACTGCCGCGCCACGGCCTCCATGCCGAAGGTGCCGCTACCCGGCAC
>CAZKSD010000012.1:0-23188 GCA_964555315.1 uncultured Dechloromonas sp.
CTGGCGGCAGGTCGGCGAGGCTGGAGATCCATTCGCGGATCTCGCCAACCGTCAGTTCGCGCACCTGCACCTTGCGCCCGCCGACCTCGATCTCGCGGATCACGCGCATCAGGAAACGCCGCCGATCTCGAAGAAGTAGAACGGCGATTCGCTTGCCGGCCTGCTGTCGTCGGCCAGGCACTCGGCTTCGCAGTCGAAGCCGGCGAACTCGTCGCCGACAGTTTCGATGTTGGTCGCCGGGCCGAAGACCAGGCGGTAGAAGGCGCCCATCGCCGGCTTGCCGCTGCGCTCGTTGACCCCGTCGAAGACGCCGGAGAATTCCTGCGACGTGTACATCAGGCCATCGACGCGCGCGGTGGCGAGCGACGTGTAGTCGATCGTGATGTCGTCGCCGGCGACCATGGCGCCGGTGGCCAGCGGGATGATGCCGGCGCGCACGCGCTGGTAGTCGGCGCCCTCGACGTAGGTCGTGACGCCCTTCTCGACGGTCATCGCCGCCGCCGTGTCGGACGGCTTGACCGTCTTGATCAGGCCGCCGAGCACGATGTCGTTGTGCGCCTCGGCGGTGACCGGGCCGCCGGTGACGGTGGTGACCTTGGCGCCGAAGGCGATCTCGAGCACCTCCTTGCTCATGTTGCGGAACTGGCACGCCAGCTTGACCGCCTTGACGCGCTTGAACGAGTCGTGGTTGCCGCCGCCGGGGTTCTGCATGTTGGGGATGGTCTTTTCCTCGATCTCGTGCGACAGCGTCAGCTTGGTCGCGTTGCCGGTCGACAAAAGCTGTGTGCCGCCGCTCGCCTTCTTGAGGTAGAGCGGTCCCTTGAGGATGGCTGTGGGTGCGGACATGGCGGAATTCTCCTGGTGGGGTTCTTGATGGATGACCCCCCGAGTCTTTCACGCGGGCACGGCCCCGGTCAGGGGGACGGGGTTGGACGGGGGGTCGACGTTGTCTCGCCGCGTTACACCCAGCCCGACCCGTTCCAGCGTTTCAGCGGCGCCGTCACCCACGCCGACCCATTCCAGCGCTTGAGCGTGCCGGTCGCCCAGGCGCTGCCGGTCCACGCCTTGAGCACCATGCCGCCGGCGGGTGGCGGGGTCATGAAATCGACGGCGTACCAGCCCTTGATGCCGGCGACCTCGCCGAACCAGCCGTTGAGCAGCAGCGTCTTGTGCCACTGGCCGGCGGTCCCTGAGAGCACGGGCGGCGCGGCGGGCGCCGGCACTGGCAGTACAACCCGCGGCAGCGGCGAGAAAACCTGCCATGGGTTGCGCAGCACCTCCATCACTTCCGCTTTTGACAGCGCTCTGTCCCACACCATCGCGTGGGTAACGATGCCGTTCAGCGGCTGCGATCCGGCGATATTGTAGGAGCCGACGATCAGCGAGACGGTGGATAATCCAACGCTGTCGTTGGAGTAATTGTCCGCGCTATTTGAAACCGCGCCGCCTTTCCCGACATAGAGTTTAAGCGGCGCGCCGGCTGTGACGACGACTACCCGTGCCGGCGCCGACGTTGAAGTCGTTGGTCGACAGCGTCAGGCCGTTGCCTGCCGTGTAGTTCTGGCCGCCGGAAAACTGGACGAAAGTGAGGTTGGTCGACCCCAGTGTGATCGTGCCGGTGACGTTACAGACCCAGCGCGTGCCCTGGTTCGCCGTGCCGTTGGTGACGAAGACGGCGGCGCCGTTGATCTCCCCGGACGAATCGGCGTCGGTCGCCCGCGTCGGCGCGCCCGAGGAATTGACGGTATAGATGCCGTTTTCCGTCTGCGTCGTCTGGTCCTTGAGCAGGATGCGGTCGCCGGTCGCCAGCACCGTGCCGTCGACCGTCTGGCCGTTGGCGAAGGCCGACGCCAGCGCGCCGTTGGCCGTCGTCGCCACGCGCACCTCGTTCTTCCACGACAGCCCGGCGACGGCGTCGTCGACGTAGTTCTTGTTGGCCGCGTCGGTGCCCGCCGTCGGCGTCGCCAGGCCGGTGATCTTGCGGCTGTTGAGCGCGACATCGGCGGTCGGCGCCGCCATCTGGTCGAGGCGGCTGGTGCGCACCTGCGTGTCGAAGTCGGAGATCGTGCTCGCCGTCTGCGTGCCGGTATGGTTGGCGCGCGCCAGCGGGTTGGTCGCCAGCGCCGTGTTGGCGATCGTGCCGTCGCTCAGCTTGGCCGCGTCGACCGGGCGCCAGGCGCTGCCGTTCCAGACATAGGTCGCATGGGTCACCGTGTCGTGGTAGACCTGCCCTTCGACCGGCGACCCCGGCGCCGAGGCCAGGTTCTGGATGCGCGCGTTCTGCAGTTCGTTCTTGGCGAGGTCGATGTTGACGAGGTGCTTCATGGAGTTCTCCTTAGTTCAGGTAGGCGGAACCGCCGAAGGCGGCGGTGAAATGGACGGCGACGGCGGTGTTCGACAGGTACTCGACATCGCCGATGACGGTCGACCCGGCCGAGTCGATGACGGTCACCGACGGAAAGCGCGCCAGGTTGTGGGCGATGTTCCAGGTGGCGGCCGGCACCGCCTGGTTATGGACGTAGTTGGCGCCGGACAGCCCCGGCTCGCCCCGCGGCCCCGGCGCCCCGGTGGCGCCCGGCGGCCCGGCCGGCCCCTGTTCGGCGATCTCGACCAGGTCGAGCGTGGCGGAGGGGACGGCGATGGTCTCGCTGATCCCCGGCGCGACGACGACGATCCAGTCGCCGCGGCCGATCTCCAGGACTTCGACGCCGCTCATGCGTCCTCCAGGAGCACGCCGAGCCGGCCGCGCAGCAGCAGGGTTTCCCTGCCCAGCGCGTCGGTCAGGTAGAGGCGGTAAAGGGCGCGGTCCGGGATGTCGGCCGTGTCGCTCTCGTCGAGATCGATGGCGACCGTTCCCAGCGCGCCGCCCAGCGTGACATGCCCGCTCGTCGTCGTGAATTCTCGCGGCGCCGGCGGCTCGGCGCTTTCCAGCAGGCCGCTGATCACCAGGCGCACGGCGCAGCCGGTCAGGTCAACCGGCGTCTTCTGCGCCCCGGCCAACCGCGTGAAGCGCAGCGACCACGGCAGCCCGCGCACCAATGCGTGCGGCCCGAGCAAGTCGAATTTGGCGCCCAGGCTCACCAGAAGACCCCTTTTCGACGCAGATTGCGCGGATTTCCGCAGATAAATACCGCCTTGAAATCTGCGTTCATCTGCGGCATCCGCGTCAAGGCTTTTTCCATCGTCATTCCTCCGCCCCGGCTCACCAGAAGACCCCTTTTCGACGCAGATTGCGCAGATGAACGCGGATGAAAACCGCTTTTGAATCTGCGGCAATCTGCGCAATCCGCGTCAAGGCTTTTTCCATCGTCATTCCTCCGCCCCGGCCGTCACCGTGTCGACCGCGAACGCCAGCGGGAAGTAGCCGAAGCCGGCGGTGACCAGCGGCGCCGGCGGGTCGCTCGCGCGCACCAGGCCGACGGCGCCGGGGCAGCGCCAGCCGTCGAGCGCCGCCATGACCTCGGCCAGCAGCGCCGCGGCGGCGTTACGGATCGCCGCGGCGCCCACGTGCTGGCGCACGTTCTTAACGCAGGCGACGACCAGCCAGGTCTCGCGCCACAGCGTTCCCGACCCGGCGTCGTCGTCGAGCTTGCGGTAGTGGTGGAGGACGACGTGCAGCGCCGGCGTCACCTGCCCGGCCTCCTGGACCGCGGCCAGGTCGGCGGCGGCGAAGACATTGCCGGAAACGGCCGGGCACGCCGCCTTGAGGCGGTCGACCAGCAGCGGTTCGGCGTCGAGGAGGGCCATCAGTACCCCAGGTCCGGGCCGAAGATGCGCTCGGGAGCGCGGACGGCAACCGGGTTGCCGCTGTCCGCCGCCGCCGGCGGCTCGGCCAGCCCGAGCGTGGTGCGCCCGGCGGCGAGGTCGGCCAGCAGCCTGGCGGCGGTGGCGCGGCGTTGCGCCACGATCTCGGTCACGGCGTCGGTATAGAGGGCGAAGCGCGCCAGGTCGCAGGCGATGCGCACCAGCAGCGGCGGCACCGAAGGCAGCGGCAACTGGTAGCGCCCGGCCAGCGCCGCGTCGATCTCGGCGTCGGCGTCGGCCAGCGCCCGCGCGATCAGCGCCGCGTCGATCTCGCCCGAGCCGTCGGTATCGGCGACCTGCGAAATCTCGACCTCGCCGAAACGGGCGATCAGATCGGCCTGCGTGGCGTAGCTCATGACCCGGCTCCCGGGAAACCCCTTTTCGACGCAGATTGCGCAGATGAACGCGGATAAAAACCGCTTTTCAATCTGCGGCAATCTGCGCAATCTGCGTCAAAAACGCTTTTCATTTTTCGGGGTAACCATAGGGACAGTCCTTGTAAAAAACCCCGGCGTTCCCGCGCAGGGGGGACGCGGCGCCGGGGCAAACCGCCCTTGTGAGGCGGTTTGGGGGGAGAGACCTTAGGCGACGACGGCCGAGATCAGGTAGCCGGCGAGGTCGGCGGCGATCACCGGCTTGACGGCGTCGGCGACGTCGTACAGCCAGGTGCGGGTGTCGCCGTCGTAGCGCGCCGGCGAGACCATCGGGTAGCCGCCGAGCTGGTAGGTGTAGCCGAACGACGGCCGGCCCATCTCCGCCTGGCTGCCCAGTTCGGTGTAGGCGACGACGACACTCTTGCCCCAGACATCGGCGAAGGCGCCAGCATCGCTGGCTGCCACCGCGTCGCCGACCAGCACCCGCTGCACCCCGAAGAGGCTGGCGAGCAGTTCGACGGTGGCGACATCGCGGCCGGTGTACTTGATGCGGTCGAGCACCTTCGGGTGCATCTTGAGCTTGGCCAGCACGCTGGCGCCCATGACGACGACGTTGGGGCGTTTGCCGACCTTGCCGCGGATCACCTCCTTGGCCGTCTCGATGTCGTTGATCGGGTCGGAGGTGGCGCCGAAATCGCTCCACTGGCTGGTGCCGGACAGCGTCGTCTTGTTGCTCGCCGCGTAGTTGCCGGCGGTCGTCGCCAGCGTCGCCTGCTCGACCTCGAGGCGCAGCGCCAGCGCGTCCTGCACCGTGCGCACGGCGGCCGAGGCGAGATTGACGCCGGGCACCGCCTGCGCGTCCTCCATCACCTCGATTGGCACCGAGGCGGCCAGCGCGTGGTCGACCAGCGCGTAGCTGGCGCTCGAATAGCCGAGGTTGATGCGCTTGATCTGCGACCCCGGCGCGCGCGCCGTGTCGTAGGCCAGGAACGACTCCTTGCCGAAGGCGAGGATCTTGCCGGCGCGCGCGGCGACCGCCACATGCGGGAACAGCGCGTTGCCGACGAACTCGGCGTTCTGGTAGCCATGGGCGACGGTCGACAGGATGGGGTCGATGACGCGGGCCTGGGCGGGGGTCATTTGCGGCATGGTGCGGCCTCCTTAGGCGACGTTGGGGATGAGCAGGACTTCGATGAAGGCGCCGGCGCCGCTGGCGGCCTGCAGCGCGAGGCCGACCTTGGCCCCCGAGGTCGCCCAGGCGATGCCGCGCCCGGAGGCGTCGGCCTTGAGCGTGGCGCCGGCCGCGACGGCGGCGCCGGCCGGGGTGACGAAGCGGTTGGCCGTCACCGTTCCGGTCAGGACGACCGGCAGCGCGAGCAGCGAAATGTTTTGTTGGCTCATGGGTTCCTCCTGGGGCTGAGCGTTACGGGGCAACCGCGCGGACCGCGGTCAGGTAGTCGGTCTGGTGCCGCGCCTGCCAGGCGAGCGCCTTGTGGTGCAGCGCCAGCGAATCGGCGTCGACCCGGTAACCGGCGGGCGTCGAGCAGCGGCTGCGCGTCATCGCCCTCGCCGAACTCGACCGGGGTCTCCGCCGCCGCCAGCGTGTCGAGCAGCGCCACGGCCACCGCGCTCTGCGCCGGCACCAGTTGCCCGGCGCCGACCAGTTGCTCGGCGAAGGCGGCGTGCCCGGCGTGGATCTGCGCGGTCTTCACGGCGCGGGCGGCGGCTTCGGCCGCCGCCAGTTGCGTCTTGAGCTGGGCGTTCTCGGCCTCCAGCGCGGCCTTTTCTTCAGGGGTCACAAGCAGGGTCTCCTGGTGAATGGATTCGGTGAAAGCGATTTCGAGCGTGACAGCCTCGTCGTCCGCGGCGAACTCGGGGGAGCGCAGGCCCTTGACGGCGGGCGCCGCGGCGCCGAGGAAGCCGACATGACGCAGATACCAGACGCCGGGCGCCGGGTTGTTCTTCGCCGCGGGCGGGTGGAACGACGCGGAAATCTTCTTGAAGCGGCCGGCGGCGACCATCTCGGCGAAGGCAGGATCGACCTGGTCGGGCTCGGCCTCGAGCCCGCCGTCGGCGAACGCCAGCGATTTCACCCAGCCGTAGGCCGGGGCGTCGAGCGCCGGGTGGCCGACGACGATCGGCGCCTCGGACAGCGCCGGGTCATAGGCCGCCGCCGAAGCGGCGAGGTCGGCCGCGGAAAACTCCAGCGCGGCCCCGCTCAACGCGGTGTGCCGGCCGGGCTTGAAAATCTGCAGGGGTTTTGAATTCGCCATGCCGCCGATTGTCATCGGCGGGGAGCGGTCCGGTCAGGGGGACGGGGTTGGACAGGCGGTAATTTGTGGCTTGTGGCTGGTGATTCGAGGCACGAACCCCGAACCGCGAGTCACGAACCGAGGGCCGCCCTTAAAGCAGCTTGACGAGCGCCGCCACGGCGCCGACGGCAACGACCATCAAGCCGCCCAGCTTGATGGTCATGCGCTGCTCGAGCAGGATCAGGTCCTGCTTGGTGGCGACTTCCTTGAAATTGACCTCGAAGACCTCGGCCAGCGCCTCGGCTTCCGCCTCGGCCTGGGCGGGCAGCACCCCCGCCGATTTGAGGCGGTTGGCGAACTTGAGGGTGTCGAAGGTCAAAACGGTCATGACCGAACTCTAGCACATCCCCGCCAATAGCGTTAAAGGCGCGTTAAATTTGTGTTTCGCGCCACCGGGAATACCTAGGGCGCAACCGCACTTTTTTAACGCGTCCTGGCGCGATTCCGGGGCTCGCCGCTTTTTACCCGACCGCCTGCCGCAGGAAGCGGTCGAGGATGTCGAGCACCGCGCGCTCGTCGCCCGCCGAGAAGCCGAGGAAGGGGCGGGCGGGAATCGCGCCCTTCTTGTCGCCGAACTGGTGCACCGCGGCGTCGCCCGTCCACAACCCGGCGGGTTACTTGTTCCGGCCGCCCTTTTGCGGAGCATCGAGTTTCTTCATTTCCTTGGCCGCGGATTTCAGCCGGCCCTTGATCCTCGTCAGATCTTCTTCAAGTGGCAGGTTTTCGGGTGCGACCCCACTCGACTTGAGCCATGCGAAACAGACGTGGCAGGCGCCTCCGAGAGCGATCAGGTCGGAGGCAATCAGCGCGGCCGGCTCCTGGTCTGGAACTCGTCATACCAGCCGGCAACGCGAAAAATCGCAAAGCCGGCTGCCGCCGCCAGGCAGACGCCGTAGATGAACAGCCAGTAGCCGACCAGGCCGCCCAGCACGCCGAGCCACCGGAATAATCCAGAGAGTTGTGGCCAAGGGAGATCGAAGTATAGCGCGCCGCCGGCGACCGCCCACAAGAGCGCCAGAATCTGGATAACGACGAAGTGCATGAACGTCGCGCTGACCATCAGGTAAGGTGAGTGGTCATCATCGCCGGCGTCGTTACCGGCAATCGTCGTTTTGAAGCGCTCGTCGCCGAATCCGAGGAAGATGGCGAATCCGCCGAGGGTGAAGCCAAGCAGATTCGGCACAACGGCGGTGACGGTCAGCCACCACTTGTAGTTAATCCACGAGTCCGCCGTAACGGCGACGAGCACGACGGAAACGTGAAAATACGGCGAGCGGAGAAGGTCTCTCCACCCACCGTAAATGCGCCAGTACCTGAGTACCGACTCGAAGACCCCGCGGTAGGGGTTAGTTTCCTGCGCCATGCGCTCCTTGCGTCCGGGCGATCATGACGTCCTCGCGAAGCTCGACGTCCGGATCGTATCGGATCGTATCCCGCCACGGGTGGTCGACGGTCGACTCTAATAGCCTATCACCAGCCGCCGACATTCCAACCCCCTGCACGCTGCCATTGTGCGACGCCACTCTGGCCATGAGCCTCACCTCGTCATCCGGCTTGATGGACTCTCCACGCTCCGCGGTGTATTGCTGGTACAGGCGGCGTGCCCCCATCGCGTCGAAGCGGGCAAAAACCTTTTGATCCTCGTTGGCCAGATCATCGGGATTTGGTCGCTTGACGTCGATTGTCAGCTTGGACAGGCCGGGCAGGGTGAGAATTCGATCGAGCTGTTCGTGCTCCGGAACGATCGTGGCATCTACCTTACCGAACTGCTCGATGATTTCCGGGGCGCTGAACAGGGCTTCGAAAAAGCGTTTCACGGTGGTCGGTCCCAGCGAAGCCCGATCCGCCACAGTCTCGAAATAAAGCCAATGTCCGACTGGATGGAAGACGAAATTGAACATCACCAGATTCGGCTTGAGCGACGGCGGGATCTTGATCTCGGACAACTCTTCCGAGGTGGCCGCAACGTTGCTGACGACATTGAACCACTGTGCGTCCGGGTCGATCTGGTCAAACCGATAGATCCGGCCGAATACACCCGCGGTGTGGTGACTGCGATTCAGATACCGTAGCTCGCCGATCATCAGCTGCTGCGCCCTGCGCACGGCGATCGACTGCCTCAAGCGATAGAGGCGGCGGAACAAGTCGACATAAGTCTCCGGCGAGTGCGGATGCGTGACGATGTTCAAGGCGGAAATCTGAATTTTTCTTTCGTTGCTCACGAACAACCCCCTGTAGAACCCCCTGTAAGAATAAGAGCCCGCTAACCCAGCGATACGGCATCGTTGTTTTGCGGGTTTTGCGCCCCCTGGCAGGCCCGATTTCATTCTACATAAAATAGCCGTCCGCCTGGCCACAGGAAATACCCACTTAACGGGGGTTTAACGCGGGCTCCTGCCCCGATCTAGCGCCGCGGTATATCTCGGGGCGCCACCCGGCCAAAAAAAAACCTGAGCACGTCCTGTGCAACCCCCCCGGCCCCGCGCCGGGGTTTTTATTCCCCGATCGCCTGCCGCAGGAAGCGGTCGAGGATGTCGAGCACCGCGCGCTCGTCGCCCGCCGACAACCCGAGGAAGGGGCGGGCGGGAATCGTGCCCTTCTTGTTACCGAACTGGTGCACCGCGGCGCCGCCGGTCCATTCCCCGGCGAAGCGGTTGCTGCCGATCTCGACGCCCTTGCCGCCCGGCAGGAGTTGATAGCGGATCGTATCCTGCAGCATGCCGGTATCGACCAGCGGACGCATGGCCATGACCGCCGCCGTTCCCTTGCCGGCGAGCTTGCCCGCCTGGTCGTAATACCCCTTCTTGTCGCCGGCCCGCACCTGCCCGGCCTGGCGCGTCTTCAGGTTGGTATAGTCGGCGTAGTGGCCGCTGACCTGCGCCAGCCGGGCGAGGACGGTCGCCTTGGCCAGCGCCGGCCAGCGCTGCCCGTCCGGCCCGGTGCTGGTGGCGAAGCGCTCCCTGGTCGATTCGGCGATCAGCTCGCCGATCCCGCGCAGCGCCGGCGTCAGGTCGTCGACGCGGCGCGCGATCTCCGCCAGGCGGGCGAGGACCGGGGCGCTGTCGAAGGTGACGGTGAAGGCGGCGTCGGTCATGGCGGAGAGGCGGCCGCGAAGCGTGCACGGCGGTTACGGAAGGCGGCGTCGCTCATGGCTCAGGTCAGCAGCGCCTGCACGGCCGCCTTGACCGCTTCCTTGCCGGCGGCGCCGGCGAGGTCGGTGGTGATGCCGAGCATGCGGTCGCCGAGCGTCTTCGCCGGCGGCTTGAGCGCCTCGGGCACCCGGTTGAGCGCGGCCAGCCCCTTGCTGGTCAGACGGGCGCCGGCGAAGGCGCTGCACCCGTCATGCTGGCGGGTGATCAGGTAACCCTCGTCGGCGAGAAACCGCACCGTCGCCACGTAGACGCCGACCCGCTCCGCCAGCCTCGCCGGCCGCTCATCGGTGAACAGATCCTCGCCGCCGTCGATCCCGTCGACCTCGAGCACGACCGGCCGGGGAAAGCTCTGGTAGAGCCGCGCCATGATCAGCACGCAGCCGCGGTTGAAATCGTCGATGTTCTGGCACATGGGGGGCTCCTTGGTCAGGCGTCTTCCAAAACCCGGCGTTTTGGCTTATATTGAGTGTGCGCACCAGGGAAAATCAGCGCAACCGGAAAACCTTCGGGCCCGTGCGGGATAGAGCGCTTCCGCAACTGGTGCGTTTTCATTTTGCTGCCCGCACCAAAACCCCTCTGTTGCGAATGTTCTCTACATCGACGGGGTTGGTCCTGCGGAACGACTGCAAATAGACGGCCTTGCCGGTCGCCGTGGCCTTGATGACCGCGTAGTACCAACTCCCCTGATCCTGGACAAGACCGAGATGAAGCGCCCTGTCGCGCCGGACCTCGCCACTGTCCAGCATGCTCTGCAATCGCTTGTAGTCCGCCGGGAGGATGTCCGGATGTTCGCGATATTGCTTCCCGGCCGAGTATTGGGACAAGAGCAGAACGTCCACCTCGGCCGGCAGCGATTCCTTGAGATCGTCCGGGATGATGGCGATCGGTCGATGGCCCTTGATTTTTCCTCGCGAAAACTCGGGGAAGTCGGGTGCGTCGAATGTGTCTGGAATGGCCATCGTCATCGCCGTATTATCCGGCGTTGCCACGCCGCCAACAACCGGAGCCACCTCCGCCTTGAGCGCCCCGGCGATCTCCGGCGGCAGCTTCGCCACCTTCTGCTCGACCAGCGCCCGCAGTTCGTCGCGCACGCTGGCCCCCGGCGCATAGCCCCAGCCTTTGTCGATCCCCGCCGGGGCGCCGGTCTTGCCGTCGATCGCGTCCCAGCCGGCCGGCGGCGCGGTGGCGTCGCCCTTGCGCGGCGCGGCGACGGCGGTGACGCGGCAGCGGCAGCCCCAGCCGTTGGGCGGC
The DNA here is from genome assembly GCA_964555315.1 of uncultured Dechloromonas sp. Taxonomy (GTDB): domain Bacteria; phylum Pseudomonadota; class Gammaproteobacteria; order Burkholderiales; family Rhodocyclaceae; genus Azonexus. Next base: position 10,894 of record CAZKSD010000012.1, read on the forward strand.
GAGTGGGTTTTCCAGAACGGGTGGTCGTGGGGCAGGGTCAGGCCGTTCCACGCCAGGTGCGGCGGGCGCGGGTGCAGCACGCTGTCGTTATGCACGTAGCGCCGGTACGGCAGCAGGACCTGCAGGCCGGGATCGGCGAGCTGCGCCTCGCGGCCGGCGGCGTAGCTGGCGCGCAGGTTGGTCTCGTAAATGACCTTGGTGCGCCAGGCGAAGCCGCCCGTCGCGCCCTCGCCGGTCCACCCGTGCCAGCCGCGGTTGAAGACGATCTGCCGGAAGTCGTCGCGGAAACTCTCCAGCGTCGTGCCGGTGGAAATCGCCTTATCGACGGCGCGGCGCAGGTCGTCGAGCAGGTCGGCCTTCATCGCCCCGGCGACGACGAAGGCGCGGTCGTGCGCGGCGTGCCGGATGTCGTCCCAGGCGGCCGTGCCGAGGTTGAGCTTCTGGCGGAAGAAGTCGATCTGTTCCTGGAAGGGCAGGTCGAAGCGCCCGAGCGGGTTGGACGGATCAGCCATGGCCGGCGGTCGCTAAACTAAAAACCCGTTTTCGACGCGGATTGCGCTGATGAACGCAGATAAAAACCGCTTTTGAATCTGCGGCAATCTGCGCAATCTGCGTCAAGGTCTTTTCCTCTTGCCTCATCTCGCGTTCGCCGCCGCCAGCACGTCGGCGCGCCCGCGCAGCTCGATCGCCGCCAGCGCGCTGGCCATGACCTCGACCAGGTCGCCGGCCGGCAGGTCGCTGTAGCGGGCGAGCAACTGCTCGCGGAACTGCTCGAGGCTGTCGGCATTGGCCAGCATGCCCTCGATCTCGGCGACCCACTGCCCGACCTGGGCGTCGGCCGGTTCGGCGAGCGCCGGGGTCAGCAGATCGGCGGCGTCGGGCTGGCCGGCGGCCGGCGCCGCGGCGAAGGCGGCCTGCGGGTCGGACGCGGGGTCGGCCGTGGCCTGATCCTGTCGGGTCTGGTCGGGCTTTCCCGGAATTGACACGGTTGCGCCGGCGGCGGCCGGGTCCGGCGCGGCGGCCGGATCGGCGAGGTCGCCGTCCTGGTAGCCATACGCCCGCATCCAGTAGGCGTTGGTGAAGCGCGCCCCGGCGTCGTAATTCGACTTGTCGCGCTCGGCCTGAATGCGGTCGCGCGCCTCCTGGTCCCAGAATTCGAAGCGCGGCGCCGGCTGGCCGCCCCAGTTGATGTCGACCACCCAGCGGATGAGCTGGTTGATCGCCGCGGCGACGATCTCGGCGTCGCCGTCGCGCAGATCCTCGGCGACTTCAAGCCCGGCGCTGGCGCTTGCCTTGTTGCTGTTGGCCTCGGTCGTCTGGTTAGTTCCGGTCAGGGCGATGCTGACCTCGCTGCGGCAGTACATCACCAGCCGCTCGTAGAGGTCGGCGCTGGCGCTCTTGCCGGCCATCTCGACCAGTTCGATGCTGCCGTCGTCGGGGATTGTGGCGACGCCGTCCTGGATCAAGGCTTCCAGGCTGTCGAGCAGTTCCGCGCGCTCCTCCGGCGTGGCGCTGCGCGGCAGCTTGCCGACGCTGAAGGCGCTGCCGAACTTCTCGGTGAACGCCAGCCAGAACCTGACGCCGCCCTTCTTGAAGACGATCGGCCAGAAGATCATGCTCAGGTCGGCGAAGCCGTACGGGTTCTGGTAGGTCGCGTCCTGGCGCGGCAGCAGGAACTTCATCGCCGGGATTTCCTCGCCGGCGAAGGGGTTGTCGCGGGTCTTGAAGCGCAGGGCGTTGTCGGCGTCGAAGTGGAACCACTCGGGCGGCTTGGCGACGATCTCGCCCGGCACGATCAGGCTGCCGGCCTTCTGCCACAGGATTTCCACCGGCTGGTAGCCGTAGAGCACCGCCTCCATGGCGTCGCCGATCAGGCGCTCCATATCGAGGCCGGCGAGGATCGCCTCGATCGCCTTGCCGGTGCGGGCGGATGCCGGGCCGCGGTCGACCCCCCATTCCAGCGACTTGACCGCGCTCTTGCGCCGCCGGATGCAGCCGCCGACGTGGGCGTCGCCGCGCAGCTCGCGATAGACCTCGATGCGCCCGCCGCGGGCGCGCAGGATCGGGTCGGGGTTGGGCAGGTTGAAGCCGAGCGCGGCGAAGTCGATCGAACGGGCGCGGAGCGCGAGGTGGTCGGAGAGTTTCATGGGGCGGCACTCACAAAGGCGTTGACGCAGATTGCGCAGATGAACACAGATTTCAAGGCGGTTTTTATCTGCGGAAATCTGCGCAATCTGCGTCGAAAAGTGGTTTTCAGTCTTTCTGCGGCATCTGCGTCAAGGTTTGTCATCTTCAGTAGCCCTCGAGGTTGACGCGGTCGCGGCGCGGGCGGGAATCGGCGAAGACGGGGCCGGACGGGCCGGCGGCGGCGTTGAGGGCGAGGAACAGCGCCCAGGTGCGGTCGGCGTGGCCGGCGGCGTCGGATTCGGCGACGAAGCGCGGGGCGCCGGTGGGCCCGGTCAGCTTCTTCAGCTTGTGCAGGTCGGCCCGCAGCGCGCCGTCGCCCTGCGGGATGCGGATGCGGCGGTCCTCGAAGGCTTCCTTGCCCAGCGTCGCCAGCGTCAGCTTGGCCGGGCCGGTGAACAGCACGCCCTCGACGCGGCTCGACCCGTGCCGGCGCTGCGCGTCCTCGACCGGCTTCTCGCCCATGCCGGTCTGGTCCATGCAGCAGCGGATGACGTGGTAGGTGTTAAAGACCTCGGCGAGCAGCGCCTCCTGCTCGGCGAACTTGACGCGCTTCTTGGCGATGATCTCGCGCGTCCACAGCACGTCGCCGACCTGTTCCAGCACGGCGATGACGAACAGGTCGTTGCGCGCGCCGATGTCGACCCCGACGAAGCACGGATTCCAGGTGTAGCGGGCCGGGTCGCCGGCCTGCGCGTGCTCGGCGCCGTCGATCAGCTCATAGCTCAACCAGGCGCTGGCTTCGTCCAGCCATTGCAGCTCGAATTCCTGCGCCCAGCTGTCGTCGTCGTTCATCGCCGCGCGGAAGGCGGCGATGTCGAGCGGCAGGCCGTCGGCGACGGCGCGGTGGATATCGACGCTGTGCCGGCTCCACACCGCGTCGAGCTTCTGGTCGGTCATCAGTTCGTAGAACTTGTTGCCCTTGCCGTTCGGCGTGCTGGTGACGATCAGCCGCCAGCCCTTGCGCGTCACCGGGAACAGCGCGCGCCAGATGGCGTGCGAATCCTGGTGGAAGGCGAATTCGTCCAGGAAAACGTTGGCGGAAAAGCCGCGCGCGGTGTCCGGGTTGGCCGGCAGCGCGGTGATGCGCGAGCCGCCGGGGAAGACGACCTCGAGCTTGGTGACCTCGGTCTTGCCGATGTTTTCCCGGCCCTCGATCACCCGGCAGGCGGCGCCATAGGCTTCGATGTGGCGCTTGACCCCGGTTTCGATCGCCTCGCGCGCCTGGCGCTCGCCACGCGACAGGATCACCCAGCGCGCCCGCTTGCCGGAGGCCTCGGCGGCGAAGCAGTCGTCGACGATCTCCAGCGTGGTGGTGAAGGTCTTGCCCGTCTGCCGCGCGAACATCCCGATCTTGAACCGCGCCTTGTCCGCCAGCCAGGCGCGCTGGTAGGGGTAGAGGGCGAGCGCGGGGGCTTTGACGCTTGACATATGGAAACCATTTCTATATCATGGACGTATGACGACGAAACAGCGCTTCCGCAATAAATTCACCCTGCAGGTGCGCGAACGCGATCACAACCCGCCCCACGTGCATCTGTTCGGCGGGGGCTTCGACGTGACGATCGATCTGCAGACCCTTGAGTCGGCCGGCGCCTGGCCGGCTGGCCTGAAGGCGGAAGTAACGGCCTGGGTGATGGAAAACCGGGCGGAATTGATGGAGGATTGGATACGATGGCACTCATGAAACGCCCGCGTCTGGCGGCGGCGCAACCCTTGCCCGGCCACTTGCTGCGGCTGAGCTTTATCGATGGCAGCGTCTACACCGTTCGCTTCGCCGAGTTTTTCGCCGAGTCGCCGGGCCTGGCGCCGTTGCGGGACGAAAGCGCCTTTCTGACCGGCGCCGCCGACGAATGGGGCTGGACGGTGGTGTGGCCGGCGCTCGATATTCAAATCGGAGCCGATACCTTGTGGCTGGATGCGCAGGCCCAGAACGCGCCGGATGAAGACACCCGCGCCTTTGCCCAGTGGCGTGCCCGGCATGGCCTGAGCCTGGCCGAAGCGGCGCGGGCGCTGGGTATGACGCCGCGCACGATGAGCGCCTACGGCACCGGCGCCCGCCCCGTACCGCGCTATATCGCGCTGGCCTGCAAGGGTTGGGAAGCCGAGCGCTCGCGTTGACTCAGGCACCGTAAATCTCCTCCCGGACGATGCGCAGCGTCTCGGCGTCGAGGGTGCGCCGGCCGCTGCGGGCGTCGGCTTCCAGCGCTTTCAGGCGCTCGGCGGTTTCGTGCTGGTGTTTCTTGAGGGCGATGCTGGCGCGCGTCAGGTCGGCCATGCCGCGGGCGGCGGTGGACATCAGCTTCAGGCGTTCGCCGGGATCGTCGGATTCCTCGGCTTCCGCGAGGTTGAGCATCACCCCGAAGGTCTGCTCCTGGATCATCGCCAGCACCGCCGCCGAACGGTTGTCTGCGTGGTCGCCGGCGGCGTCGGCGATCAGTTGCGCGGCGTCGTTCGCCGCCTTGATCCGTGCCATGTGCCGCTCGAGCTTCTGGCCGTGGCGGTGGATCGACGACTTGCCGACGGTGTAGCCCTTGTCGCGCAGCAGCGCCTCCAGTTCCTCGTAGCCGGAAAATCCGCGCTCGGTCAGCGCCCGTTCCAGCCAGCGGCGGACGTCCTCGGGCAGCGCGGTGATGCTGGATTGGCGGCCCATCAGAGGGAACCCGCCAGGGAGATAACCCCTTTTTGACGCGGACGCCGCGCGAAAACCGGCGGAAAACCGGGGATGGCGGTCACGGCAGCCGGAACCGTTTCAGATCGGGCAATTCACGCGCAGCACGGTCGTCCAGCTCGCGTAGCCGTTGCTCAGGTCGTCGCGGCGCCTCTGCGTGTCCGCCTCGGTCAGCAGCTCCGGGGTCGTCAGGGCCAGCGCCGGGCGGCAGTCCCAGCCGGCGGGTCGATGCGACAGTGACGTAGGCGTTGAACAGGCCGACAAGCACAGCGCCAGCAGACACCAGCGTCGTGATCTGCTCGCCGCTGAGCGGGATCGGGTAGCCGAGGGCGCCGGCGATCGAGACGGCGGCGCCGAGCAGGACGGTGAGGTTCGCGGTCCACAACTGCGCGGTTTTCCAGGTTGCGGCATGGGTCAGTTCCTCGCCGGCGCGTAGCGCGCGGAAGAGATCAATCCACATGGCTGCGCACCGATCCCAGCGCGATCTTGATCAGCGCGATGCCGAGCAGGATGTTGTTCTTGTCCTGGTCCGGGAAATCCGACGTCGCCACCGCCGTCGTCAGCACCGGAATCATCCGGTCGACCACGTCGAGCAGCCCGGTCGCGTCGGCGATCGCGCCGGGCGCGCAGAGCGCCTTGACCAGCGGCTCGCCCGAGGCGATCGCCGCCTGCGACTCGGCAGAAATCGCCGGCGAGTTGCGCAGCACCAGGATCGTCGCCTCCACCGGCGGGCACACCTGCGCGGCGACCTCGGCCGGCGTCGGCTTGCCGGGCGCGGTCTGGCAGCCGGCGAGCAGGAGCATGCCGCCGCGCTCGCACAGGTCGCGCAGGTATTCGATGCCGGCGCCGGGCTTGCCGGCGTGCTTCATCGCCAGCCCGAACTGCGCCTCGTCGAAGATCAGGCGCTGGCCCTCGTCCCGCAGGCCGCGGATCTGCGCGTCGATCTCCGCCGTGCGGTTGCCCAGGTGCTTGATCCCCAGCCCCTGCGACACGCTCCAGATCAGCCCGTCGAGGTTCATGCCGACGTGGCCCTTGATGAAGATGGCCGGCGCATCCGGCCCCCAGCGGCTGATGTTGCGCGTCTTGCCGACGCCGGGATCGCCATGCACCAGGCACAGGCAGGTGGTCAGCGAGCCGCGGCTTTCCATGTAGGCGACGCCGTCGATCAGGTTGCGGTAATTGTCGGTTTTTACGAAATGGTGCTTCATTTGCTAAACTCCCCGGTTGCAGTGCGGTAAAAAGGCGGTCGGGCAGGCGGGAACCTATCCGGCCGCCGCCTCAAAATTTCCTTCGTCCGCGCCGTCGTCGGCGCGCCGGTAGAACTGGCGCACCGTCTCGCTGAACGGCAGCAGCGCTTCCTCTTCTTCCTTGTCCTCGCCCCGCGGCATGAAGCCGGCCACCGGTACCGGCATCGGCGCCGCCGGCGTCAGGTCGTACACCGGCGCCAGTTCGGCCTGCGCCTCGGCGACGATCTTCTCGCCGCGCTTGACCTTGCCGGCGGCGCGCAGCGCCCGCAGGCGCTCGATTTCGGGCACCGGAAACGCCGCTTCGCGGTGCCCGTTCCACGCCGCCGGGCCGAGGAAACGGCCGTCCAGCGTCAGCAGCAGCACCTGCTTCGGGTCGTGTAGGTCGTAGCGCACGCGCACCGACGCGCCTTCCGGCAGCAGGTCGGGCAGGTCGCGCTTGCAATAGGTGTTGCCGAACACGCTGACCAGCCCGCGCGTCGGCTTGCGCACCACCTCCGGCATCCACAGCGCGGCGATCTCGGCGTCGCTCGGCCCGAAGACGATGGAATCCCTGTCCAGCCGCGCCTGGTATTCGTCTTCCGGCGTGTTGCCGTTAAGCTCGCGGTGCGCGTGCTCGAGGTTGTAACGCGCGACGCAGGCCGCGACGTCGTCGAGAAACTGCCGGAAGCTGGGGATGACGAGGCCGCCCTGGTCCTTGCGGTTGAGCCTCTGCAGCATCTTCTTGGTCGCGTTGTCGTCGCCGCCGCGCCAGGTGCAGGTCGGGTAAGTGCGCGCCAGCGGGATCAGCGTCACCTGCCACAGCCGCTCGATGATCCCGCGCCCCTGCGGGTTGCCGGGAATGCCCGTCTCGTGGGCGATGCCCTGGCGCGCCAGCGTGCCGGCGATCGGGCAGTCGATCATCTTGCCCGTCTGCCCCGAGCCGTTGTCGCTGTAATAGACCAGCGGCCGCGCCCGCGTCGTCAGTTGCGCGTGGCGGAAGGCGTCGGCGACGGCGACCGTCGATTCCGCCAGCGCCGCCGACCAGCCGACGATCTTGCGGCTCACCCAGCAGAGGATCACCGTCACTTCCGGGATAAAAGGCTGGCCGTGGATCGGGTGCGCCACCTTGGCCTTGAACGAATGCCCGTCGCCGACCCAGATATCGTTCGCCTTGAACATCGACACGTCGCGGTCGACATAGGTCTTCAGGCTGCGCCAGGCGCTGCCCGTCACCCGCCCGCGGTACTTCACCGTCACCGGCAGCTCGTGCTCGATCCGGCACACCACCGCGTAGGTCGGCGCCGCCAGCCCGCGCGCTTCCAGCCACGGCTTCATGGCCCGGTAGGCCTCGGCCACCGGCGGCCGCGTCGGCAGGCAGAAAAACCGCAGGAAACACGCCACGTGGATCGGGTTGTGCCCCGCTTTTTCCCGCTTGCCGGCGACCAGAAAGCGCCCGCCATCGCCCGCCAGCCGGCCCTGCTCGTAGAACCCCATCAGCCGCTGCAGCCGCCCGGCCTGCGCCGCGACGCCGCCCAGATTGACCTCCCCTCGCCCTTCGGGAGAGGGGCCGGGGGTGAGGGCCGTTGCCTTGCGCGGCTTCAGATACGTGGCCCGCGCCGCCTCGATCAGACCCGCGAAGGCGTTGCCGGCCACCAGCCGCGCCGCCAGCTCGTGACAACAGTGTTTTAGCGAGCGCCCGCTCGCCTCCTGCGCCGCCTCCACCGCCCGGCACAGCACCAGGGCAGCGTCGCGGTAGGCACGCTCCTTGTCGGTCAGCGCCGTCTCTTCCTTCGCCCTGCGCACCTGGCCGCGCACCGCCACCGCCCCGGCGGGCAGCGCCGCCGTCAGCGATTTGCCGGGGGGTTTGCCGGGCTTTTCCGGGTCGACCGCAACCGCCAGGGCGGCCGGCGCGCTCGCCGCCAGGTCGTGCGCCAGCGCGAGGAGATGCGCCTGCGTCGCCGCCGGCAGCGCCCGCAGCGCGTATTCGCTGCCCTTGCCTCGCAGTTTTCTGCGATTCGTCCACAAATTTTTTTTCGCCGCCCGCATCACGGCGGAGTCTGTGAGAGGCATTCCCGGCAGCCCGGCCAGTTCCTGCGCGCTGTACCAGCCCTTGCCCGGATCAGGCACGCTCATGAGGTGCTCCCGTCTGCGCTAGAATGGTCTTCTGTCACCATACGGGAGTCGCGACCATGGACCTGTCCGCCATCACCGCCGCGCTGGGCGGCGTAAAGCATGCTCTGGGTATCGTAGAGGTCGCGAGCGACGCGAAGAAGGCCCTGGACATCGCGGGCGTCAAGGTCGAGTTGCTGACGACGCTGGCCAAGGTCTGCAGCGATCTCGCCGACGCCAATATGGCGCAGGTGGCGCTCGCCGAGGAGTTGCGCCAGGCGAAAGAGACGATTGCCCGCGACAAGAAGTGGGCGCGCGAGGCGAAACGCTATCGCCTGGCGGCGCTCGGACCGGCAGCCCACGCCTATGCGCTGAAGCCGGAGGCCGCCGGCGAGGAACCCCCGCATCACCTTTGCCAGCCCTGCTATGAGCAGCAGCACAAGGTGATTCTGCAGTTTTCCGGGTACGCGGACGGCTGCCTCCGCCTGAGTTGCCCGCGCTGCCATGCCGCCCTCCTCGTTCGCGAGGAGATCACCGGCGGCGTGATCGCCAGCCGGCGCCGGCCGTCCATCAGCGACGGATATTGAGCGCTTCATCACTCCCCTCCTGATTGGGCGAGGGGTCTCGCCGTCTGACCTGTCGTCGGTGCCGCTGGCGATGCTGGCGCAGTTTCTGCGTCCGCACGACCCGCCGCCGCCCATCCTGCGGCTTGTAAAAGGCTGACCACGTCGGCAGCTTCGGAGAACCGCGCCGAGCGCCGCAGGAGCCGGCGCAGGGCGCGCTCACGGGAAAACCGGCCGGGCCGCAGAAGCGTCATCCTCATGCCGCCTCCTCCTCGATCACGCCATCCTTGATCCCCAGCAGCACCGCAATTTTGTGCGATTGCCCGCGCAGTCCGGGGCGCTGTCCCGCCAGCACCATGTACGTCAGATTGACGCTGAATCCGTGCGCCTTCGCCCACGACACCACCGACCGCCCGGAGCGGTGAAACTCCGCCCGCGCCTCGCTCAGCGACTTCACCCGCCGATTCTTGGACATCCCGCCCGCCATCGTCTAACCTTCCGTTAGGTTACGTGTTGATGAGTTGGATTATTCGCAGTCTTCTGCGACATGTCAACAGTTTTCTGCGCGTCGGATTCAAATTTTTTTCCGGAGGGACGTGAAATGGCGAAAACCCTTATGAATAAAGGCGCTCAGCACGAATCCGACGCGTCGGATTTTTCGCCCAAACAGCGTCGGATTCCCGCTCACGAATCCGACGCCATTACGACGCGCATTAAGGAGGTCGTCGGCGACAAGAAAGTTGTTTGGTTTGCGTCGGAGTGTGGGGTTGGCGAGAGCACGCTCCGCAATATTCTGAGTGGCGCAGTTCCTCGCACCGACATACTCGCCGCCATCGCCGACGCCGGCGGCGTCACCATCGACTGGCTCGCCACCGGCCGCCCGCCGAAGACCCGCGCCGAACAGCGCGCCCTCGCCGCCGCCGCCCGCCCCGCCGCGGGCGAGGCCGACCTCCTCGCCGCCGACCGCGCCGCCGCCCCCGCCGGCCGCCACGCCCTCGACCAGCTCGCCGCCGCCCTCCGCACCCCCTCCGCCCCCGCCTGGCTCGCCGCCGGCCAGGCCATCAACGCCGCCGCCGCCCTCTCCGGCAAACCCGAAACCGGCCAGCCGTAAACGCACAACGGGCCGGTGTCAAAACCGGCCCTTTTCCGTAACGCGCCCGTGTCAAATATCGTGCGAACTTGCTCAATATTTAAGCGTTTTCCCCCAAACCCGTCGCAAATAGCGACCCGCCGAATTTCCCCCCCAATCGCCCCGGATCGCCCTATCCACGGCCCTTCCCACCCCTTCCCGCCTGATTTCCCCCAATTGTCAAATATCGCGCTAGTCCACATTTTGGCAAAAAATTGAAGCGTTAAACGGACCGTTTTGTGGGAGTCTCAGGCGGCCGTTTTAACTCCAAGATACGCATATCGGCAGTGTCAAATATCGCGCAAAAAAAATCGGCCACCCGATGAAGGTGGCCGAAAGCATTGGTATGACTGGCGCGCCCGGAGCGATTCGAACGCCCGACCCTCTGGTTCGTAGCCAGATACTCTATCCAACTGAGCTACGGGCGCGCTGTCAGAGCGGCGCATTATACGGATGAGGCCGTAGAATGCAAGTTCCCCGAGAAAAAAGGCCCATGGAGACGATCAGCGTTCGCATGCCGAAGTACCCGGAGTGCTGGCAAAGCTGCGGCTCCTGCGCCAGCGGCGAGGTTTTCATCCTCGAACTGCTGGTGAAAGTCGGCGACGTCATCGCGCGCGACGACACCGTGCTGACGCTGGAGACCGGCAAGGTGGCGCTCGACATTCCGACACCGCGCGCCGGGCGGGTCGTCGAAATTCATGTCCGGGAGGGTGATACGGTTGATGAGGGAGCACTCCTGGTAACCCTGGAAGCAACCTGACCCGGCCCTGCCAGCTAGTCGGGCGCGGGGTCGCCGCCGTTTCTGAACATCCCCGGAGTCAGATCGTATTTCTGCAGCAGACGATAGAACTCGGTGCGGTTGCGCTCGGCGATGCGCGCGGCGTCGGCAACGTTGCCTTCGGTCAGCTTGAGCAACTGGACCAGGTACTTGCGCTCGAAGCGGTGCTTGGCCTCGCTGTAGCTCAGCGTCTCGAGCGCCGGCTTGCGCAGGGCGCGGGCCACCAGGGCCAGTGGGATCAGGGGCGTTGCGGTCAACGCGCAGCTTTGCTCGACGACATTGTAGAGTTGCCGAACGTTGCCCGGCCAGGCGGCCGTCGCCAGCGCTTCCAGCGCGTCCGGCGCGAAGCCGTGGATCGTCTTGCCGTAGCGGGTGGCAACCTGCTGGACGAAATACGCCGCCAACAGCGGAATGTCCTCGCGGCGCTCTTCCAGCGTCGGCAAGGTGAGCGAAACGACATCCAGCCGATAGTAGAGATCCTCGCGGAACTGCCCCTCGGCCATGGCCGCGTCGAGATCGCGGTGGGTCGCGGAGAGCAGGCGGACATCGACCGGCTCGGTCCGCGTCGCGCCGACCGGACGCACGGCGCGTTCCTGCAGCACGCGCAGGAGCTTGACCTGAAGCGCCAGCGGCATGTCGCCGATCTCGTCGAGGAACAGCGTGCCCCCGTCTGCCGCCTGGAAAAGCCCTCCCCGCGCATTGCCGGCGCCGGTGAAGGCACCCTTGACGTGGCCGAACAGCTCCGATTCGAGCAGTTGCTCGGGAATCGCCCCGCAGTTGATGGCGACGAACGGCCCCCCGGCACGCGGACTGGCGCGGTGAATGGCGCGCGCCAGAACCTCCTTGCCGCTGCCGCTTTCGCCGCGTATCAGCACGCTGGCGTCGGAAGCGGCGACCATGCGCGCCTCCGCCATCAGTTCGGACATCCGGGAACTGCGGAAGATGATCCCGTCCAGCCATTCCCCGGACTGCCCGCCGGCGGCGAGCGGAGCGCTCGCACCCTCGGCGCCGCTCGGGGTGGAGAGCTGCAGGGCCTGGTCGATCTTTTCCAGCAGCAACTGGCTGTCGAAAGGCTTGGTCAGGTAGCCGAAAACGCCCCTTGAAGTGGCGTCGACCGCGTCAGGGATGGTCCCGTGCGCGGTCAGCAGGATCACCGGCAGGGTTGGCCAGGTGCCGCGGATTTCGTCGAACAGCGCAAGGCCGTCGCGCCCCGGAAGACGCACGTCGCTGACCACCGCGCGCGGCGGATCGACCGCGATGCGGCCCAGCGCCTCCTCGGCCGAGGCCGCGGTCGACACCCGGAAGCCGCGGGCGCGCAGGCGGATGGACAGCAGGCGCAGAATGTCCTCATCGTCGTCGACCACGAGGATGTGGGCGCCGCCGGCGCCGGCCGCCGGATTCATCTAACGGCGCCGGCCGGGCGCGTGGCCCGCGGACGCTGCGGCAGGGTCCGTTCGATGTCGGCCAGGCCGTCGATCTTTTCCTGCAATTCGCTCACCTTGCGCTGGCTGTCCTTCAACTGCTGACCCTGCTTTTCGAGTTGGCCGTCGAGCTTGTGGCGCTCGCCATAATTGTCGGCGAGCAGGCGCGCCAGCGGATGCAGGCTGACGGCGCCAGGGTCGGTGGATTTGAGCA
>CAZKSD010000013.1:0-9082 GCA_964555315.1 uncultured Dechloromonas sp.
TCGACGGCAAGGGCCACAAGATGTCGAAGTCCAAGGGCAACGTCATCGCGCCGCAACAGGTTTCGGACAAGATGGGCGCGGAGATCCTGCGCCTGTGGACGGCGTCGACCGATTACTCCGGCGAGTTGTCGATTTCCGACGAAATCCTCAAGCGCGTTGTCGAAGGCTATCGCCGCATCCGCAACACGCTGCGCTTCCTGCTGGCCAATACCGCCGATTTCGACGCGGGCAAGGACATGCTGCCGGTCGAGCAGTGGCTGGAAATCGACCGCTACGCGCTGGCGCTGACCCGTCAGTTGCAGGAAAGCTGTCTCGCCGATTACGAACGCTACGAGTTCCACCGCGTTGTCCAGTCGCTGCAGACCTTCTGCTCCGAAGATCTCGGCGGGTTCTATCTCGACATCCTCAAGGACCGCCTGTACACCACGGCGCCGGATTCGCGCGCCCGGCGCTCGGCGCAATCGGCGCTCTGGCACATCCTGCAGGCCTTCACCCGGCTGATGGCGCCGATTCTGGCGTTCACCGCCGAGGAAATCTGGCAGGTGCTGACCGGGGACGGCGAGCAATCGGTGATGTTCCAGGTCTGGCACGCCCTGCCCAAGCCGGAAGGCGAGGGCGAACTGCTGGCCAGGTGGGCGCTGATCCGCGTTGCCCGGGCGGACGTGACCAAGGCGCTGGAAACCCAGCGCGAAGCCGGAAGGATCGGCTCGGCCCTGCAGGCGGCCGTCGAAATCCGCTGCGCCGGCGAGAAGCACGACGCGCTGGCCGCGCTCGGCGACGATCTGAAATTCGTGCTGATCTGCTCGTCGACCGCGGTCATCGCCGACGAAGCCGAACAGGTCGTCGCGACGCCGCTCGACCACGCCAAGTGCGAGCGTTGCTGGCACGTGCGCGGGGATGTCGGCGCCGACGCCGGGCATCCGGGCCTGTGCGGCCGTTGCGTCAGCAACCTGTACGGTGAGGGCGAGGCGCGCAACTGTGCCTAAGGCGGGGCACTGGTACGCCCTGGCCGGGCTGGTCGTCATCCTTGACCAACTGAGCAAGTGGCTGGTGTTGTCCAGAATCGAATTCGGCCAGACGATCTACGTCGCGCCGTTCTGGAACTGGGTGCTGACCTACAACCCCGGTGCCGCCTTCAGCTTCCTGGCCGATCAGCCGGGCTGGCAACGCTGGCTGTTCACGCTGCTGGCGCTGGCGGTTTCCGGCTGGATCGCGCTGGAGTTGCGCCGCCACCCTGAACGGAAGTTGCTCTCGCTCGCTCTGGCGCTGATCATGGGTGGCGCCCTGGGCAACGTCATCGACCGCATCCGCTTCGGCGCCGTCGTCGATTTCATCCAGTGGCATATCGCCGGCTTCTACTGGCCCGCCTTCAACATCGCCGATTCGGCCATCACCGTCGGCGCCGTTTTGCTGGTTTTTTCGACGTTGACCGCAACCGGCAACAAAGAGGTCTCCCGATGACCGCTACCGTCCGTTCCGACAGCTACCTGACATTGCACTACCGGATCACCACGCTCGATGGCGACGAGTTTCTGTCGACCTTCGACATGAGCCCGGCCACCTTGCAGATGGGCAGCAGCCAGCTCGCCGAGAACCTCGAATCGGTGCTGATCGGCCTGCCCGCCCATGAACGCTTCGTCTTCCAGCTCGAGCCGGAGGAGGCCTTCGGCCAGACCAACCCGCGCCTCGTCGAGCGCATCGCCCGCGGCGGCCTGCCGGACGGCATGGAACTCAAGGAGAACTCGGTCGTCGAATTCACCGCGCCCAACGGCGATACCTTCGCCGGATTCCTGCGCGAACTGGACGCCACGCACGCGCTCTTCGACTTCAACCATCCGCTGGCGGGCAAGGCGATCCGCTTCGAGGTGGAAATCATCGGGATAATGTAGTAATGTATCTACATTTTCGAATCATTGTGGCTAGACCGTACCATGACGACGACACTATCCAGCCGGCAGTTCAACCAGGATGCCGGCAAGGCAAAGAAAGCGGCTGCCGCTGGCCCGGTGATCATCACCGACCGCGGACGCCCGGCGCATGTACTTCTGACGTTTGACGACTACACGAAGATTGCCGGCGGGCCGCGCAAGATTTCCGACCTGCTGGCAATGCCGGGTATTGACGAGATCGAGCTGGGGCTTTCGCGGTCATCGGAAGTGGCGCGCGCCGCTGAGCTTTCCTGATGTACTTGCTCGATACGAATGTCGTTTCAGAGATTCGCAAGGTCAGGTCCGGAAAGGCAGACCGGAATGTCGCCGTCTGGGCTGACCGGGTGGATGCCAGCGACCTGTACCTCTCCGTGATCGCGGTTCAGGAGCTCGAGATCGGCGTCCTGCTGGCCGAACGGCGCGATCCGCCGCAGGGGGCCTTGTTGCGCTCCTGGCTCAACGCCCATGTCCTGCCGGCATTTGCCGACCGTATCCTTGCGGTCGACATCGCCGTAGCACAGCGCAGCGCCCGCTTGCACGTACCCGACCCCCGGCCATTTCGCGACTCGCTGATGGCGGCCACCGCTCTGGTGCATGGCCTGACGGTCGTCACGCGCAATGTGGCGGATTTTCATGCGACCGGGGTGCAAATTCTCAACCCGTGGTGTGCCGTTTGATCCGCCAAAGGAAACCCATGCAGATTCTTCTCGCCAACCCCCGCGGTTTCTGCGCCGGTGTCGAGCGTGCCATCGCCATTGTCGAGCGCGCGCTGGAAAAATTCGGCGCGCCGATCTATGTGCGCCACGAAGTCGTGCACAACAAGTTCGTCTGCGACGACCTGCGCGCCAAGGGGGCGGTGTTCATCGAGGAACTGGCCGAGGTGCCGGCCGGCAGCACGGTCATCTTCAGCGCCCACGGGGTTGCGAAGGCGGTGCGCGACGAAGCCGGGCAGCGCGGCCTAAAGGTGTTCGACGCGACCTGTCCGCTGGTCACCAAGGTGCACGTCGAGGTCGGCAAGATGCGCAACCAGGCCCGGGAAGTGGTGATGATCGGGCACAAGGGGCATCCGGAAGTCGAGGGCACCATGGGGCAGAGCCAGGACGGCATGTACCTCGTGGAGACGCCCGAGGATGTCAGGAGACTCAAGGTCGGCGCTCCCGACAAGCTCTCTTTCGTCACCCAGACAACGCTTTCGGTCGACGATGCCTCGGTCGTTATCGCCGCCCTCAAGGAGCAGTTCCCCGAGGTCCAGGGTCCGAAGAAGGACGACATCTGCTACGCGACCCAGAACCGCCAGGATGCCGTCAAGACACTGGCCGGGCAGTGCGACCTGGTCATCGTCGTCGGCAGCCCGAACAGTTCCAACTCGCGGCGCTTGAAAGAGGTGGCGATTGCGCGCGGCGTGGCTGGTTATCTGATTGACGGTCCCGATGAAATCGATACCGGCTGGCTTGCAGGCAAGCACTGTATCGGCGTCACCGCAGGGGCATCCGCCCCTGAAATTCTTGTCAAAAAGGTGGTCGACCGCATCAGTCTGCTGACTGGTGGGGCGGTATCGCAATTGGCTGGCATCGAAGAAGGTGTTTCGTTTCCATTACCGAAAGAACTCGCGTCGCCGGGCTGTTGATGCGGAAGTCAGGTTTAGAGGCCGAGTGGAATTCAGCGTTGCATCGCGAGTATCGCTAAAAATGTGAGTTTAATATCACATATTTCCCTTGTGAAATACGATATGTGATATATATGGCTCATGGATACGACCGATATTCGCGCCGAAATTATTCAGCGACGAAAGGAACGCGGGCTAACCCAAGCGCAGCTTGGGCAATCCGCAAGAGTAAGTCGCGAAATGATTTCCCGCTTTGAAAACGACACCCACGACATTGGCCTTCGGCGCTTGTTGCGGATATGCGCCGCACTTGATCTCGAAATGACAATTCGTCCGGGGCGCGGTCGCCCGACAGCCGAGGAACTTGACGACATGTTCAAGGATGAGGCCTAAGGGTGCTCAAGATCAAAAAGCTCAACATTCATACCACCCAAGGGTTCTCTGGTGAGCTTGCGCGCGAGAGTCAGTTCGTTTTCAACTACCAAACAAATAATCCCGGCTGCGAAATCTCGCTGACCATGCCGCTGCGCAGCAAAAGCTACGCCGCGAATATATTGCCTGGTGTTCTGCGGCAAAACCTGCCAGAAGGTTTCTTGCTCGACTGGAGCAGGCAGCATTTTGCCAAGGTCACAAAGATGGACGACATGACGATACTTGCCATCTCCGGTCGAGAGGTGATCGGGCGCGTCAGGGCGCTCCAGGAAGGCGATGACCGCAGCCCAAAATTTGCCGGAGAGCACCTGAAATCGATATTGACATGGAAAGGCACGGAAGGCCTCTTTGAACACCTTTCCGGGCAATATGCCCTGGCCTCCGGTATTTCCGGGATTCAGCCGAAAGTCCTTGTTCCCATAAAAAAAGAAGCCGACAAGGAGGTGATCGACAAGATTTCCATGAAGGACAGGGGCGTTATCATCAAATCCAGCGGGGATGACTACCCAGGGCTGGCTGAGAACGAGTTCGTCTGCCTATCCATTGCCCAAGCTGCCGGACTGGATACCCCGCGCTTCTGGCTGTCCGACGATAAAAAGCTGTTTGTCGTCGAACGGTTCGATATGGGCGAACAAGGCTATCTCGGATTCGAGGACATGACCGCACTGACCAACAGGCAAAATGAAGAAAAATACAACGGCAGCTATGAGATGGTTGCCAAGGCAGTAGCGCTGTTTACCTCGGAGCAGCATCGGAATACATCACTGGAGAGCCTCTTTGCCTCCATTGTGCTATCGATCCTCCTGCGCAATGGTGATGCGCACCTCAAGAACTTTGGCCTGATCTATTCGGACCCCACGAGCGACGACTGCCGTCTCTCCCCGCTTTTTGATGTTGTGAATACAACGGCTTACCATCCAAAGGATACGCTCGCCCTCAAACTTGGCGGGACAAAAGCCTGGCCGGCAACGAAAGACCTGATTGAGTTTGGGAAAATTCATTGCCGAGTTGATCATCCCGAGCAAATCATTGAGCGCATTGCGACGACGGCCACGGCCTATCGTCCCCCTGAACACTCAGGGATCTGGCAGAGGATGAAACCCGAGATAGATAAGGCCTGCTTCGGCCTGGTGAAGTGAGCGATTGCCCCGGGAACTCGCCGAGGTCACCGGGCGCCCGTAATTGCCATCGCCGCCGCCGAGGGCGGCATGGCTTCAATATCCTCCGCAATGCGGTAGGTTTCGCCGCCGGGGTAGATGACGAGTTTGCGTGCCGGCTTCAAATCGGCGCAAGCGCTGTGGAAACCCCTCTCGACCTTGGGCGCAAGGCTGCGCTTGATCTCGACAGCCCACAGGTCGCCGTCAGGCCATTCCAGCAACAGGTCGATTTCGGCCCCGCCGCTACTCCGGTAAAAATGGCCGAAAACCCCATCCGGCGCGTAACCAAGCAGATTCTCGATAACGAACCCTTCCCAGCTCGGGCCGACGACCGGATGGCCCAGCAGGGCTTCCCTGTCGGAAATGTTCAGCAGCGCATGAACCAGGCCCGTATCGCGGACGTAGACTTTGGGTGACTTGATCAGCCGTTTCCCGAGATTCGCATGCCAGGGAGGCAGGCGGCGTACCAGAAGCAGATCGACCAGCAAATCGAGATAGGCCGCCGCCGTCTTGGCATCCACACCGAGATTGCGGGCGAACTGGGCCGTATTCAGAATCCCGCCCTGATGGTGGGCGAGCATGGTCCAGAAACGGCGGAGAGTTTCCGCGGCAATACGGGGGCCGAACTGAGGAATGTCGCGTTCCAGGTAGGACCGGATGAAATCCAGCCGCCAGCGCATGCTGCCTGCCTCGTTCCCGGCGAGCAGGCTGTCAGGAAAGCCGCCGCGAACCCACAGGCTCGTTTCCCCGAATTCGCCCGCTTCCAGCAAATTGAACGGGGTCAGTTCGAGGTAAGCAATCCGGCCGGCCAGGGTTTCGCCGGACTGCTTGAGCAACTCCAGCGAGGCGGAGCCGAGCAGCAGGTATTGTCCGGCCCGGCGTCCAGCCCGCCGGTTGCGGTCGATCAGGCCCCGCAATGTGGGAAAGAGGCCTGGGGAGCGATGGACTTCGTCCAGAATCACCAGCTTGTCCAGATGGTCCCCGAGATATAGCTCGGGTTGTTCCAACTTGGCCCGATCCTGCCCGGACTCGAGGTCGAGATAGATGAACGGCAGGCCACTTGCTTGCGCGCTCTCCAGCGCCAGCGTGGTCTTACCTGCCTGGCGCGGCCCGAGCAACGCAGTGGCCGGCGAACGGGCCAGCGTTTCCAGAAGTCGATGCGTCAATGTTCGCGGTATCATGCTTGCAATTATGGAATCATGTTACTCGAATTGCAATGTTAGCCCTGCGTGATTCGTGATTCTCCCGGGGTTCGGTGCGGGTCGGGGATCTGGTCGATGGGCCGGACGAGATCGACCCGGCCTGGCTGCAAGGCAGGCAGCGGGTCGGCGTCACCACCGGCGCCTCTGCTCCGGAAATACTGGTCCGGCGAGGCGTCGACCGCATCAGCTTCCTGACCGACGCCGAAGTATCGCAGGTGGTCGGTGTCGAGGAGGGCGTTTCATTTCCGTTGCCAAAGGGGCTAGCGTAGTCAGACGTTCTTGGGGCATGACACAGTTGGCAGGTGCTTCTTCGCTCTTGAATCGATCTACCCGGAGTTCAGGAGGTAGTCGGAAATCCAGTCGTAGCGTAGTTCTGGAGATTCATCAGGTCGATACTCGAAATAGAGCGTGGATTGTCCGTTGACCGGTTGGCCTCGATGCCGCGCCGGACTATATTTTGCGCTGCCGATGGCCTTGATGACTGAGACCGAGTCGCTGTCGGGCAAGTCGGAACGCAAGACCCGAACGTCGGTGACATCCCCGGCGATATCGACGAAGACCTCGGCGACGAGATCTCCCCGTTGGGAGGAGAACAACGTCGCTTCGCCAATCTCGGGAGGCACGAGGAGCCTCGGTTTGTCGTCATCTGGCGCTGCAACGACGGGGGCGTAAAACGTTGGTGCAGGCAAATCGTGACTCGCTGCCGATCTTCTTTTTGCATTCACACTTGTGGCCGGCGCTGTCAGCAATTCGCGAGTTAGCGTGAGTTCGTGGGCGTTGTCCGCAATCAGGCGAACCGCAAGCGTCCGGACCGGTCCGGCAGGCACGGTCCCTTTAGGGTCGCCGGAGATAAAGCTGCCTGCCGCCGCATGGACTGCAAGCGACAGGCCGAAACACAACGAGAGCCGTTTCAGGGCCGGTCGATTCTTCCGCCCGTGCTGTCGACTCCGAGGGCTTCCGGCAAAGATGGCGTTACCGGTTCCAGCAATCCGCTGCGGAGAGCGTGCCGGTCGCGCCACGTTGGCCGAGGTGGGTCAGAGTCAGCGAGCCGCAGGCATCCCCGTCCATCCTTCGGCCAACGACGGGTGTTGCGCTCAGTGTGTAAGTCGTCGGGGTCAGTGGGTTGGCGACGATGACGTACAGGGCCGTGCCGGTACGCGGCGAATTTGCGACGGGAAGAACAATGTCAGCACCAACTGAATCCTTCGAGTAACTCGTCGCCAAGGTGAAATTACGCTCGAGAAACTGCGCGTTTTCGAGCAGCGCCGTGCGGGCGTCCGCACGGGCACCGCGACGGATGTACTCGTTATAGGAAGGCACGGCGATCGTCGCCAGTATCCCGAGAATGGCAACGACGATCATCACTTCGATCAGTGTGAATCCGCCGCTGCGGGTCATGGTCTTCGCCGTCATTGCATTTCCTTGTTACTGAATCTGCTTCCAATAAATCCTGTACAAGCCCGGTACTGATTGCGGAATCTTGTTCAGGATCGTCATGAACCCCCCGGACGTCCCGGTAAGGACCTTGAACGCCTTGCCATCGTCCGGCTTCTTGATGATCACGGGGACTTTCATGATGCCGACCGTCGAACCGTAACCGGACGCCGGCAAGCCACCCACGAAGTCGCCAGCGGAAAACTGCGCGTCGCCGTTGATGTCGAGGACGGACTCCGTGGGGCGGGAGCCAGTGAGCGTGAGCAATTCCATCAGATAACTGTCGCCGCCCGGATCGCAAGGATCGCGGGATGGCGTGACCGTGGTGAAGATGACGCGATCTTCCAGGAAGCTCGACGTGGCGATCACGCGTTCGCCACCGGTGCCGGCAGCCGGAAAGACCAGATCGAGATACCAGCCACGCTTTGTCGGAGACGAAAGGGTGCCGTAATCGACCGAGTTGTTGCTGGTAACCCGAACACGGGTTGTACCAACCGTTTGCTGATCGACGATAGCCTGCGCCTGAAGACTTGCCCGCAAAATGGTCGTCGTTGTGGCATCCGTGTCCCAGATTCCGTAATAGGATTGAACCTTGGTCGAGTCGACGTCGGCATCGTTTAGATACTGGCCGGTACCGAAGAGCACCAGCACCCCGCCAAGCGGGTGCGCGCTGACCTTGGGTTGTGCCGTGATCGGTTGCCGGTCGAGACCGTTCTGCGCGAGGAACAACGGATTTCCGCCATTGCTGACGCCCCATGATGCAGGATTGGCGGCGCTGAGGTCGAACTTCCACAAATTTCCCTGGAGATCACCGGCATAAACGTAGTCGATGATCTTGTCGCTACCGTTATCCCGCAGGATCGGGGTGGACAGGCCGTTGGCCGTTGCCGTGCCCGCCGGAATCTTCGCCAACTGGGCGCCATCGTACAGGCGAACCACATAAAGATAGGCTCTGTCGTTGGTGCTGTTGTAGCCGTTGCCGAACACCGCGACCCAATCTCCGTTGTTCAGGCGACCAATCTGGGGCTGGCTGTAGGTGTAGCCAAGGTCGGCACTATCCGAGAACTCCCAGAGAATCTTCGTCGCATCGAAGGTTGTCGGGCTGGTGATGTCCAGGGCGTAGATGCTCTTGCCGCCCGAATTCAGCCCGCCGACCAGAACTGTCTTCCAACTCGGGCCGGTATTGTTGACGTCGCCGAACCAAGCATCCCCGGCCATCGGCGAGCCGTCGACATAGTGCTTGTGGCTGTAGGTCGGCCGGGTCAGATTGATCAGGTTGGCGTAGACGCCATTCGGGATATAGGCGAACAGCTCGACACCCGA
>CAZKSD010000013.1:9182-22582 GCA_964555315.1 uncultured Dechloromonas sp.
AGAGGAAGGGTGTCAGGCCGAGGCCGACGGTGAAGTTCACCAGGTGTTGCCAGGTTGCCGGGTTATTGACCGGGTTCCAGTACGCCTCGCTGGCCGTGCCGGCCCGGTCCGCATACCGCGGAATGAGCGAATTCGGGAGCGCGGCGAGATCGGTTATCCAGTAATTGAAGGCGATGTCCGCCAGGGTATTCGCTTCCGGTCCCCGGAACGGCGCCACGGGCGTGTAGGTAACTGCCGGTTGCCCGGTGGTCGGGGGCACGGTCGTGTTTGTGTTGTCGGTGTTGTTCGTGGTCAGGTCGTCGTTCCAGATGCCGTCGGTCATCAGCACATGGAAATTCTTGCGGCATGAAACCGGAAGGTATTGTGCGGGGTAGACTTCCGTGAATTTGTCGTAAGGCGTACCGGCAAGCGCTGCGACCGTTGTGCCGCTGCGTGTGAGATAGGTGCCGACCCGGCGCAAGGCCTCACGCAACGGCGTGCTCGAACTGGTCGGCAGGCGGAACAGCCAGTTGTAGAAATCTGTCTTGTGGGTGCCGGTGAATGGCCGCACTTCATTGCTGACGTTCGAGAAGTTCTGCCAGCCGTCGCAGTCGGAGGTCGCGAAGGTGGTGGTATTGCCACGGCAACTGTTGATCGCCTGCCAGCCGACCCGCGTGTCGGCCTTGACATCGGCGAACGCGCGCGCCGTACCGGAGATGGTCATCAGGTTGCGGGTGCGGTAGAAGGAATACCAGTTGGCGAAGTTCTGCTGCTTTTCGGCAACCGTGCCGGGTGTGGTATCGGCAGCACTGCCGACCAGGACCATCGTGTAACAGTCAATGTCGGTTTTCTGGTTCGCGACATTGGTGGTGCAACCGGCATTTGCGGCATTGAACTTGTAGTAATAGGCCGGCATCCGTTCGTCGCGACAAGTGGTGCGGCCGGTGCACGTCGGGTTGCCGGTCATCTGGTTCCATGTGCCGGTTCCGCTCGGATACCGGCAATATCTGGTTCCGCCGGTTGATTCATTTCCGTTAGTACCTGTGGAACAGCGCAGATCTTCATCGGCGTGATCCATGAATTCATGGACCTTGTTCGTCGAACTGGAAATGAACAGGCCGGCGCTCGGCCGGTAATTGGTGCTCAAGTTGACCGACCCATAGGCCGTGTCGAATCCGTTGAGCCAGGCTGCCGTATAGCTGGTCGTCAACAGGGTGCCGGCCGCATTCTTGGGCGGGTCATAGCGGATCGCCGGATCGTAGTAGATCGGGTTGAAGTAGGCTGACTTGACATAGCGCGGCTGGAGGCGGCTGTCAGGGTTGTTGTCGCAGATGGCGTTCGGGTTGCCGCAGAGGTCGGGCGTGAAGGCCCGCGACATGCTGCCCGAATCGTCGAGCGTGAGGATCAGGTTGGGCGGTACGTCAACGGTCAGGAACAGCGGCGTATCCGCCAGCGTGACGGCGGTTGCGGCAGTGGCGCAACCGAGGCACGCGGCAGCCAGCAGGCTGTGAAAGGCAAGGCCGAATCTGCGGGTGCGGTTCATGATGGACTCCCGGTTCATGGTGTGTAGCGGTATTCCGCCTGAAGAATGACGATCGTGGTGGGATCGGCCGCCGTGCCGGCGGCGCCGAAACCGCGCGCCGTCACGCGGAAATATTGCACGGTACCGACATCGGGCATCTTCTCGATGCGATATTGCGGCTGCTTGATCGCTCTGGTGATGTTCAGCGTCGGCGTCCGGTAATTTGGCCACTGCGCTGAAGCGTTCCACCAGGCTGCGCCGTTCGAATTGCCGGCGTTATACAGGCTCAATCCGTTCGTGACCGTGCCCGTGAATGGCCCCGTGCGCCAGGTGGCGAAAGTGGCCTTGGCATCCTGCAGCGCCGCTTCGGCGGATTCGAAGGCCAGTTCGCGGTCGCGCGTGCTGCCGCCCATCAGTTCCTGGAACCGGTTGTTTTGCGCCGCCCCGATGCCGAGCAGCGATAGGACGATCACGAAGACCAGCGCGACCAGCAAGGTGGCCCCGCGCTGCCGACTCCGGCACGGCAATGGGGAAAGAGTGCGATCGATCACGGCAGTCGATTCCTCACGGCGATGGTGGTGTTGAAGACCTTGCGCAGGCGTCGATCGGTTGGCGTGGTCGTCGTTCCATTGAAGGTGTACGTCTGTGGCTCGGCGGTATACGCGTCGCTGCCGGGGGAAACCAGCAACAGCGCTATGCGCACGCTGAGAACCCGCTGCCATTTCTCGGCGAGGGTGGCGCCCGGGCCGATGCCGGCGATCTCGTCGGCGCGCAGGTAGGTGTCGACAACGCCGTCGGCACTAGGAGTCGTGGTATCGACGCCGTAGGTGATCTGCATGTCCTGGATGCCTTCGGCGAGTTCGAGCCTGGCCCAGTCGGCGGCATTGGCAGGCGTCGTGGTACCGTTGGCGCCGGTCCTGCGAAACCTCACGAGCCCCGGCTCGCCGCTGGCATTGTTGCGGATGAAGTAATTTACGCCGCTCATCTGCATGACCCGCGAACCCGCGGCAAAGGGATAGGCGACGCCGCCGCTTCCGAGGTTCACAGCGGTATTGAGGCCGCCGTTCCGATTGATCGTGGTGGCGGTGTTGGCGGTATTGGCGGGGCCGGTCATCTGGAATATCGCCTGATGCGTGCAGTCCGTCGCGACAACGATGTCATTCTGCTGGATGTCGTGCGTCGTCGTCAGCGTCATCGTGGGCGAGACATCTGCCTGCACGATGTATTCGACCTCGCTGGCCCGCACGACGGTCAGGGCATCCCCCCTCAGGACATTCCCGGCAACGCCGGTCGGGAAGGTGCTGACCCCACCCTCGTAGCCGACCAGGGGAAAATTCAGCAGATCCTTGTCCCAGTCCGTGGCGTTGCTGAGGACGTTGACGGCCGTCTGCGCCGGGCATCCGCCAAAACCCGCCATGCGGATGTCGAAGCCCATCGTCTCGAAAACGAAACGGGCATTTTCCTGCATTCTCGACAACGCATCCTGAACCCTGAAGGTCTGCTTGCTGCCCAGGTAGGCGTAGCCAACCACCAGGACCAGAGTCAGGCCTACCGCAAGGGCCACCATCAGTTCGACAAGGGAGAACCCGGGCTGCCGCCGAGCCGGGCGCGAAATACCGGGCAGTGGTTGCGGTCTCATAGTTGCGTTTGCGTTCTGAATGACAGGGTCTGCTGGGTTGTGCCAGACGTCTGGCCCTGGTCGTTCCAGCGAATCTCGACAGTGGCGTTTCCGTTGCCGTCTACCGTGATCTGGCCAGCACCCCCCGGCAAAGCGGAAAGAAGGCCATTAGCGCCCTTCCAACGCAGCAGGTCGATCTGATGAACCTGCGTTCCGGCCGAAGGGGTGGAAACGAACGTTGAATTGTAGTTTCCCGCCGTTGCGGCGCCACGATTGACGCGCATGGAATCGATGATGTCATAGGCCATGATCGTTGCCTGGCTCCGTTGAAAGGCCATCAGGTTGTCCTTGTTGGACTTCAGCAACAGTCCGGCATAACCGAGCAGGCCGATCGACAAAATGACGATGGAAACCAGAACCTCGATCATCGTCACTCCCCGCGCTTGCCGCGGCAGCGGGCGCTGTAGATTCCCGGCTTGCTTTGAGATGGGCATCATCAGCATGTTCCTGCAATGGTATGAAGACGTCCGGTCGGGGCGATTTCTATCGTGCGCTGATGGTGGTTGTAGCAAATCACCATCGACGTCGTCAGGACATTGCCCGATGGCACCAGGTTGCCCCTGGCGTTGAAGGAGAGGTAGTTGTCGAAATTGCTGCTGGAACTGGTAATCGACCCAT
This sequence comes from uncultured Dechloromonas sp., assembly GCA_964555315.1. Lineage (GTDB taxonomy): Bacteria > Pseudomonadota > Gammaproteobacteria > Burkholderiales > Rhodocyclaceae > Azonexus. Next base: position 12,980 of record CAZKSD010000013.1, read on the forward strand.
CCCGGATCGCCGGTTGCGCGACCTTAAGGCGGACATCGGTGCCGTCGACCGTTCCAATGGTTCCGGTATCGGTGAAAATCAGCCAGCCGTTTGCCCAGGAGCTTGAATTCGAGGCATCGCAGGTGGGGGATGCCTGGTCCGTATTGATACTCTTGCACATGGTCACCCGGACGGCGCGCTTGACGGCTTCCGCCCTAGCGAACATCATTGCACCTGCCACTTCGGTACTGACCGACGACGCCCGATTGGAAGCCAGAAGATTGGCAAAGGAAGGGGCGGCAACTGCAATCAGCACCCCCAGAACTGCGACCGTCACCAATAGTTCGATCAGCGTGAACCCGTGTCTTTGATTCATTGTTTGCATGTGCGTGACAAAAATCCTCTTTTCTCGGATGTCAGTGTACCTAAAAAACGCGACTCCCTAGGGTTTGTGGGGTGGTCGGTAGCATTTATCCGACTAGCGGTATGTTCCGGTTGCGGGCCTGCATGCTGCAAGGCCAACTATTGATCCGGCCCAATGCTAAGTTCCAGCCAAGGGCGGACAGCGGGATCACGTCGATCCACCCTCAAGCACCGCCCAGGGAATCGTAGAAGCGACGGAAATCGTCGTCTCCGGGAAGCGGATCCCAGGTGACGTTGCCCTCGATGAGGCTCGGACCCTTGTTCGTGATACCGATGTCCCATCCGACGGTTCTCAGCGGCCAGAAAGCCTGCGCTCCCTGCAGTGCCAGGGACCGCACCCCATCCCAATCCGGTAGCCGGAATCCCTGCAGTACCCGACCCGACCGTGGATGATTAGAGACGCGCTGCGTTCCGCGATGTTTTTCCGGAACGCCGAGCACATTGGCTAGAACACCTCGTTCCGGATCGATGGCGGCCAGCAGGTTGCCAGAGGCACCAAAATTGAAGTTGTCGAAACCGGCGCCTGAAGCAATGATACGCAATCGCGCCCCGACGATTGCCGATTCCCGAGGGCTACTCATATAGGTGACGACACGCGCAGTTTGCATCGACTGAGTATTCGACAAGGCGCACAGTTCGGGATGACCAAACAACCGCTCTTGCAGCATCCACTCCGAATATGGAAACCGCTTCATAAAGTGGGTCAATGTGGCCGCATCGTAGTTCTTGCCGCTGCCGACATCCTGATACCCAGGTCCCTTGCGCGTCAGGATCAATACGCCTTGTCCGTGCACGCCGTGGACCGGCTTGAGAACCACGTCATCGAGTCGGAGCTTGTCGAGAAACACCGCCAGTTCTGCCGCGATCCGCAGTTGTGTCAGACCGAAGTCTTTACCCTGGCGCTCGCAGTAAATGGCGAGAATTTCTGGTGTCGGTAGCCCCAGTTCACGGCAATGGCGAAAGAAAACGATCTTGTCTTCCGTGAGGTCAAAGCTATCTCTCGGATTGATGCGCTCCTGCAGAATCAGCATTTTGCTCTTGCTGATTTCGTTCCGAGTGGATTTGGTCGGCTCGCGCGGATTGAGCAAGCCCAGCATGATGATTTCCGACGGCGAGTAGCCTTCGTTAACGGCCAAGCGTAGATAGCGCAATGCACTTGGCACCACGCTCGCCCCATGTGCGAGGGTGGCCAACCAAAAATCCCTGGCGTCTTGAAACCTGCGTGACAGCCATGTACTCATACAGATGACCTTGTCTTCTGGGTCGGCGTTTGCCGGTTGACGCCGTCCTTTGACTACACGAAGCTGCGTCGACGCCTCGTGGTCAGTATATACCTCGAGTAACTCAACGCCCGGATGCTATGATGCCCAACCACTTCGATGAAGCCCGGAGTTGCCCTTTCAGTTGCATGGTTGGTTTAATGTGATTATAATTTCCGTTTTGGTTTTTCTTCGGACTCAAATCATGGCCAATAGCGCACAAGCCCGCAAGCGCGCCCGTCAAGCTGACAAGCAGCGCTCCCACAACGCCAGCCTGCGTTCGACCCTGCGTACCGCGATCAAGCGCGTGCGTCAGGCGATCGACGCCGGCGACAAGGCCGCCGCCCAGGGCGTCTTCCAGCAGTCCGTTGCCGTCCTGGACCGCATCGCCGACAAGAAGATCGTCCACAAGAACAAGGCCTCGCGCACCAAGAGCCGCCTCTCCGCCCAGATCAAGGCTCTCGCTGCTGCCTGATCCTGCACGGCGCAAAATGAAAAGGCACCTGCGGGTGCCTTTTGTTTTTGCTACAGTACCCGACAAGGAATGAAGCAGCGTTGTTGGTGATGGCCGAGACCGGGAACATTCCATGAGAACGCACGACGAGATTGATCAGCGTAGCCTTGCTCTGCATCGCCTGGTTGCCGAGCGGGTCATGCGTGATCCTTCCTTGTTCGAGAAGGCGAGGGGGACCCTGGCCCGATGGCGCGAGACCGTATGTGGTTCCTCCCAGCCCTACTTGAGTGAGTGGGAGCATCTCATGAATCAGGGGGTCGAGGCTTGCCTTTCGGTTGCGGTTGAGGATTCGCAGAGGGCTGCCGCGTTGCGTCAGTCGTCACCGTTTTCCGGTGTCCTGACCAATCGGGAGCGTTTCGCCTTTCTGAAACAGTGGCGTAGCGAACATGAAGCGCCGTGAACTTGAGCATCTGATTCGCGCCGCCGCAGCGGTGACCGACCAGGTCGAAATCGTGGTGGTGGGCAGTCAATCGATTCTTGGCGCGGTGCCGGATGCGCCGGCGGTTCTGCTGCAATCGCGGGAGGCGGATTGCTACCCCTTGCATCGACCGGACCTCGCCGATGTGATCGACGGTGCGATCGGGGAACTCTCGCCGTTTGACGAACGATTTGGCTATTATGCTCAGGGCGTCGCCGGACACCTCCATTCTTCCGGAGGGCTGGGAAAGTCGCCTGGTCAAGGTACAGAGCGAAAACACCGACCTCAAGATCGGTTACTGCCTGGAACCGCATGACCTTGCGGCGTCAAGACTGGCTGCGGGAAGGGACAAGGATTGGCCGTTTGTCGAAGCCATGCTGCGGCACAAGACTGTGGATAATGGAGTGGTTCGGGATCGGATCAATCAACTTCGGATTTCCGACGGGACGAAGAAGCGGCTTTGTGAATGGGTTCGTGCCCGGTTGCAGGCGGATCGATAACGCGCTGCGGACGCTCGCTCAATCGGCGCCGTGCTCGTCATCTGAAGCCTTGAGCGCTTCCAGTGCGCGTTCGATGACGATTCGGTCGACGGCATCCTTGTCGCGCATCGTCCGCTTGGTGAGCAACAGACCTTCGAGGCTGACGGTCTTGACCGGGATGCCATCAAGATCGATCGTTTGTGCGTAACGGCTCAGGGTGTCGAAAGACTGTCCGTTTGCATTGAGCAGGAGATCGACAATGAATACATCGGCGACGCGGATGTTTTCGCCGTCCGCGAACCATTCGGGCTCGAGATCCCTTGCCGCCTGGTCAGGCAATACCATCAATGCGTCCTTGATCCGCTGCCCGCTTGCCACATTTCCCGGAACAAGCAGGTCGATATCTATCGTGGCCCGCTGGTAGCCGTGTGCGGCGAGCGCGTAACCCCCTATCAGCAGGTAATCGACGCCACGTTCATCAAGCGACCGGAGCAGCAGTTTGAGATCCGCCAGGGTGGCTGGACGGCTGAACTCTTCCATCAGGCTCGCTGTGCGGCACGCCGCGCCATTCCGAGAACAAGGCATCGCTCCTGTTGCCGATTGGCGTCTTCCTGGGAATGGAATCGATAGACCCCCTTGGGAATGAAGGTGGTCTGCGCGAGATGGGAAACGGCTTCGCTGAAACGGGCGCCCTCGATCAGTAGCTCCCCGCTGGCGTTGCGGGCAAGAGGGCGTTCGCGCCTGGACCCGACTTGTCTCATGGCATGGCCCTCGTACGATAGAAAGCGGTGTTATTTCTTGCCGTCGAGCCGGCAGACGCCGTCGACGATCTGCAGGTCGTTGTCCTGGGCGAAATTGAGCATGAAGCGGTAGGCCATCGGCTCGATTTCGCCGAGCCGGCCGTCTACGAACACCGCCTTCTGGCCGTTGTGGTCGCCGGGCCCGACGTAGGGCGAGTATTTCATCTTGCGCTCGGCGCCGAACGCGGACATGACGCCGCACAGGCGTTCCGCCCAGTCGCTCGGGCGGAACTTGCGCCCTTCCTTGGTGAGGCCAACGATGATGAAGGTGGTCGATTCTGGTGTTGTCATTGATCCACTGTGTCTTGTCGGGGCATTGCGACCTTGTTGTGTCGCATTCTAGCAGAAGGCTTGGAACTGTGGCGTGATCGCCCGGTTTCATGTTCGCCTCGCCCGGGCGCCGGCGACCGCCGTTCCGTTGCGCCGGGGCCGGCATGCGGTCCCGGATGCGGTGGCGCAGATGGCTGTGCATTATATACAAGGCCTTGTTTTTGACTTAACATTCGCATTTCTGCAACCCTCTCCGGTGCTGGCCAACGTCGGAGGTTGCGGTCGTTCCGGCGGCAATGTCCGCCGTTTTCGTTTTCTGGGGTTGTCCGATGTCGCATGTGATGAATACCTACGCCAGGTTGCCGGTGGCGTTCAGCCACGGTCAGGGATGCCGGATTACCGATAGCGAGGGCAGGGAATACCTGGATGCATTGTCCGGGATCGCCGTTTCGACGCTCGGCCATGCCCATCCCAGGCTGGTGTCGGCGATCGCCGCCCAGGCCGGGCGCCTGCTGCATACGTCCAACCTCTACCGCATCCGCGAGCAGGAGGAACTTGCCGACCGGCTGGCGGAACTGTCGGGAATGGAGGAGATCTTCTTCTGCAATTCCGGTTGCGAGGCCAACGAGGCGGCGATCAAGCTGGCGCGCTACTACGGCCACAGGAAGGGCATCGACTCGCCGACCATCATCGTCATGGAAAAGGCCTTCCACGGGCGGACGATGGCAACGCTTTCGGCCACCGGCAACCGCAAGGCGCAGGCGGGTTTCGAGCCGCTCGTCGCGGGTTTCGTGCGCGTGCCGTACGACGATCTCGAGGCGATCAAGGCGATCGGCAGGCACAACAAGAACATCGTCGCCGTGATGCTGGAGATCATCCAGGGCGAGGGCGGCATCAATCTCGCTTCGCCCGAATTCCAGAAAGGGCTGCGCCGGTTGTGCGACGACCAGGGCTGGCTGCTGATCTGCGACGAGGTGCAGTGCGGCATGGCGCGTACCGGCAAATGGTTCGGCTACCAGCACGCCGGCATCCGGCCGGACATCGCGACGCTGGCCAAGGGCCTCGGTTCGGGTGTGCCGATCGGCGCCTGCATGGCCGGCGGCAGGGCGGCCGGCCTGTTCGAGCCGGGCAAGCACGGCTCGACCTTCGGCGGCAATCCGCTGGCGTGCGCGGCGGCGCTGACGACGATCGCCACCATCGAGCAGGATGGCCTGATGGCGCGGGCGGAATCCGTCGGCGCGCTGATCCGCCAGCGGTTCGCCGAGGCGCTGGCCGGTGTCCGGGGTATCAGGGAAATCCGCGGCCAGGGTCTGATGATCGGCATCGAACTCGATCGTCCGTGCGGCGAACTGGTCGGCATGGCGCTGGCCGCCGGGCTGCTGATCAACGTGACGGCCGACAGGGTGATCCGTCTGCTGCCGCCGCTGATCCTGGATGAAAACGAGGCGCGGGAGCTGGTCGACCGCAGCGTTCCCCTGATCCGGGATTTCCTGGCGTCCTGACATGGCGATCAAGCATTTTCTGCAGTTCCGGGATTTCACGCGCGACGAGTTCGAATATGTCTACGAACGCACGCGCTGGATCAAGAACGAATTCAAGTCCTACCGCAAGCACTGGCCGCTGTGCGACCGGACGCTGGTGATGATCTTCGAGAAGGCGAGCACGCGCACGCGCCTGTCGTTCGAGGCCGGCATACAGCAGCTGGGCGGCTCGGCGATCTACCTGAACACCCGCGATTCGCAACTGGGGCGCGGCGAGCCGGTCGAGGACGCGGCGCAGGTGATCTCGCGCATGAGCGACCTGGTGATGATCCGCACCTACGAGCAGGAGATCATCGAGCGCTTCGCCGCGAATTCGCGCGTGCCGGTGATCAACGGCCTGACCAACGAATACCACCCGTGCCAGATCCTCGCCGACGTCTGTACCTACGTCGAGCATCGCGGCTGCATCCAGGGCAAGACCGTGGCCTGGGTCGGCGATGCCAACAACATGTGCAATACCTGGCTGCAGGCGGCCGAGGTGCTGGATTTCAAGGTCAATGTGTCGACGCCGCCGGGGTACGAGATCAAGCCGGACCAGATCGGCGTCGTCGATCGCTCGCATTTCGAGGTTTTCGCCGACCCGATGGACGCCTGCCGCGGAGCCGACCTGGTGAACACCGACGTGTGGACCTCGATGGGCTTCGAGGCGGAAAACGAGACGCGCCGCAAGGCCTTTGCCGACTGGCGCGTCGATGGCGAGATGATGCGCGCGGCGCATCCCGACGCCTTGTTCATGCACTGCCTGCCCGCGCATCGCGGCGAGGAAGTGACCGCCGAGGTGATCGACGGCCCGCAATCGGTGGTCTGGGACGAGGCTGAAAACCGGTTGCACGTGCAGAAGGCGTTGATGGAGTACCTGCTCCTGGGCAGGATCGAAACGAAGTAAGGGAAAACAAATGAGCGACGTCAAGAAAGCGGTGCTGGCCTATTCCGGCGGTCTCGATACCTCGGTCATCCTCAAGTGGCTGCAGGATACCTACCAGTGCGAAGTGGTGACCTTCACCGCCGACCTCGGCCAGGGCGAGGAACTCGAGCCGGCGCGCGCCAAGGCGCTGCAGTGCGGCATCCGGCCGGAGAACATCTTCATCGACGACCTGCGCGAGGAATTCGTCCGCGATTTCGTCTTCCCGATGTTCCGCTGCAATACCGTTTATGAGGGCGAATACCTGCTCGGCACGTCGATCGCCCGGCCGCTGATCGCCAAGCGCCTGATCGAGATCGTCAACACGACCGGCGCCGACGCCATCTGCCACGGCGCGACCGGCAAGGGCAACGACCAGGTGCGCTTCGAGCTCGGCGCCTATGCGCTGAAGCCGGGCATCAAGATCATCGCGCCTTGGCGCGAATGGGACCTGCTCTCGCGCGAAAAGCTGATGGCCTATGCCGAGGGGCACGGCATCCCGGTCGACATGAAGCACAAGCAGGGCGGGTCGCCCTACTCGATGGACGCCAACCTGCTGCACATTTCCTACGAGGGCCGCCACCTCGAAGACCCGGCGGCCGAGGCCGAGGAATCGATGTGGCGGTGGACGGTTTCCCCGGAAGCGGCTCCCGATCAGGCGGAATACCTCGACCTCGATTACGAGAAGGGCGACATCGTTGCGCTGAACGGTATCCGCATGAGCCCGGCCGAGGCGCTGGCGAAACTGAACGAACTCGGAGGCAGGCACGGCATCGGCCGTCTCGACCTGGTCGAGAACCGCTATGTCGGCATGAAGTCGCGCGGCTGCTACGAAACCCCGGGCGGAACGATCATGCTCAAGGCGCACCGCGCCATCGAATCGGTCTGCCTCGACCGCGAGGTCGCCCACCTCAAGGACGACCTGATGCCGCGTTATGCCAGCCTGGTCTACAACGGCTACTGGTGGAGCCCGGAGCGTGTCGCCTTGCAGACGCTGATCGACCACACGCAGCAGAACGTCAATGGCTTTGTCCGCGTCAAGCTGTACAAGGGCAACGTCATCGTCGTCGGCCGCGATTCGCTGAGCGATTCGCTGTTCGATCCGACCATCGCCACCTTCGAGGACGATGCCGGCGCCTACGACCAGCGCGATGCGGGCGGCTTCATCAAGCTCAACGCGCTGCGCATGCGCATCGCCGCCAACCTGCGCGCGCGCAAGGGCCAGGGATAGGCGATGGAAAGCGGCACCCTTTTCGGTTTCACCGAGGAGCAGCTTGCGGACTTCGGCGCAACCTGGGGTGTCGGCGCTTTCATCCTGTTCATGCTGTTCATCATCGGCGAGATCGCCTGGAAGTCGAAGGCCGGCAAACTGGGCACCTTCGTGCTCTTCTTCGTGCTCGCCTTCGGCATGGTCGGCTTCATCGCCAAGGCTGTCATTCAGAAACTTTGGGGGATCTAATGTCGCAATTCGATAACGTTTCCGTGGTCAAGCAGGCCAATGTCTATTTCGCCGGCAAATGCGTGAGCCACACCGTGATCCTTGCCGACGGCGCGAGGAAGACGGTCGGCGTCATCCTGCCGTCGACGCTGACCTTCAATACCGGCGCGCCGGAAGTCATGGAAGGCGTCGGCGGTTCGTGCCGGGTCAGGCTCAAGGGCGAAAATGAATGGACGACTTGGACCACGGGCCAGTCCTTCCAGGTGCCGGGCGATTCCAGTTTCGAGATCGCCTGCGATGAACCCTACCATTACGTCTGCCACTTTGGATAATCGCCATGCCAAGTTTTGACTTCACTTCCGAAGCCGACATGGTGGCGTTGAAGAACGCCGTCGACGTCGCCTCGCGCCAGATCGACAACCGCTACGACTTCAAGGGCACCAGCGCCAAGGTCGAGCTGAACGAGAAGGACAAGATCATCACCCTGCACGGCGATTCCGATTTCCAGCTCAACCAGATCAAGGACATCCTGTTTCCGGCGATGGAGAAGAAGGAGGCCGAGAGCACCAAGCGCCTCGATCACCAGGCGGTGCAGAAGGTCTCCGGCAACAAGGTCAAGCAGGACCTGAAGATCAGGCTGGGTATCGAGACCGAACTGGCCAAGAAGATTGTCAAGCTGATCAAGGATGGCAAGCTCAAGGTGCAGGCCTCGATTCAGGGCGACGCGGTGCGGGTGCAGGGCGCCAAGCGCGATGACCTGCAGGAATGCATCACGCTGATCCGCAAGGAAATCGTCGATTTTCCGATCCGCGCGGGCAATTTCCGGGATTGAGCGCATTGCCGCGGTCGACGCCGGAAAAAGGGCAAAAATCAGGGCGGCCCCGGCTGCCCTGATTCTTTTTCAGCGGGCGAGACCCTGGATCCAGATCGAGTAGAGCTGTTCCGACAAACGGCGCATTTCCGGCAGGCGTTCGGGGATTTCCCGCTGCATGAGTTCGGGCGGCTGCACGCTCGGGCGATCGGCCCGCGCCAGGACCTCATCGCCCCATTGCGCGCACCAGGCGGCGATCATTTCCGGCGTCATCTCGACATGGCACTGCATGGCAAGGTGGGGGCCGACGGCGAACATCTGGTTGGCGCAATGCCGGCTGGCGAGCAGCCGCGTGGCGCCGGGCGGGATGCTGAAGGTTTCGCCATGCCAGTGGAAGACCGTGCACGGGCTGCCGGCGAAACCGCCGAGCCAGTGCCGGGCGAGTGCACTGTCCTCGCCGCCGGCCATGCCCCAGCCGATTTCCCGGACCGGATTGCGCGTCACCTCGCCGCCGAGCGCCTTGCTCATCAACTGTCCGCCGAGGCAGTGGCCGATGACCGGCACGTCCTTCGCCACGGCATCGCGGATCAGCGCACAGACCGGCGCGATCCACGGCAGCGGGTCATTGACGCTCATCGGGCCGCCCATGAAACACAGCCCGGAAAACGCGTCGACCGCGGGCGGCGCCGGTTCGCCGGCGTCGATGGCGATCAGCCGCCAGGGAATCCCGTGCTGCTCGAGGAATATGGCAAAATAGCCCGGACCTTCAA
>CAZKSD010000014.1:0-22311 GCA_964555315.1 uncultured Dechloromonas sp.
CATCGACGTTTCGGAAGGCAGGAACGAACTGCTTGCCCTGATCAATCCGCGCATCGACGACCTCCAGGGGCAGCAGGAGGCCGAGGAGGGCTGCCTGTCGGTGCCCGGGATCTACGAAAAGGTCGAACGCGCCGAGCGGGTGAGCGTCCACTTTCAGGATGGCGAGGGCCAGCATCAGACGCTGGTTGCCGAGGGGCTGCTCGCCGTTTGCATCCAGCATGAACTGGACCACCTGAACGGCAAGGTCTTCGTCGATCACCTGTCACAGTTGAAACAGACACGCATCCGCAACAAGCTCGCCAAACAGGCCCGGGTCACTGCATGAGGGTGGTCTTCGCCGGGACCCCCGATTTTGCCGCACTGGCATTGCAGGCGATCCTGACGGCTGGGCACGAGGTGCGCCTGGCCCTCACCCAGCCGGACCGGCCGGCGGGGCGCGGCATGAGCCTGCAGCCTTCGGCGGTCAAGCGGCTGGCGGCGGAGCGCGGCATCGAGGTGTTTCAGCCGCTGACGTTGAAGGATGCGGCGGCGCAGGCAAAAGTCGCCGGCGAACGGCCGGACGTCATGGTGGTCGCCGCCTACGGTCTCATCCTGCCGCAGGCGGTGCTCGACATCCCGCGCTTCGGCTGCATCAATATCCACGCGTCGCTGCTGCCGCGCTGGCGCGGGGCGGCGCCGATCCAGCGGGCGCTGCTCGCCGGCGATCGCGAATCCGGTGTCTGCATCATGCAGATGGAGTCGGGTCTCGATACCGGGCCGGTCCTGCTGCGGGGTAGCTGCGCGATCGAATCCGGCGACACGAGCGCAACGCTGCACGACCGTCTGGCCGACCTTGGCGCGCGACTGGTGGTCGAGGCGCTGGCCGGACTGCCCATGCCGGCGACCGCGCAGGCCGCGGAAGGCGTGACCTACGCAGCGAAGCTCGGCAAGGCCGAGGCGCTGATCGACTGGTCGAAGAGCGCGCGGGACCTGGATCGCCATATCCGCGCCTTCAATCCGTTTCCCGGAGCGCAGGCCCGGCTCCACGGGCAGCCGGTGAAGCTATGGCAGGCCGCGGCGGTTGCCGGAACGGGTGAAATGGGGCGGATATTGAGCGTTGACCGCGACAGCATCGTCGTTGCCTGCGGAGAAGGGGCGCTGGCGGTCACCGAGTTGCAGAAGGCGGGAGGCAGGCGCCTGGCGGTGCGCGAATTTCTGGCCGGTCATGCGCTCCGGGCGGGCGACCGGTTCGACGTTGCGGCTTGAAATCGGCAGCCCTGCCAATACCTATGGGCTAACGCGACTGTTTCGAAGAGGCTTCACGATGTTCAACTGGGTCAAGACGGCGCTGCTGATGGCCGCGATCATGGCGCTGTTCGGCGTGGTCGGCGGCATGATCGGCGGCGAATCGGGCATGCTGCTGGCGCTCGTCTTCGGCGCTGCGATGAATGTCTTCTCGTACTGGTTCTCGGACAAGATGGTGTTGAAGATGTACAACGCCCGGGAAGTCGACGAGACCAGCGCGCCGCAGTTTTACGGCATGGTGCGCGAGCTGGCGCAGCGCGCCGGCCTGCCGATGCCGCGGGTGTATCTGATCGACGAGGATCAGCCGAATGCCTTCGCCACCGGCCGCAGTCCGGAACACGCCGCCGTCGCGGCGACGACTGGCATCCTGCAACTGTTGCCGGCGCGCGAACTGCGCGGTGTCATGGCCCATGAACTGGCGCACGTGGCCCATCGCGACATCCTGATTTCGACGGTCTCGGCGACCATGGCGGGGGCCATTTCCGCGCTCGCCAATTTCGCGATGTTCTTCGGCGGGCGCGGCGGGGACGGGCGTCCCGCCAACCCGCTGGCCGGCATTGCCGTCGCCCTGCTGGCGCCGTTGGCCGCGAGCCTGATCCAGATGGCCATCTCGCGCGCCCGCGAGTACGAAGCCGACCGCGGCGGCGCCGAAGTCAGCGGCGACCCGCATGCCCTGGCTGACGCGCTGGGCAAGATCCAGAGGTACGCCGAGGGCCGGATTCCGCTGGCGCCGGCCGAAGCGCACCCGGAAACGGCGCAGATGATGATTCTCAACCCGCTGTCGGGCGGCGGGATCCGCGGCCTCTTTTCGACGCACCCGCCGACCGGGGAAAGGATTGCCCGTCTGCGGGCGATGGCGCGCTAGGCCGGGCGAGGCGCCGGCAGGCAGCCGCGGGCGACCTCCTTCGTTTCCAGCCGTTGCGGGGCGAAGGCGGCGATGACGTCGGCGAACAGTGCGTGGGCGCGATCACTGTTGTCGGCGCTGAAGTTGCAGACGTAGACATCGAGCGTCACGCCGGCGATTTCCGGCCAGGTGTGGACCGCCAGGTGCGATTCGGCCAGAACGACGGCGCCGGTGACCCCCGCCGGGTTGCCCGCCGCATCATGGAAAGCGTGGAAGAGACGGCCGACGACCGTCAGCCCGTGCTTCGCGCATGCCGCGGCGCAGAACGCTTCGAGTTGCGGGGCGGCGAACAGGAAGTCGGCCGGGCAGCGGCAGTCAAGGAGGTCGGCGATCAGGTGCAGGCCATTCATGGCGCGATTCTATTCTGTTTCACGTGAAACGCGAGCGCCGATGCTCGCTTCGAGCAGACGTCCGAGCCGGTAGCCGGCGTCGACGATGCGCCGTTCGGCGATGGCGTGAGCCCGCCGGTCGAAGTCCTCGGTGATGGTCGGCGGGACGCTGCCGACGGCCTCCGGGTAGGCCGACGGCAGCAGGCGATGGCTCTCGTCCCGCCACAAGGCAATGCTGCCCTGGCGCGGCGCGGGATGTTCGGCGATCAGGCGCCGCGCCTTGTCGTCGAGTCGGCGACCGCGCAGCCAAGGCGGGCCGGGCAGGTCGTCCCAGTAGATGTGCAGGCTGGTGACGGGGAGGCGCTTGTTGAACGGGTTCTCGATTGCGGTCGCGGTTGCGCCTTCGTCATCGGCGCGACCGGCGTGCAACGGCTGGTGGATGTCGGCGACCAGATGCACCAGCCACGGGATGGCATAGGAAATCTCGTCCTTTTTCGTGGTCGACCGCAACAGGCGGCCGAGGCGCTCGATCTGGCGGTCGACCGCTCCCCTCACGGGTCTTCCCTGCTCGTCGATGTCGACGTAATGCCAGTCCTTGTGCCGGGCGCTGTCGGGAAAGCCGGGAAGCGCCGGGGTGGGGGCGGCCTCGCCCTCGTCGTGAAAGCGCGGATCATTGCGGATGTCGTCGGGCCAGGTCGCCGCTTCGATGAAGATCGCGCCGGGTTCCGCCGACCGTGCCCTGGCGACCCAGCGCTCATGGTCGGGATGGCGGGCAAGCGCTTGCGCGACGAAATCGCGGCTGGGGAGCGAGATCTGCTGCCAGGCGATCGCCGCCACCAGCCGGTGACCGGCGGCGTTCCACGCCGCGGCGAGGGGCGGAAAGAGCAGGAATGGCAGGGCGATGAGATAACGGCGCATTGCGCCATTATGCCGCGTGCGATAATTGCAACCCATGTCCGATCTGCCCGCCACTTCCCTGGCCTTCGCTTTCGTGCAGGCAGCCCGCATCGACGCCGCCGTCTTCGCCGGGCAAAGTCTCGCCGATGGCCTGCTTGCGCGCGTCGATGCCGTCGCGCGCCCGGCGGTGCGGGACCTCGTCTATGGCAGCCTGCGCTGCTATGGACGCGGTGATTTCTTCCTGAGCCGCCTTCTGGCCACTCCGCTGCCGGCCGAGGAGGTCCGGGCGCTGCTGCTGGTGGCGATCCATCGACTGGAAACCCGGCCGGAAGCGGTGCATACCGTCGTCGATCAGGCCGTCGCGGCAGCCGGTGAACTGGCCGAGGGGCGCTTTCGCGGGCTGGTCAATGGCGTCCTGCGCAATTTCCTGCGGCAGCAGGACGCTTTGTGCGCCGCGGCGGCCAGCGATGCCGTGGCGCAGGCGCAACATCCGGGCTGGTGGCTCGCGCGTCTCCAGCAGGCATGGCCCGGCGATTGGCAGGCCATCGTTGCCGCCGGCAATGCGCCGCCGCCGATGGCCTTGCGCGTCAATCGCCGCCGCATTGCGCGCGAGGAATACGGGGCGCGGCTGGCGGCGGAAGGGATCGTCGCGACGCCGGTCGGCGAAGCGGGGCTCGCGCTCGCCAAGCCGGTCCCCGTCGAACGGCTGCCCGGGTTCGCCGCCGGTCTGGTTTCGGTACAGGACCCCGGGGCGCAGCTGGCGGCGACGTTGCTCGACCCGTCGCCCGGAAGCCGTGTCCTCGATGCCTGTGCCGCGCCGGGCGGCAAGACGGCGCATCTGCTGGAACGGGCCGAACTCGACCTGCTGGCGCTTGACGTGAAGGCTGCGCGCTGCCGGCGCGTCGCCGAGAACCTCACGCGGCTCGGCCTGCACGCCGCGCTTCAGGCGGCCGACTGCGCCCGACTCGATACCTGGTGGGACGGCCGCCCCTTCGACGCGGTCCTTGCCGATGTCGCCTGCACCGCCAGCGGTGTCGTGCGCCGCAACCCGGACAGCAAATGGTTGCGCCGCGAGGCCGACATCGCCGGCTTCGCGGCCGCCCAGTCGCGTATTCTCGATGCACTGTGGCGGGTTGTGCGGCGCGGGGGTAAACTGCTTTACGCGACCTGCTCGGTATTTCCCGAGGAAAACGGCGAGCAGATCGATCACTTTGTTGCCAACCGTCCCGATGCGCGCCGCGCCCACGAGGAACAAATTCTGCCAGCAGCAGCCCACGATGGCTTCTACTATTGCCTCCTCGAAAAGCATGCTTGAGCGATTCCGGTCCTGGGTGGTCGCCGTTCTGGTCATGCTGCCGGTGCTGGTGCTGGCGGCCGAGATCGACATCGCCAATCCGCAGATCACGGCGAGCGAAGACGGCTTCGTCGTTTCCGCGGATTTCGGCTTCGAACTGAACGAGCGCCTGGAAGAGGCTGTGACCAAGGGTGTCGTGCTCTACTTCGTGACCGAGTTCGAAATGACGCGGCCACGCTGGTACTGGCTGGACGAGAAAGTGGTCAGTCGACATCAGACCCATCGCCTGTCCTACCATGCGCTGACGCGCCAGTATCGCCTGTCGACGGGCGGCCTCCATCAGTCCTTCGACACCCTGTCGGAGGCGTTGCGCGTTCTCTCGCGCCTGCGCAACTGGCTGGTGACCGACGGGCGCGGCGAGAAGGCCGGCGTCCAGGCGGGAGATACCTACATGGCCGCATTGCGCATGCGCCTCGACATCAACCAGTTGCCGCGCCCCTTCCAGATCTCCGCCCTCGGCAACCGGGACTGGAGTCTCGCATCCGACTGGAAGGTGTGGCAGGCGACGCTGCCGGTGGAGGCCAGGTGAAGCGCTTCGTAGCCGCAGGCGGGGCGCTGGCGGCGGCGCTGGGCGCCATTCTCTGGTTCCTCCTGCTGATGTCCACGGCGGCCGACACTGCCATCTTCACGCGTCACTACCCGCTGCTGATCGGTCTCAACGTCGTCCTCGCGCTGGCCATGGTCGGGCTGGTGAGCTGGCAGCTCCGCTCCTTGTGGCGGGACTATCGCGCCCAGGTATTCGGGGCGCGGCTGAAGCTGCGCCTGATGATGATGTTCGGGATCATCGCCGTGTTGCCGGGAGCGCTGGTCTATGGCGTATCGGTCCAGTTCGTGACGCGCTCGATCGAAAGCTGGTTCGATGTCCGGGTCGAAAAGGCGCTCGAGTCGGGCCTCCGTCTCGGGCGTTCGGCACTCGATTCGCTACTGGCGGACCTCACCCAGAAGGCCCGTGGCATGGCCAATGAACTCTCTGATCTTAGGGAGTCCGGGCGTCGTTCGGCGCTGTTGCGTTTGCGCGAGCAGCAGGGGGTGCAGTCGGCGGCGCTGTTTTCGGTCGGCGGCCAGTTGCTTTCCAGCGCCAGCAGCGAGATCGGCACCCCGTTGCCCGACCTGCCGACGCAGGCCCAGCTCAAGCAGGCACGCAGCACGCAGGCGGTCACCGCCGTCGACGGCGCGGGCGGACAGCTCAATCTGCGCGTGCTGGTGCCGGTTGCGGCACAGAGCGTGTTCGAGGAGCCGCGCATCCTGCAGGTGATCCAGCCGGTTCCGCCGTCGCTTGCCTATGATGCTGACGCGGTCGAGGGGGTGTACCGCGATTATCAGGAGCTGCAGCTTGCGCGCCAGGGGCTGACGCGGATTTATGCCCTGACACTGACGTTGACCGTACTCGTTGCCCTGTTCGGCGCCTTTGCCCTGGCCTTCGTCATGGCGCGCCGTCTGTCCGCGCCGCTGTCGATTCTCGCCGAGGGTACGCAGGCGGTCGCCCAGGGCGACTTCTCGCCACGCCAGGCGGTGTACAGCCGTGACGAGCTGGGCATCCTCACCCAGTCCTTCAACCGCATGACGCGTCAGCTCGACGATGCCCGCCGCGACACCGAGCGCCACCGCATGGAACTGGAGTCGGCACGCGGCTACCTGGAATCGGTCCTCGCCAACCTGTCGGCCGGTGTCCTGGTCTTCGACCGTCATTCCGTGTTGCGGACGGTGAACGAGGGTGCGCGCAACACGTTGGCCGACGACTTCACCGGCCTGATTCACGAGGGCATTGCCGACTGGCCACGGCAGAAGGAATTCGGCAAGTTCATTCGCGACAACTTTGCCCGGGTCAAGGATGTCGAATGGCAGGCCCAGGTCGAACTCGAACGGGCGAACGGGATGCCGCAGATCTTGCTGTTGCGCGGTTCGCGCCTGCCGGAAGCGAGTGGTGGCGGCGAGGTGGTTGTCTTCGACGACGTGACCCGCATTGTCGCCGCACAGCGCAGCGCGGCCTGGGGCGAGGTGGCGCGCCGGCTGGCGCACGAGATCAAGAATCCGCTGACCCCGATCCAGCTTTCCGCCGAGCGCCTGCAGTTCAAGCTGGCCGGCAAGCTGGAGACTGGTGACAAGGAGATGCTGGCGCGCGGCACGCAAACGATCATCAACCAGGTACAGGCGATGAAGCGCATGGTTGACGATTTCCGCGACTATGCCCGCCTGCCGGCACCGGAGGTTGCCGCCCTCGATCTCAACGCGCTGATCGGCGAGGTGCTGGGGCTCTACGAGAGTTCTTCGGCGGCCATCGAAACGAGTCTTGCCGGCGACTTGCCCCCGGTGCTCGGGGACTCGACGCAGTTGCGGCAGATCATCCACAATCTCCTGCGCAACTCGGAGGATGCCCTCGAAGGGCGTCATGGAATCGTCAAAGTCGTCACCGAGCGCGCCGGGCACCACGCGCGGCTGCTCATCTCGGACAACGGTCCGGGATTTCCGGTCGAGCTGCTGTCGCGCATCTTCGAGCCCTACGTCACCACCAAGGCCCGCGGCACCGGTCTGGGACTGCCCATCGTCAGGAAGATTGTCGACGAACACCACGGCACCATCGAAATCAGCAATGCACCGGAGGGTGGCGCGCGGATCGACATCCGCCTGCCCTTGGGAAAGGAGGGAGAAAAGCATGTCAATCATTCTGGTCGTTGACGACGAGGTCGGCATCCGCGAGTTGCTCTCGGAGATCCTGATCGACGAGGGCTACGATGTTCGGCTGGCCGAGCACGCCACGGCGGCGCGCCGGGTACGCGGCGAGCTGCGCCCCGACCTTGTGCTGCTCGATATCTGGATGCCCGACACGGACGGCATCTCGCTGCTCAAGGAGTGGCATGCCGCCGGCCATCTCAACATGCCGGTCGTGATGATGTCCGGGCATGGGACGATCGATACGGCAGTCGAGGCCACCCGCTTCGGCGCCTTCGATTTTCTCGAAAAACCGATCGCCTTGCAGAAGTTGCTGGCGACCGTGCAGAAGGCGATCAAGCACGACAACCTGTCACAGCGTCCGCCGCTGACCCTGGAGTCATTCGCGCGCTCTTCCATGGCCAAGGAGTTTCGGCGGCGGTTGGAGCAGGCGGCCGCCAAGACGCCGCTGCTGTTGCTCAAGGGGGCAACGGGCGGAATGGCGGAAATCTGCGCCCGGACATTGCAGGCGCCGCGCTCGCCCTGGCTCGATCTGTCCGGGCTGAGCAGCGCTCTGACCACGGAAATGTTGGAAAAGGTCAGTGGCGGCACCCTTTTCGTTCCCGACCTGGCGGCGCTCGGCAAGATGCAGCAGATGAACCTGGCGTTTGCGGTCGACCGCCTGGAGCGCATGAATTTGCGGCTGATCGCTGCCACCGCGACGCCGCTGGCGACACTGGCCGAGGCGGGCTGGGACGCCAAGTTGCTGACGCGGCTCGGCGACATCTGGGTCGCCATGCCGTCGCTGGTCGGCCATGGCGACGAATTGCCGGAAATCGCCGGTTTGCTGCTGACCAACTTTGTCGAGCGCGGGGAGGTGCCGCCGCGGCGCTTCTCGACCGGTGCGCTCAACGCCCTGCGTGGCGTGTCCTGGAGCAGTGTGACCGAAGCGCACTGGAACGAGCTCTTCGCCCTGGTACGCAATCTGGCGCTGACGGCGCTCGACGAGGAAATCTCCGCCGAAGACGTCAGTCGCGTGGCGCCGCGGGAAGAGGAGGGCAGTCAGGAGCTGGCCTCGCTCCTGCCACTACTGGATCAGCCGTTGCGCGAGGCGCGCGATGCTTTCGAGAAACTTTATTTCGAGCACCATCTGCGGCTCGAAGCTGGCAACATGACCAAGCTGGCCGAGCGCTCGGGACTCGAACGAACCCATCTCTACCGCAAGCTCAAGCAACTCGATGTCAGGCTCGGGAAGCGCGGAGACGAATAGGAAGGCAGAATTCCGGGAACAGAACCCGGGGGGGGGAACCATGAAAATCATCATTCTTGGGGCGGGCCAGGTCGGCGCGAGCGTCGCCGAAGGCCTCGTTTCGGAGAAGAACGACATAACGATGGTCGATTACGACGGCGAGCGCCTCGCCCAGTTGCAGGATCGTTTCGATCTGCGCACGCTGGTCGGCAACGCAGCGGCGCCTTCGGTGCTGCGCAGCGCCGGCGCCGAAGATGCCGACCTGCTGATTGCCGTGACCCAGAGCGACCAGGCCAACCTCGTCGCTTGCAAACTGGCGCACAGCATGTTCAACGTGCCGACCCGTCTTGCGCGCCTGCGCTCCGTTGACTTCCTGGATGACGCCGAGCTGCTGTCAACCGCGAATTTTGCCGTGGACTTCGCGCTTTGCCCGGAACAGGTGATTACGGACTATATCGGGCGCCTGATCGAATTCCCCGAAGCACTGCAGGTTCTCACCTTCGCCTCCGGGCGTGTCAGCCTCGTTGGCGTGCGCGCCTTCGAGGGCGGCGCGCTGGTCGGCAGGCCGATCAGAGACCTGCGCAAGCTGCTGCCGCTGGAGATGGATGCCCGGATTGCGGCAATCTTCCGCCGCGATCAGCCGGTGCCGCCGGAGGGCGACACCGTCATCGAGTCGGGCGACGAGGTCTTCCTGGTGGCGGCCGCCGAGCATATCCGCCCGGTCCTGCACCAGTTGCGGCGGATGACGACGCCGGTCAGGCGAATCATGATCGCCGGCGGCGGCAACATCGGCCTGCGCTTGGCGCGGGCGTTGGAAGGAGATTACCAGGTCAAGGTAATCGAGGTCGACCGCCATCGCGCCAATCTGCTCGCCAGCGACCTGCGCAAGGCGCTGGTGCTGCTCGGCGACGCCACCGACGAGGATCTGCTCGAACAGGAGAACATCGCCGAGATGGACCTTTTCCTCGCCGTGACCAATGACGAGGAGGATAACATCATGGCCGGCAGCCTGGCTAAGCGCCTCGGCTGCAACCGGGTGGTGGCGCTGGTCAACCGCCGCGCCTACGCCGAGATGATCGAAGGCGGGCCGATAGATATCGGGATTTCCCCGGCGCACGTCTCGATCGGCAGTTTGCTGGCCCATGTCCGGCGGGGTGACGTCGCCGAAGTGCACTCGCTGCGTCGCGGCGCAGCGGAGGCCCTGGAAATCGTCGCACATGGCGACGAAAAGACATCCAAGGTGGTCGGCAAACGCATCCACGAGATCGACTGGCCGCCGGGGGTGACGGTTGCCGTGCTGGTCCGCAATCTCGACCGCAAGGTGGTCATCGGCAAGAACGACAACCTGACTTCGATCATGGGCAATGGCGAGGTGATCATTGCCCACCGCAACACGGTGATCCGGGCGGACGATCACGTCATCGTCTTCTGCATTTCGCGAAAGGTGATCAGGAAGGTCGAGAAACTGTTCCAGGTCGGTTTCCATTTCTTCTAGGAGATGGCCATGACGCGCTTCGCGCCGGTCTATCACGCCTTCGGCATAATCGTCATGCTTTTCGGCCTGACCCTCTTGGCGCCGCTGGCGCTTTCCTATGCCGCGGAAGACGGAGCGCAGACTGCCTACGACGAGGCCTTTGCCCTGACCATGCTCTCCGGCGCCTACCTCTGGTACCGTTATCGCCGCGGCAAGCGCGACCTGCAGATCCGCGAGGGATTCCTGCTGGTGGCGCTGGTATGGACCGGGCTGCCGGCGTTTGCCGCGCTGCCGTTCGTGCTCCAGGTCGGCATCTCGTACCAACACGCCTACTTCGAGGCGGTCGCCGGGCTGACGGCGACCGGGGCGACGGTGATGGTCGGCCTCGACAGCCTACCGATGTCGATCAACCTCTGGCGGCACCTGACGATGTGGCTCGGCGGCATGGGGCTGATTGTCTTGGCGGTGGCGATCCTGCCGATGCTTGGTATCGGCGGCCGTCAGATGCTCAAGGCCGAGTTGCCGGGGCCGATGAAGGATTCGAAGATGACGCCGCGCGTCGCCGAGACGGCGAAGAACCTGTGGCTGGTGTATATCGGCATCACCCTTCTCTGCATCCTCGCCTATCGCTGGGGCGGGATGACCTGGTTCGATGCCATCTGCCACGCCTTCTCGACGGTCTCTCTCGGCGGCTTCTCGACCCACGACGCGAGCTTCGGTCATTTCGATTCGCCCTTGCTGGAGTGGATTGCCATCGCGTTCATGTTGTTCTCGGGGATCAACTACGCGACGCATTTCCTCGCCCTGCACGGCCGCAGCATGCGCCCGTACCGATTCGATCCGGAAGCGCCATGGTTCGTCGGCGTTCTGCTCGGCAGCACCTTCCTGCTCGCCCCCTACCTGTGGTGGGAAGGCGCGCACGATGACATGGCCACCGCTTTCCGCCATTCGCTGTTCCACGTCGTCTCGATAGCGACCACCACCGGGTATGCCACGGTCGACTACGGCCAGTGGCCGGTTTTCGCCGGGCTGTGGCTGCTCTTCCTCGGCAGCTTCGCGACCAGCGCCGGCTCGACCGGCGGCGGCATCAAGATGATGCGCGCCTTGCTGCTCTACAAGCAGGTGTACCGTGAGCTAATCCGTACCATGCATCCGGCCGCCGTGTACCACGTCCGCCTCGGCGGCGCGGTGGCGCCGCAGTCGATCCTGTTCGCCGTCCTTGCCTTCGGTTTCATGTACATGGTCAGCATCGTCTCGGTGACCCTGCTCCTGACGCTGACCGGACTCGACGCGCTGACTGCCTTCTCGGCGGCGGTGGCCTGCGTCAACAATACCGGCCCGGGGCTGGGTGGCGTCGGCCCGGCGGGGAACTATCTTCTCCTCAACGATTTCCAGACCTGGCTGTGCAGCTTCGCGATGCTGCTCGGGCGCCTGGAAATCTTTACCTTGCTGGTGGTGTTGACGCCGGCATTCTGGCGGCGCTGACGGAGATTCGCGGCATCTCGACGCACGACGTGAACTTCGGCTTCTTCGATTCGCCGGAAATCGAGTTCGTTTTGATCGTCTTGACGCTGATCGCCGGTATGAATTTCGGCACGCTCCTTCTGGTGGTGACCGGTCGTTCGCTGCGTTACTCGGCTTTCCATGTCGTGTCAATCGCCGCCAAGACCGGCTATACCAGCGTCGATTGCGCCCTGTAGCCAATCTTTTCGCCATTGTGGACGTTGTTCCTGTTCGGCGGACACGTCGCCCAGTAACCCATACTGTTGGTGGTACTCGCCTTCGGTTTCATGTACATGGTTAGTGTCGTCTCGATAACGCCGATTCTCGCCTTTACCGGCCTGGATATCCTCTCCTTCTTTACGGCGGTGGCTGCCAGTACCGACAATATCGGTCCGGGCCTCGGCGTCGTCGGGCCGGCGACGACCTACGAGGTTCTGACCGACTTCCAGACCTGGGTGTGTGCCTTTGCCATGCTGCTCGGCCGGCTCGAGATCTTCACTGTGCTTGTTCGTCCTGAGGCCCGCGTTCTGGCGTCAGTGACCGGGAGGCCGGAAAGACGGATAATTCCCACTTTCCGATTTTCCGGCGGAGTCCTCCGTGAGCCGACCAAAGAACGACACTTTCCTGCGCGCCCTGCTCAGGGAGCCGACCGAATACACGCCGCTGTGGCTGATGCGCCAAGCCGGTCGTTATCTGCCGGAATACTGCGAAACGCGCAAGCGTGCCGGCAACTTCCTGAGCCTGTGCAAGACGCCGTCGCTGGCCTGTGAAGTCACGCTGCAACCGCTCGCCCGCTACGACCTCGATGCGGCGATCCTCTTTTCCGACATTCTGACCGTGCCCGATGCCATGGGCCTCGGGCTGTATTTCGAGGAGGGCGAGGGCCCCAGGTTCGAGCGGCCACTGCGCGACGAATGGGAAATCAACGACCTCGCCGCGCCTGATCCCTACGACCATTTGCGCTACGTGATGGATGGCGTTTCCGAGATCCGTCGTGCGCTGGACAACTCGGTGCCGCTGATCGGCTTCTCCGGCAGCCCGTACACGCTGGCCTGCTACATGGTCGAGGGGCAGGGTTCGAGCGATTTCCGGCATATCAAGGGCATGCTCTACAACCGCCCGGATCTCCTGCACCGCATCTTGTCGGTGACCGCCGACTCCGTAACATCCTACCTCAATGCCCAGGTCGACAGCGGCGCCCAGGCGGTGATGATCTTCGATACCTGGGGTGGCTCGCTTTCGGCCGCGGCGTATCCGGAATTCTCGCTGCACTACATGGAGCGCATCGTCGCCGGGCTGAAGAAGGAAAAGGACGGTCAGCGTGTCCCGAGCATCGTGTTCACCAAGAATGGCGGGCTGTGGCTGGAAAGGATTGCCGCCATCGGCTGTGACGCGGTCGGCCTCGACTGGACCATCGACATCGGCGAGGCCCGCGAGCGCGTCGGCGACAAGGTCGCGCTGCAGGGCAACCTCGACCCGAACGTCCTGTTCGCCGCTCCGGAAGTCATCTCCGCCGAGGCGAGGAAGGTCCTCGACGGCTTCGGACATGCCAACACCGGTCACGTCTTCAATCTCGGCCACGGAATTTCGCAATACACGCCGCCGGAGAGCGTCACCGCCCTCGTGGAAGCCGTGCATACCCATGGCCGGGCATTGCGCGCCGGGGGTTGAAGGCCGCGACGATAATGATCGACTTATGCACAGACCGGGCCATTTTCCCGCCGACTCTCGCGAAAATCGCTTGACATCCGCGGATTTTCGTAACTTATTGAATTCATGCGATTAGTTGAATTGCCCGTTTTTTCGGCAAGGCACGAAAGTCCTTAATATTTCGCCACTTAGCGCGATCATCCGAAAGCAATCCACAGAGTTATCCACAGCTTTGCCGGGCCAGCTTCCGGTTGCGGATTGCCAACGGGTTTGTCGAACACTCCGGGAAGCCGGCCATGCCAGTCCTTCGCGTCGCACTTGACCTGCCGTTGCATCGGCTGTTCGACTATGTCGCCGAAGCGGCATCGCCTGCCGATGTCGGGTGCTTGGTCCGCGTGCCTTTCGCCAAAGGGGAGCGGGTCGGCGTTATCGTCGAGGTCGCCGACGCCAGTGCCTGGCCGCCGGCGCAGTTGCGGGAGGCGGGCGACATCCTGCGCGATCCGCCGCCGCTTCCCGGCGATCTTCTCGATCTCTGCGAATTCGCCAGCGCTTACTATCAGGCAGCCTTCGGTGAGGTGCTGATGCAGGCGCTTCCCGCCGGACTGAAGCGGCTCGCCGCGCCGGCCCGGCGCAGCGGGCGGACCGCGAATCCGCCGGCGCCGGCCGCGCCGGCCCCGGAACTGACGGCGGAGCAGTCCGCCGTCCTTGCCGCCATCGACCTGCAGGCCGGATTTTCCGCGCATCTGCTCCATGGAGTGACCGGCAGCGGCAAGACCGAAGTGTATCTGCGCCTGATCGAGCGGACGCTGGCGACCGGCAGGCAGGTCCTGCTGCTGGTCCCGGAAATCAACCTGACGCCGCAGCTCGAGGGAAGGGTCCGGGGGCGCTTTCCGGAAAGTGTCGTCGTCTCGCTGCACAGCGAGCTGGCCGAAGCGGCACGCGAGCGCAACTGGCGGGCGGCATTTTCCGGCGAGGCGGACATCGTTCTCGGGACGCGACTGGCGATCTTTGCGCCGATGCCGCGGCTTGGCCTGATCGTGGTCGACGAGGAGCATGACCCTTCGTTCAAGCAGCAGGATGGCATGCGCTATTCGGCGCGCGACGTGGCGGTCTTTCGTGCGCACCAGCGGGGCATTCCCATCCTGCTAGGCTCGGCAACGCCGTCGCTGGAATCCTGGGCCAATGCCCAGGGTCGCCGCTACGGCCTGCTGACACTGCGCGAGCGAGCCAACCCGGAAGCGAAGCTGCCGGCGGTTCATCTGCTCGATACCCGAAAGCTGGTCGTGCACGACGGCGTCAGCGAACCGCTGATCGCCGCGATCGGCGCACGGCTGGAGTGCGGCGAGCAAAGCCTGGTCTTTCTCAATCGCCGCGGCTATGCGCCGGTGCTGGCCTGTGCTGCGTGCGGCTGGGTGTCGCGCTGCCAGCGTTGCGCCGCCAATCTCGTCCTGCATCTGGCGGATCGACGCCTGCGCTGCCATCACTGCGGATTCGAAGCCCGCGTGCCGAAAGCCTGCCCGACCTGCGGCAATCAGGACATCCATCCCTTCGGCCGCGGCACGCAGCGGCTCGAAGTGTGGTTGCACGAGCATTTCCCGGACGCGCGCATCCTGCGCGTCGACCGCGACTCGGTGAAGAGTCGCAAGCAGTGGGAGACGATGCTCGAACGCATCCATGGCGGGGATGCCGACATCCTGGTCGGCACGCAAATGCTGGCCAAGGGCCACGACTTTCCGAAGCTGACCCTGGTCGGCGTTCTCGGCGCCGACGCTGCCCTGTTCGCCGCCGACTGGCGCGCGCCCGAACGCCTGTTTGCCCAGTTGATGCAGGTGGCGGGGCGGGCCGGGCGCGCCGAACTCGAGGGTGAGGTACTGATCCAGACGCAGTACCCCGATCACCCCCTCTATGCGGCGCTGGTCGCCCACGATTACCAGGGTTTTGCTGCTGCACTCCTGCGTGAGCGCGAGCAGGCGGGATTCCCGCCCTATGCCTTCCAGGCCATGTTGCGTGCCGAGGCGCCGGAGATGGCGGCGGCGATCGCCTTCCTGACCACAGCCTGCGCCTTGCCGGTCGTGCGCGAGCATGGCGGCGTCGTCCTTTACGATCCGGTTCCGATGAGGCTGTCGCGGCTGGCCAATCTGGAGCGCGGGCAGTTGCTCGTCGAATCGCAATCGCGTCCTGCCCTCCAGGCCTTCCTGCCACGCTGGCGGGAAGCCATCGAAGCGATCAAGGCCCCGGCGAAGCTGCGCTGGCACCTCGAGGTGGACCCGCTGGAGTTGTGAACCCGGGGCTCAGTTCCTCTTGCGGGATGCAAGCAGCCAGACGAAGGCCGTAGCCTGCCCGGCAAGCAGGGCGAGAAATGCGGTGCGATACGCAATCTCGGCTGGCCAGCCGGCGGACTGAAGCAGATCGACAAGGATGCCGAGACCCCATTGCAGGCCGAACGCACCGGCGAAGACGAGCAGATTGAGCGCCGTGTTGACGCGCCCGGACAGGCCCGGCGGAAAGCCCTGGGCAACCAGCGCGTAGGCGGTGTTCGACAGCGAGAAGCAGACGCCGAGCAGCGGCCACAGCAGGTCGCCGCCGCGGGTGGGGAACAAGGCCAGCGAGGCCAGTCCGGCAATCGCCGCCAGCATCGCCACGAGGTAGACATTCTCAAGCCTGACGCCGCGTCGCACCAGTCCGGTGGCGAAAAAGCCCATAAACAGGAAGCCGGCCAGCATGGCGCCGCTGATCCAGGTCAGCCGGGCGGCGATGGTGGCACGGTCCATGTGCTCGATGACGTTCATCCAGCGCGCCGCCCACAGTCCCTGCACCGCCATGAAGCCGCCGGTCAGCCAGAACGCCAGCGGCCCATAGCGCCAGAAATGGCGGCTGAAGAATATCTGTCTGACACCGGCGAACTGCTCGGCGAGGCTGGCACCCGTTTCGGCAACCGGCTTGTCGGGCACAAAGTACCACAGCGCGGCGGCAACCAGCACGGTGATGACGGCCAGGGCGAGAACGATCTCGCGCCAGCCGGCGATGCCAAGCGCCAGTTCGAGTGGCTTGGCCGCGGCGAGTGCGCCGAGTCCGCCGGAAGCCATGATCCAGCCGGTCAGCGACGCCTGGCGCTCCGGCGGGAACCATTGCGAGAAGGCCTTGAACGAGGCCATCAGGCAGGCGGAGACGCCAAGGCCGATCAGTGCGCGCCCGATCGCAAGGCCGGCGAGCGTCTCGGACATGGCAAAGACCGCTGCTCCGGCAGCGGCGATGAGCAGCAGGGCGGCCTCGACGCGACGCGGACCGAAGCGGTCGAGCAGTATGCCGAGCGGCAACTGGGCCGAGCCGAAAGCGAGGAAGTAGGTGCTGGTCAGCAGCCCGAGCGCGTTGTCGGCAAGACCGAGGTCGCGGGCCAGAACCGGGCCGATGACAGCGTTTGCCGTCCGGAATACATAGGACAGAAAATAGCCGGCAGCGAAGGGCAAAAACAGGCGCAACCACAACTGGCGGGAGTCGGTCCCCATCAATTCCGCTCCCGTTTCACGTGGAACGCAGGCGGTAGGGACGGCTGCGCAGCGTGCCTTTCCAGCCAGTCGGCACGTTCGACGATCTTGCGCTGCCAGTTCTCGGCGATACCGGGTGTGGCCGCGAGCTGGCGCAGCGCCAGCGGCGTCGGGCGATGCGTATGCCAGAGTCGCTGCGCTTGCGCCAAGCTGAGCTCGTCATCCCCGGGCTCGGCCAAATCGAGCGTGTCGCCCGGGGCGACGACGCCTGGCAACAGCACGCGGAAATACCAGCCGGTCAGATGGTGTTCGGCGATGTAGGCGGCCATGCCGTCGACCCCGAAGCGCGCATCGATCTTCCAGCACGGGTTGCGTGGCTGGCAGACCTGGAGCAGGGCCACGCCTAACCGGAAGACATCACCTATTCGCACCAGCGACTCGTCAAGCCTCGGGCTCGAAATGTTCTCGCCGAGGCTACCTGGCTTTAACTGGCTGGCGGCCTCCGGAAACGCCTGGGCGAGACGCCCATAGTGAACTGCCGGATAGAGATGCACGGCCTTGTCCGGGCCGCCATGGACGCGGCGGTCGGCCTGCTCGTCGCCGGCGAAACCCTGGTCGCCGAGTTGCAGGGAGTCGCCGACCGGGTACTTGAACATGCCGGTCGGCCGGCCGCTTTCGGGCAGAGGGGCGATGCCGCCGATGAAGAGGGATACTTTGCTCATGGTGGTGAGATTGTGCCATCAATCCCACAGCCACGCGGCACCGCGCACACCGGAGGAATCCCCGTGTGCCGGCGGCACGATTTGCGTCTGGAAGCCGTCGGAAAAGACATGTGGACCGCAACAGGCCGGCACGTTGCGATACAGCCGTCCGAGGTTTGCTAGCCCGCCGCCGAGGACGATGACCTGTGGATCGAGGATGTTGATCACCCCGGCCAGCGCGCGTCCGAGACGGGCTTCGTAGCGTCGCATCGTGGCGTCGCAGGCAGCGTTGCCGGCAGCGGCGCGGGCGTCGATCGTGGCCGGAGAGAGATCTTCCGCTGTGCGCGCCGCATGGTCGCGCGCCAGCCCCGGGCCGCTGAGATAGGTTTCGATGCAACCGCTGCGCCCGCAATAGCACGGGGGTAGCGGAAGATCCTCGGCGCCGGGCAGCGGGAGAGGGTTGTGTCCCCATTCGCCGGCGATGGCATTGGCGCCCGTGAGGACGTGGCCGCGAACGACGATTCCGCCACCGACCCCGGTGCCGAGAATGACTCCGAAGACAACCTCGGCATCGCGGCCGGCGCCGTCGCTGGCTTCGGAAAGCGCGAAGCAGTTGGCATCGTTGGTCAGGCGGACCTCACGTTGCAGGAGCGCCTCGAGGTCGGTGCGCAGCGGCTGCCCAATCAGACACGTCGAGTTGGCGTTCTTGATCAGTCCGCTGGCCAGTGATTCGGCGCCGGGAATGCCGATGCCGACCGTTCCGCGCCGGCCGAGTTCGTTCTCGACTGCCACGACCAGCGCCCCGACCGCCCGCAATGTCGCGGAATAGTCTCCGCGCGGGGTGGCGACACGGCGGCGCAACAATTCCCTGCCATCGGCGTCGATCGCGATTACCTCGATCTTTGTGCCGCCAAGGTCGACGCCGATGCGCAGCCGGCTCATCCGCGGACCGCCATGCCGCTCACGTTACCGCGCTTGGCAGTCATCGTGTGCTGATCGCTGGCATGACGGAGAGCAGCACGCGCTGTTCCTCCACCGGCGCCTCTCGCGCTCCCCGAGCGTACGGTGATTGAGTTCGCTAATTCCTGTCTCAGGAGGATTGGCGGTAATATTTGTCTGTAGGTCAATTTATTCCCCAGCGACCATTCTGTATGAAGCGCCGGCGATCTGGCAACCGGCGGGGCGCACACAATCGAGGAGCCATCGAGATGTTGGTCAAGTTCATTTCCAGTGAGACCGGTGAACTGATGATGTTTGCCGACATGGCATCCCAGCTGTTGCGGGCGGTCGGCAAGGAGACCGTCCGGCGTGGCACGTTCACCCGCGAGGAGATGCTGCCTGCCGCGAAGCTTCTGCGCGAAGCGGTGGCGCGCGGCGAGGCGAGTGCCGGCAAGGCGGATGATGACGACGACGGCAAGGACGCGCCCGTGGCGCTCGGTCCCCGGGCCTGGCCGCTGATCGACATGCTCGAGCGCAGCAGCAAGGGCAATGCGCACGCCAATATCGTCTGGGAAGCGGCTGCCGATTTCTAGCCGGCTCTTCCCGGCTGTGCTTCGCGCATGCCAGCGGGTTGCCGCCGCGAGTGGCTCGTGCCCTGTGCGCAAGCGAATCGCCCTGCCGATCGTTGTTGCCTTCCTTCTGCTGTCGACCGCGACTGCCGGCACGCCGCGCCGGGTTGCCGTCGATGTCGGTCATACCTTGGCCGAGCCCGGCGCCGTCAGCGCGCGCGGGCGAAGCGAGTTCGAATTCAACCGCGAGCTTGCCGAGTTGCTGGTGCTGGCCCTGCGTGCCCGGGACGTGACGGTGCGCGAGGTCAATTTCGCCGGCACCATCGGCAGCCTGGCGGAGCGGCCGGAACAGGCGCGCGGCAGCGATTTTTTCATTTCCATCCATCATGATTCGATCGCGCCGGAGTATCTGCAGTTCTGGGATTGGGATGGCAGCGAGGAAAGTTACACGACACTCAAGCGCGGCTTCGGCATCTTCGTTTCGCGGCGCAACCCGGAGCTGGCGGCCAGCCTGCGCTGTGCGTCGACGATCGGCGCGGCGCTGCGCCGTGGCGGTTTCGAACCGACGCCATGGCATGGGCGCAAGCATCAGCCGGCGGACGCCGGGAATGGCGTCTGGTATTACGACAATCTCGTGGTCCTCCACAAATCCACATTCCCCGCAATCCTTTTCGAGGCCGGGGTCATCAAGCATCGTGAGGAGGAGCTGGAACTGCTCGACGGGGATCGCCAGGCGCGCATGGCCGATGCGCTGGCCATGGGGATCGCCGCCTGTCTGTTCGTTACAGAAAGATCGGCTCGGCGGTGAGCGCGACGCCGAATTTCTCCCGGACGGCGGCCTGAACGGCAGCCATCGTTCGCCGCACGTCGGCAACCGTGGCGCCACCGCGGTTGACCAGGACCAGCGCCTGCTTTTCATACATGCCGACCGGGCCAAGGTTCTTGCCCTTCCAGCCGGCCTGCTCGATCAGCCAGCCGGCGGCGAGCTTGACCCGGCCATCCGGCTGCGGGTAGCCGGGCAATGCCGGATGGGCGGCCTGCAGCCGTTCAGCGACGGCCGCGGCGACCAGCGGGTTGTGGAAGAAGCTGCCGGCGTTGGGAACGACGGCCGGGTCGGGCAGCTTGCGGCGACGGATGGCGATCACCGCGTCGGCGATGGCGCGGGGAGTCGGGACGCCGACGCCGCGCGCCGCCAGCTCGCCGGCGAGGTCGGCGTAGGCGCAGTTGGGTTGCCAGACCCTGGGCAGGCGGAAGACGACCGAGGTGATCGCGACCCGCCCGTCGCGGTGCCAGCCCTCCTGCTTGAACAGGCTGTCGCGGTAGGCGAAGCGGCAGCCGTTGCGGTCGACCTCGAAAAACGCGTGTTTTTCAAAGTCCCAAGCGGTCAGGGAATGGAAGCGCTCGGCGAGTTCGAGCCCATAGGCGCCGATGTTCTGCACCGGCGCCGCGCCGACCGTGCCGGGGATCAGCGACAGGTTCTCCAGCCCGGGCCAGCCCTGCGCCAGCGTCCATTGCACGAAGTCATGCCAGTTCTCGCCGGCGCCGGCCTCGACGTAGAAGGCATCGGCATCCTCGCGCAGCAGGCGCCGGCCGGGGATGGCCATGTGCACGACGAGGCCGTCGAAATCACCGGTCAGGACGAGGTTGCTGCCGCCGCCGAGGACGAAGCGGCGACCCTCGCTGCCCGCCGCGGCGAGCTGCCCGGCCCCGGTGACCCGCAGGTAGCGCGCGGCGCGGCCGGGCAGGGCGAGGGTGTTCAGCGGCCCGAGGTCGACGTCGGGAACGCCTGCGCTCATCGCGGCATCCGGATGACCAGGCGGCCATCGTCGCGGCGAACGGGCATGGCGAAGGCGTAACGGTCGGCGTCGGCGGCAATCTCGAGGTCGCCTGGCGGCAGGTTCGGCGA
This sequence comes from uncultured Dechloromonas sp., assembly GCA_964555315.1. Classification (GTDB taxonomy): domain Bacteria; phylum Pseudomonadota; class Gammaproteobacteria; order Burkholderiales; family Rhodocyclaceae; genus Azonexus. The sequence goes on from CAZKSD010000014.1 coordinate 20,894, forward strand.
GGCGCCGGCGGCGAAGCGGCGGCCGAAGTCGGAAGCCCGCACGCGCCGGGCGAATTCCCCGGCATCGGCGTCCCGGCCGCGCAGCAGCGCCTCGATGTAGTCGGCGCAGGCGATGTCCTCGTCGCCGTCGCGGTCCACCCATTCGCCGGTGATGACGAAGCAGACCGCGCGGGCGCGGGCGGCACGGATGGCCTCGGCGGTGGCGCGGGCGCAGACGAGGCTGGCGGCGAACAGCCGGCGCGCGCCGTGAAATCTCTGCAGTCCGCGCACGCCGGCAGCTGTGGTCAGCACCACCGGGCGGCCGGCGACGTCCGCGCTTGCCAGTTGAGCGGGCGAGTTGCCGAAGTCGAAGCCCGGCACCGGGTCGCCACCGGCGATGGCGCCGACCGAGACCGCACCGGCGAGTCGGGCTGCGAGTCCCTGCGCGGCGAGGGCGCCATCGACCGGGTAGACCGCGCGCGCGCCGCGGTCGAGTGCGACGGCGGCGGTGGTGAAGGAACGCAGCGTGTCGATGACGACGACCGTATCGTGCGCCTCCGGCAGATCCTGCAGGCGGTTCAGGAAGAGGCGGGTGAACTTCATGGCCGGCCCAGGCGGGCGGTCAGAGCAGCGGCGCCAGCCAGTATTCGGCATCCCTGGTGCTCATGCCCTTGCGCCTGGCCCAGTCTTCCAGCTGGTCGCGGCCGATTTTCGGAATGGCGAAATAGGCGGCGGCCGGGTGGCCGATGTAGAAGCCGGAAACCGAGGCCGCCGGGGTCATGGCGCAGGACTCGGTCAGGCCCATGCCGATCGCCGGGGCGTCGAGCAGGGCGAACAGGTCGCGCTTGGCGGTGTGGTCCGGGCAGGCCGGGTAGCCGGGGGCAGGGCGGATGCCCTTGTATTGCTCGGCGATCAGCGCGTCATTGTCGAGGGATTCGCCCTTCGCGTAACCCCAGAACCCGGTGCGCACCTTCATGTGCAGCCACTCGGCGGCCGCTTCGGCCAGGCGGTCGGCCAGCGCCTTGAGCATGATCGCCGAGTAGTCGTCGTGGGCGGCTTCGAAGGCGGAGACGCGATCGTCGATGCCGAGGCCCGCAGTGACGGCGAAGGCGCCAGCATAGTCCTGCTCGCCGACGAAATCGGCCAGCGCGGTATTGAAGCGGCCCTGCGGCTGTTTGATCTGCTGGCGCAGGCCGACCCAGCGGGCGGCTTCGGTGCCGCGGCTCTCGTCGGTGTAGAGGACGATGGCTTCATTCTCGCCGCGGGCCGGGTAGAGGCCGAAGACGGCTCTCGCGGTCAACCAGTTTTCGGACACGATTATCGCCAGCATCGCCTGCGCGTCGGCGAACAGTTGGCGGGCGGTTTCGCCGACCGTCTCGTTCTGCAGGATGGCCGGGTAGCGGCCGGCCAGGTCCCAGCTCTGGAAGAAGGGCGACCAG
>CAZKSD010000015.1:0-21985 GCA_964555315.1 uncultured Dechloromonas sp.
TGGCCGAAGTAGTTGATGAGCAGGGCCGGCAGCACGTAGCCCAGCCAGGCGTATTGAATCGGCTTGGCGCCGAAATGGCCCATGTCGGCGTACAGCGCCTCGGCGCCGGTGATGCAGAGGACGACGGCGCCCAGTGCGAAAAAACCGAGCGCCGAATTGCCGAGCAGGAAATTGACCCCGTAGACCGGGTTGACCGCAGCCAGCACCGCCGGGTGCTGGACGATGGCGATGCCGCCCAATACGGCCAGCACGGCGAACCAGAGCAGCATCACCGGGCCGAACAGGGCGCCGACGCTGGCGGTGCCCCGGCGCTGGACGAAAAACAGGCCGACCAGGATGACCAGCGTGATCGGGGTGATGTAGGGTTTGAAGGTCGGCGTGATCAGTTCCAGTCCCTCGACCGCGGAAAGCACCGAGATGGCGGGTGTGATCACCCCGTCGCCATAGAACAGCGCGGCGCCGAACAGGCCGAGGGCGATCAGCAGCCGCTGCCGGCGCGAGGCCGGGTCGCCGTTGTGCAGGGCCAGCGCCATCAGCGCCATGATGCCGCCTTCGCCCTTGTTGTTGGCGCGCATGATGAAGGCCACGTATTTGAGCGTGACGACGATGATCAGCGACCAGAAGAAGAGCGAGAGGACGCCGAGCACGTTTGCGGGTTCGATCGGGACCGGATGATGGGCGCCGCCGAAGACTTCCTTGATCGCGTACAGCGGGCTGGTGCCGATGTCGCCGTAGACGACGCCGAGGGCGGCCAGGGTCAGCGTCGCCAGACGCCTGTTGTCTTGCACTTGCATGGGGTTTCCTTCAGGGTTGAAAGCGGTAACCGACGCCGGTTTCGGTCAGGAAATGCCGGGGCTGGGTCGGGTCGACTTCCAGTTTCTGGCGCAGATGGCCGACGTAGACGCGCAGGTAGTGGCTGCTCTCGACGTAGGACGGCCCCCAGATCTCGCGCAACAGGCTGCGCTGCGTCAGAACCTTTCCGGGGTGTCCGAGCAGGGTGGCCAGCAGGCGGTATTCGATGGGCGTCAGATGAACCTCGGCGCCTGCCCGCAAAACGACGCGCCGCGAGAGGTCGACCGCGACATCGCTGAATTCGACGACGGGTCCCGCCGCATCGCCACTGCGACCGCGCCGGCGCAGCAGGGCGCGGACGCGGGCGCGCAGTTCGCCGACACTGAACGGCTTGGTCAGGTAGTCGTCGGCGCCGGCGTCGAGCGCGTCGATCTTGTCGTTTTCCTGCGAGCGCGCCGAGAGAATGAGGATCGGCACGTCGGACCAGCCGCGCAGGTCGCCGATCAGGTCGATGCCGTTGCCGTCCGGCAGGCCGAGGTCGAGGATCAACAGGTCGGGTTTGCTCAGCCCGGCATCGATCAGACCCTGGGCCATGGTTTCCGCCTCGCTGACCTGGCAGCCTTCCTCCTCGACGGCGAGCCTGACGAAACGGCGTATCTGCTTTTCGTCCTCGATCAGCAGGACCTTCGGGGCCGCGTTCATGCGCGTTCCTCCTCGACGACTGGCGGTGTTCCGCGGGGCAGGGTGAAGCGGACGCAGGCGCCGCCGCCGACGCGGTCCTCGGCGGCGATGGTGCCGCCGTGCGCCTCGACGATGGCCCGGGAGATGGCCAGCCCGAGCCCGGTGCCGGGCCGGGCGGCGACCTCGCAGGCGCGGGCAAACATGTCGAACAGTGTGCTGCGGTCGCCGGCGGGGAAGCCGGGGCCGCGGTCGCAAACCCGGATGGCGACGCAGTCGGCGAGCACTTCGGCGGTGATCTCGACCGGCGCGCCGGCCGGTGCGAACTTGGCGGCGTTCTCCAGCAGGTTGCAGAAAACGCGCTCGAGCAGGACGGCATCGAACTCCAGCAGCGGCAGGTTGGCGGGCAGTGCTACGCGGACGGGGTGGTCGGCCAGCGCGCCGCCGAGCAGCTTGATGCCGGCGCCGATGACTTCCTCGAGTGGTTGCCATTCGCGGCGCAGCGTGACGTTGCCGGCGTTGAGGCGGGCCATGTCGAGCAGGTTGCCGACCAGTCCGGCGAGGCGGGCGGCCTGCTCGTGCATCGCCTGCGCCGTTTCCAGGGCTGGCCGGGGCAGCGGCGGGCGGATCAGCGACAGCGAGTCGGCGAGCCCGACCAGCGCCGTCAGCGGCGTCCGCAGGTCGTGCGACAGGGCGGAGAGGATCGAACTGCGCAGGCGTTCGGCGACCATGTCGAGCTGCGTCGCCTGCGCCACGTCGACGTAATGCAGGCGCTCGACGGCAATGGCAAGCAGCGAGGCGAGCGCTTCGAGCAGCGCCAGGCGGTCTGGCGGCACCGTTGGCGCGGCGGCCGGGAAGGCGATGGCGAGCACGCCGCGCACCCGCTGCGAGGCGCGCAGCGGCAGGTAGAGCGAGGCGTAGCCGCTGCCGCCGATTTCGCTGTCGCGGACTGGCTGGCCGCTGTCGAGCGCGACCCGGGCGAGGTGCGGCTCGATGCGGAAGCCCTCCGGGTGGGTATCCGCCGGCAGGGCGCCGTCCTCGCCTGGCAGCAGCACCGCCGCCTCGGCTTCAAGCTGGCCGTGGATGAATTGCCGGACGATGGCGACGGCCTGTTCGACGGCGAGCGTTCCCGCCAGTTGACGGGCGACGTCGTAGAGCGCCTGGGTATTGTGCTCGCGGACCTCCGCCTCGTGCGCCTTCTGCTTGAGGACGGCGGCCAGTTGGCCGGTGATCAGGCCGGTCGCCAGCATCACGGCGAAGGTGACGAGATACTGGAGTTCGCTCACATTGAGCGAAAAGCGCGGCGGCACGAAGAAGATGTCGAATAGCAGGACGCTGAGGACAGCCGCCAGCACCGCGGCGCCGCGGCCGAGGCTGACGGCGATCAGCAGCACCGTGAGCAGGAACAGCATCACGATGTTGGCGAGGTCGAGGTGGCCGAGCAGCGGTGTCGCCAGCAGCGTGGTGGCCGAGCAGGCCAGTGCCGTGAGCATTGCGCGCTGCCATGGCTTGAAACGTTCCGCCGTCAGTCCGATCGGGTTGTCTTCGCTAGTCATGATCCGCTTCCGTTGATTCAGTGCGTTCAGACTAAGCCACCCCATGTAAAAACGCTGACCATTCTGGCGATATTGACGTAAAGATGTCGTAAAGACCGCATGGCAATGCCGGAATGAAAAAGGCCCGCCGAAACCGGCGGGCCTTTTCGCTTGCGGCCGATGAAGCTCAGTTGATCTTGGCGCCCTCGCGCAGCTTCTTGACCAGTTGCTCGACCTGCTGCTGCTGCGCGCGCTGCTGCAGTTGCGGCTTGACCTGGTCGAACGGCGGCGGGGTCAGCGGACGGGTGTCCTCGAGCATGATGACGTGATAGCCGAAGTCGGTCTTGACCGGGGTCTTGGTGTATTCGCCCTTCTTGAGCTTGGTCAGCGTGTCGGAGAACGGCTTGACGTAGGTGCTCGGCGAGCTCCAGCCGAGGTCGCCGCCATTGTCCTTGGATCCCGGATCCTTGGACTGCTTGGCCAGTTCGGAGAACTTCTCGCCCTTATCGAGTTTGGCGACGATGGCCTTGGCTTCATCCTCGTTGGCGACCAGAATGTGCTTGGTCTTGTACTCGGTCGAGCCGAGGTTGGCCTTGATCGCCTCGTAATCCTTCTTCAGCTGATCGTCGCTGACCGGGTTGGCGCGCACGTAATCGGAGAGATACGCCTGAATCAGCACGGCCTGGCGGGCGAGTTCCATCTGGCCCTGAACTTCGGATTTTTTGTCGAGGCCCTTCTTCTTGGCTTCCTGGACCAGCAGTTCGCGGCGGATCAGTTCTTCCTTGACTGCGTTCTGCAGTTGCGGTGAATCCGGCGCGCCCTGGGCCTTCTGCTGGGCGACGAAGGCGTTATAGGTATTTTGCGAAATGGGCTGGCCGTTGACGGTGGCAACGCCGCCGCCGCTTGCGCCGCCCTTGTCGGCAGCGAGGGCCGGGGCGGATGCGAGGAAGCCAGCCACGAGCAGAGCGGCCAGAGGAGAGACTTTGATCATTCGATAATCCTTGAGTGTGGGGTAGAAACCAGACGATTATACTTCGTCGGGTGAAAAAGCGCCGATGCTGAGCGCGTGAATCCGGCCCCGCATCAAATCACCGACCGCGGCGTAAACGGCCCGATGGCGCTTGACCGTATTCTGGCCGATGAAGGCGGCGGCGACTATGGTGATTTTGTAATGACCGCCGTCCCTGGCGCCGGCGTGGCCGGCGTGGCGATGCGATTCGTCCTCGATGGCGATGGACAGCGGTTCCAGGACAGCCAGCCGCTGGCGCAGCAGTTCGACGGTGTCACCGCTCACGCGGGCAGGACCTTCCGGAACGGCTTGACGGTGACCGTGGCGTAGACGCCGGCGGCGACGTAGGGGTCGGTGCCGGCCCACGACTCGGCCGCGGCCAGCGACGCGAACTCGGCGACGATGACGCTGCCCGAGAAGCCGGCCGGGCCGGGGTCGGGCGAGTCGATGGCTGGGCAGGGGCCGGCGAGGATCAGCCGGCCGTCCGCCTGCAGCGCCTGCAGGCGCGCGACGTGGGCGGGACGGGCGGCGAGGCGCTGGTCGAGCGTCCCGGGGTGGTCTTCACCGATGATGACGTAGAGCATCTATGTTTTGTCCTCGACGTATTTCGACAGCAGCAGGCCCTGTCCGAGCACGAACAGGAGCAGCAGGCCCATGCCGCCGAAGAGTTTGAAATTGACCCAGGTATCGGTCGAAAAGTTGAAGGCGACGATCAGGTTGAGCGCGCCCATGAACAGGAAGAAGGCGATCCACGACAGGTTGACCTTGCTCCACACCGGATCGGGCAGGGCCAGTTGTTCGCCGAGCATGGCCTTGACTGGATTCTTCTTCAGCACCAGCGCCGCGAAGACCATAGTGCCGGCGAACACCCAGTAGAGGATGGTCGGCTTCCACTTGATGAAGGTCTCGTCCTGGAAGATCAGGGTCATGCCGCCGAACACGGTGACCAGGATGAGGCTGACCCACAGCATCCTGTCGACCTTGCCGTGGCGCAAATGCACCCAGGCGATCTGCGCCATCGTCGCGACGATGACGACGATGGTCGCGAGGAGTATGGGCGCCTGCTTGACGTCGAGCACGGCGCTCCCGAGCAGGCTGCCGACCAGGCCGGCGGCGCCTTCGGGATTGCTCCCGTAATACTTGAAGGTCGCGAAAAACAGGATGACGGGGAACAGGTCGAATAGCAGTTTCATGGCGCGGGATTATAACCGCTGCCGGGTTTCCGGGCGTGCGCCGTCAGATCCCGGCCGGCAGGTCAAGGCAGGCGGCGGCGTCGGCCGGTCGGCCGCCGGCGATGCGCGGCACCCTGCCGAGCAAGGGCGCGTCAAGGCGTTCGCGCAGGGCGGCGATATTGTCCTCGGGGCGGGCCATGTCGGGGTCGATCCGGTTGGCGACCCAGCCGGCCAGTGTCAGACCACGGGCGGCGATGGCTTCGGCGGTGAGCAGGGCATGATTGAGGCAGCCGAGCCGGAGGCCGACGACGAGGATCACCGGCAGCGCGAGGGCGACGGCGAGATCGGAACTGTCGCGGTCGACGCCCAGCGGCACGCAAAATCCGCCGACGCCTTCGACGATGACGAGGTCGGCCCGGCGCCGCGCGCTGGCGCAGGCGGCGGCGATGCGCGCGAAGTCGATGGCGACGCCGGCCTCGGCGGCGGCCAGGTGGGGAGCGATGGCCGGGGCGAAGCGGTAGGGGTTGATGACATCCGTCGGCAGCGCGACGTTGCCGGCGGTGCGGATGCGCTCGACGTCGTCGTTCCTGCCGGCGGCGTCGGTGCCCGCCGCCACCGGCTTGATCCCGGCCGCCTTCAGGCCAAGCTGGCGGGCGCGGAGGAGCAGGGCGCAGGTGATGAAGGTCTTGCCGATCTCGGTATCGGTGCCGGTCAGGAAGTAGGCTTGGCTCATGTGCGGGCGTGGAGGGTGATGACGTCGTAGGTCAGCGGCAGGCCGGCGGGCTCGCGCAGGTCCTCGATGGCGGCCTCCGCGCGGGCGAAGGCGTCACGGCTCATCAGGGCGGTGCGCCGGCCGGCGCCGAGCTGGTTGGCGCCGATCGCCTTGACCGCGCGCAACAGGCTCCGGAAGTCGGCGTAGTGGGCGATTTCCCGGTGTTTTTCGACGTCGACCGCGACGAAGCCGGCGAGCGACGCCAGCTCGCCAATCTCCTCGGGCGTGTGGAAGGCGAGCGTGTGGCGATGCGCGTCAATGTCGGCGAATGCCGTGCGCAACTCATGGAAAGTGGCGGGGGCGAGACTGGCGAGGGCGAGCGCGCCGCCGTCCGCCAGCACGCGCCGTGCCTCGGCCAGCGCACGCGCCGGGTCGCACCATTGCACGGCGAGGCTGGACCAGTAGAGGTCGATGCTGGCCGGCGCCAGCGGCAGGTGTTCGACGTCGCCGGCGACGCGTTCGCACGGCCAGTCAATTCGATGCAGCATGCCGGGTGCGAAGTCGAGGGCGATCGCCCGGGCTTCCGGGAAGCGCTGGCGCAGCAAAGGCAGGGCAAAGCCCGTGCCGCAGCCGGCATCGAGGATCCGGCGGGCCGCGATGGTGGAGGGCAAGCCGGCGGCGAGACGGGCGCAGACACGACGCTGGACGACGGCGGCGGCGTCATAGGTCGGCGCCGCGCGCTCGAAGGAATTGCGGATGCGCGCCCGGGAAGGTCTACTCATTGAGGAAGTCTTGAACCTGCAGCAGGAACTCTTCCGGTCTGGAAATGAAGGGCGCGTGGGCGCAGTCGGCGAAGACAGCGAGGCGGGCGCCGGGAATCAGCCCAGCCAGCGCCTCGGCGGCGACCAGGGGCATCAGCGGATCGTTCGCGCCGTGGATCAGCAGGACCGGCGCCCTGACCAGAGGCGCCAGCGGCCGCAGGTCAACGTCGCGCAGCCAGCCCAGCCCGGTCGCCAGCGTCGCGGCGGGCGGGAGCGGGTCGGCGCGGTCGAGCAGGGTGCGGGTGACCTCCCTGGAGCGCGCGTCGCCGCGGTTGAAGCCGCCGACGAAGCGCGGCAGGATCGCCTCGACATCGCTGGCGACGTTGGCGGCGAACTCCTCCAGCATTTCCGGCGGCATCGCGTGCGGCCAGCCTGCGCGCTGGATGAAGGACACCGTGCCGGCGATCAGCACCAGTTTGCCGACCTTTTCCGGCGCGCGGGCGGCGATCGCCAGCGCCATCTGGGCGCCGAGCGACCAGCCGCCAAGGTGGGTTCCCGGCCGCAGGCGGGCGGCGATGTCGTCGGCGGCGGCGATGAAGTCGGCAATCAGGGGCGCGCCGCGGTAGCCGGGCAGGTCGAGAATCGTCCCGTGCAGGGCGTCGACCGCGGCGAGTTCCGGGCCGCGGCCGACGCACCATCCGGGGAGAAAGACGAAGGGAGCGGTCATGCCAGTTCCTTGAGGGCGCGAATCAATTGGTCGATGTCGGCTGCCGTGTGCGCCGCCGAAACCGAAATGCGCAGGCGCGCCGTGTCCTTCGGCACCGTCGGCGGGCGGATCGCCGGCACCCACAGGCCATCCGCCCACAACGCCTGCGCCAGCGCCAGCACGGCCGCGTTCCCGCCGACGATCAGCGGCTGGATGGCGGTCGCCGACGGCAGCAGTTGCCAGGGCAGGCCGGCCAACCCGTCGCGCAACTGGCCGATGCGGGCGAACAGGTTGGCGCGCAGGGCGTCGCCGTGTTCGATGATTTCCAGACTCTTCGCCAATGCGCAGGCGAGCGCCGGCGGCGCGGCGGTCGTGAAGATGTAGGTCCGCCCCTTCTGCAGCAGGGCTTCGATGGCGGTTTCCGAGCCGGCGACGAAAGCGCCGCCGACCCCGGCCGCCTTGCCCAGCGTGCCCATCAGCAGCAAGCGCGGGTGCTGCGCCAGGTTGAAATGGGCGAGGCTGCCCCGACCCTGCGGCCCGAGCACGCCGAAGCCGTGCGCGTCATCGACCACCAGCCAGGCGTCGAAGCGCTCGGCCAGCGCGAACAGGGCGGGCAGCGGCGCGAGATCGCCGTCCATACTGAACACGGCGTCGCTGACGATCAACTTGTTCGGCGAACGGCTGGCCGCGAGCAGCCGCTCCAGCGCCGTCATGTCGCCGTGCGGATAGCGCTGCACTTCGGCGCCGCCGGCCTTGGCCAACTGCATGGCGTCGATCAGCGAGGCGTGGTTCAGCTTGTCCGAGAAGATCATGGCGCCGCGCGTGGCCAGCGTCGGGACGATGGCGAGGTTGGCCAGGTAGCCGGTGGAGAAGGTCAGCGCGCGCGGGAAGCCGACGAAGGCGGCGATCGCCGTTTCCAGCGCTTCATGTGGCGCCAGATGGCCGCTGACCAAGTGCGAAGCGCCGCTGCCGGCGCCCCATTGCCGCGCGCCAGCGGCCAGCGCTTGCGCGATTTCCGCATTGCTTGCCAGCCCGAGGTAATCATTGCTGGCGAAATTGAGCACATTCTTGCCGTCGACCGTGGCAATCCGGCCGCAGGGCGATTCCAGCACGCGGCGGCGGCGGGCCAGGCCGGCGGTGGCGATTTCTGCGAGGTTGGCGGTCAGGTGGTCTTCAATCACCTCTACTTACCCAGTTTTCGACCTGCAAAGCCGGCACTCGGACGAATACCCGCGCGTTGTTGGTCACCAGAACCCACCCTTCGGCACGGGCGTGGGCGGCGAGCCACAGGTCATTGTTGCCGATGGGTTGCCCGAGGCTGTTCAGGCCGGCGCGAATCTGCCCGTAGTGTTCTCCGGCGGCTTCGGGCAAGGCATGCACCGGGATCAGTTGTTCTAGGCGGGCGACGCCGGCCAGCGATCGTTCGCGGGACTGGCTTTTCTCGGCGCCGAAGCGCAGTTCGCCCAGCGTGATCACCGACATCGCCAGTTCGCGGCTGGTGTGTCGGGCAAAACGTTCGCGGACGGCCGGCGGGTTGTGCTTGGCGATGTATATGCAGATGTTGGTGTCCAGCAGATAAACTGCACTCATCAGAGGGCTTCCCGTTCCTGCGGCGGCGTATCGTCGCGGCCGTCGGCCATGAAGTCGGCGGGCAGGCTGGCCAGTGCATCGAAGATGGCCGTGGCATCGACCGGCGCTTCGCGCAACACGATTTCATCGCCGCGCCGGAAAATCTCCACCTGTTCGACATTCAGACGGAATTCCTTGGGCAGACGAACGGCCTGGCTATTGCCGGACTGAAAGACGCGAGCGTAGGTCATGGGAACTCCTTGGTAGTGTATACGCGAAGTATATACATTGTAGCCGGTGCAATCAAGCGGCGGAGTTCATCTGGCGGAGATGGGGCCTTTGAGAGTGGCTCAGGCATTTGGAGGGTGGCCCAGGTTTCGCCATGCTTCTATGATCTCTTCGGAGTCTTGCAGTCGGGGTTTGTCTCCGGTTGCTCACGGGGTTAGGCATCACTGTTCGAGACGCGTACATGCACCTTGATGATGCCCGCAGCCTGCCACGATCCCTGCCTAAACTCCGGTCGTGATCGAAGGTTGCCTATAACGTTGGAGCTTTTCGAGAGTCGCGACGCATCCCAGGGACGGTGATCAATCCGGCCATCGCCGTAATGGATAACGAGTTCCGCTCTTCGGGAACTCAACAACCGACGCTTGAATTCAGCCGACTGCGGTGGGTCAAATGTGATTGGCAACATATCCTGCCTGCTTTCCCTCAGGGCCATGGGTTTGGCACCTGTACCCATAGTTCCGCTCGACTGACTAGATTGGTGACCGGCGTCGTACTTCGAGTGGCACCGGCGACACAAAATAAGGATGGCTTTCTCGACCGGGTCATGCTCCCTTCGGAAGTCCGTCTCGAATTTCTCAAGATCAACGGTAACGAAATGCGTGGACGAGTTGACACCCATCAAGAGGTCGATGATCTGATTACGATCTCTGCCCTGAATGTGAGCTGCTTCTAGATCCTCGCCGACGCCACAGTGCTCACAAGCAGCGATAGCAGCCTTGTGTTTCTTTGTAACCATCTGCACAAGGTTACGCAGGCGGGGGCCAATGTAGCGCTTGAACTCTTGGTTGGTTCCAGTGAAGACGGCCATTGCAGTCTCCTCGTATGAGCTTGGTCAAAGGGATCTTGATTCAAAAGGTGTGCTTCAAACCAGCTTGAAATGTTTGCGCCCGGGCAGGCGATAGGTCTCGAAATCATCGCGGTCGAGCGTCCAGATCTGCGTGCTGCCGGTTTTGAGGGCGGCGACGACGAGCGAGGCGTCGGCCAGGTCCATCGGGCGGTCGGCGTAGCGCTCGATCCAGTCGATGGCGGTGACCAACTCCTCACGGCCGAGCGGCATGAGTTCAAGCCCGCCGCGTTCGATCCAGTGATAGAGCGGCAAGGTGGCACCGATGGAATCCGCCATGTGGGCGAATTCGGTGAGCACAGCCCAGGTTGTGAGCAGGCGGCCGCGATAGTTCTTGAGGTATTCCAGGCAACCGGGATGGAATTTGTCGCGTTTGTTGACGATGGCGACGAGCGGGCCGGTGTCGACGAGCAGGACCTCCATTATTCGCGCGAGCGGCCGTGTTTGCGGGCGATGGCGGCACGCACCGTGTTGCGGCTGTTTTCGGCGGCGTTTTCATCAAGCGAGAGGGCGCCGACAAAGCCGGTTTCACAGGCCAGTTCATAGGGAGTTTTGGCCGGCGACTCGGCGGTGAAGCGGTTTTCGAGCAGTTCGATGATCACTTCTGACTTACTGCGCCGGGTTTCCACGCAATAGCGGGCCAGCGCTTGTTCGAGACGCGGGGGAATGCGAACGGTCGTGGTCATGGCTTGGCTCCGAGGCGGTTCTGTATTAACAGTAATACAAATACAGGGGCAAGGCAAGCGCGTGGAAGGCGGAACTACCGGCTAATATCGTTGCCGATGCAGTGCGACGCAAGGAATACGATGCCTTTTCAAACCCAGCCCGTTCCCGACGGCAAACCGATCAAGCTGTGGACCGAAGGCGTGCCCGTAGAGGACGAGGCGCGCCGGCAGTTGATGAACACGGCGCGGATGCCCTTCATCTTCCGCCATCTGGCGGTGATGCCGGACGTGCACCTGGGCAAGGGTTCGACCATCGGCAGCGTGATCCCGACGCGCGGGGCGATCATCCCGGCGGCGGTCGGCGTCGATATCGGCTGCGGCATGATGGCGGCGCGCACCAGCCTGATGGCGGCCGATTTGCCCGACCAGCTGCACGGCCTGCGTTCGGCCATCGAGGCGGCCGTGCCGCACGGACGCACGCCACCGCGGCAGCGCCAGCGCGACCAGGGCGCCTGGGATAACACGCCAGCTGCGGTCGACGCCGAATGGAAGCGGCTTTTGCCCGGCTTCGAGCGCATCGCCGGAAAATATCCGCAGCTTTTCAAGACCAACAACCACAAGCATCTCGGCACGCTCGGCACCGGCAACCACTTCATCGAAGTCTGCCTCGACGAAGCCGGGCGCGTCTGGTTCATGCTCCATTCCGGCTCGCGCGGGGTGGGCAACGCCATCGGCAACCTGTTTATCGAACTGGCCCAGGCCGACATGCGCCAGCACCTCGCCAACCTGCCGGACAAGGATCTGGCTTATTTCAGGGAAGGTTCGGCGCATTTCGACGATTACGTCGAGGCGGTGGGCTGGGCGCAGGACTACGCGCGCCGCAACCGGGAGCTGATGATGCGGCACGTCGTCGCCGCGGCGCGGCAGATCATCGCCAAACCGTTCTCCGCCGATGTCGAGGCCGTCAATTGCCACCACAACTACGTGCAGCGCGAAACCCACTTCGGCGCCGAGGTGCTGGTCACGCGCAAGGGCGCGGTGTCGGCGCGCAAGGGCGAACCGGGCATCATTCCCGGCTCGATGGGCGCGCGCAGCTACATCGTGCGCGGGCTGGGCAACGCGGAATCCTTCTGCTCGTGCAGCCACGGCGCCGGCCGCGCCATGAGCCGCAACGAGGCGCGCCGCCGCTTCAGCGTCGCCGACCAGGTGCGCGCTACCGCCCACGTCGAATGCCGCAAGGACAGTGAGGTGATCGACGAAATCCCGATGGCCTACAAGGACATCGAGGCCGTGATGAACGCCCAGCGCAACCTCGTGGAAGTCGTGCACACGCTGCGCCAGGTGGTCTGCGTCAAGGGCTGAGCGGCATGGCGACGATCTGTTGGACCAGCGGGGGTAAGGGCGCGGCGTTGGCATTCGGCGATTGTCAGGGCTGTTGCCGGCCTGCCATGGACGCTCGCTTACTGCGTGGAATGCGTTGTCATCTCGGCGACGTTTCGTTATATCATGTTGAGCATAACGAAACATCAAGGGCACGTCACCATGTCCGCCGTTCCGGATTCCGATGGATACCATACACGCACTCAACCCATTGAATTGAAGGGCAGCCTCTGGATGTCCGTCGGAGACAGGAGTTTCGGCGGGCATGGTCGGGTGGCGCTGCTCGCACTGGTGGCCGAACTGGGGTCGATCACCAGAGCCGCCAAGGCGATGAAGATGAGTTACAAGGCGGCGTGGGATGCCATCGACCAGATGAACTCACTGGTAGGGGAATCCCTCGTTGAACGCACTACTGGCGGAAAGGGCGGCGGCTCGACCCGGCTCACCGGACGGGGCCGGCAGATCATCACCAATTTCCGGCTCATCGAACAGGAGCACAGGCGTTTCATCCAGCAACTTGGTTCACAAGCCCAAGGCCTCGTCGAGGACTTGATACTTATCCGGAGACTCACCATGAAGACCAGCGCTCGCAATCAATTCCACGGCACCGTAACCGCAATCAAGCCAGGAGCTGTCAATGACGAGATCGACATCGAAATTTCCGGTGGAGAACGCCTGGTCGCCACTATCACGAGCGAGAGCACCAAGAACCTCGAGCTGACGATTGGCGCCGAGGTCTTTGCACTCATCAAGGCGCCGTCGGTCATGCTCATGACGCCCGACGCAGGATTGCGGGTTTCAGCTCGAAATCAATTGGCCGGCAAGGTTTCTCGAATTCGTCCCGGTGCAGTGAATTCAGAAGTGGTCATCGAGCTTCCTGGCGGTTTGGGAGTCACGGCTATTGTGACCAATGAAAGTGTGGCCAACCTGGGCCTGGAAGTCGGGGTTGCGGCAATCGCGGTCTTCAAGGCATCCAGCGTCATCATTGGCATTCCCGCCTAACTCCCCCAGCACAGAGCGCATACCACCATGCCCAGCCTACATACAACCATTTCTGTAGTTGCGGCCGCCTTCATGGTGACCCAGATTGCCAATGCCGAAGAGGTGTCAGTCGCGGTAGCTGCGAATTTCACGGCCCCCATGAAAATAATCGCCGCGGAATTCGAGAAGGACACTGGTCATAAAGTCGCGATGGCCTTTGGCGCAACCGGGAAGTTCTACGCCCAAATCACCAACGGTGCGCCGTTCGAGGTGTTCTTGTCGGCGGACGATGAAACTCCCGCGCGACTCGAAAACGAAGCGCATGCCGTCAAGGGATCACGATTTACTTACGCGATTGGCAAACTCGTCCTCTGGTCTGCAGCAGCAGATTATGTGGATAGCCAAGGGGAAGTTCTGGTCAAAGGAAATTTCAGGCACATTGCCCTGGCCAGCCCGAAGACCGCGCCGTACGGGGCGGCAGCGATGGAAACCTTGAATCACCTCGGCCTCGCGGACAAGGTCCGGTCGAAGATAGTTCAGGGAGAGAACATTGCTCAGACCCATCAATTCGTCAGCACGGGGAATGCCGAACTCGGGTTTGTTGCTCTATCCCAAGTCTACAAGGACGGCAACCTGACCAGCGGGTCCGCTTGGATGATACCGCCCAAATACTACACGCCGATTCGCCAGGACGCTGTCATTCTGAATAAAGGGCGAGGTAACCAGGGAGCGTTTGCCTTGATGGGATATCTCAAAGGCGACAAGGCCAAGGCGATTATCCGATCCTTTGGATACGAGCTGTAAGCAGCCGGCCGGAAGCGGACCGACAAGCGATAATTGCCGCCAAACCACGATGGCGAGAAACTTGGCATGCGTATTCATTTCATTGTTCACGAATCGTTCGAGGCTCCGGGTGTCTATGAGGCATGGGCGCGCAGTCGAGGACACGCCGTTTCCTATTCCAAGGTCTATCAGGGCGAACCTTTGCCGGCATCAGCCGGTGGGATTGATCTCCTGATCGTCATGGGAGGGCCGCAATCTCCCGCAACAACGAAAGATGAATGTCCTCACTTCAATGCGGCAGCGGAAATTTCACTGATCGCCAAGTGCGTCGCCGCCAGGCGTGCGGTGATCGGGGTTTGCCTCGGTTCGCAACTGATTGGCGAGGCACTGGGTGCCAGGTTCGCCCATAGTCCGGAAAAGGAAATCGGCAAGTTTCCGATCGTGCTCACAAGCGACGGACTTGCCAACGAGAAGTTCTCACATTTCGGCGACCGGCTCGAAGTTGGTCACTGGCACAACGACATGCCCGGCTTGACCCCCGAAGCGAAGATCGTTGCTTACAGCGAAGGCTGCTCCCGGCAGATCGTCGAATACAGCAAACGGGTCTATGGCTTTCAGTGCCACATGGAGTTCAACTCGGAGATCATCGAACTACTGATCGCCAATGCCGATCCCGCGCTTGAAGCACTGGCCCATCATCGATTCGTTCAGCAAGCGGACACGCTCAGGCAAAACGACTATTCCGACATGAATGCAAAGCTGGTCGTCTTCCTGGACAAGCTGTCCGAGGAATACAAGGCGTTCAATGTTGATTGAATGCTTCGGGTCGGTGGCTTCCTTGGCTGCTGAGTAAAGCAGGTCTTCGTCGTCAAACCGGGTCCGACGGGCTGCTGACCGACGGATATCTGCCTTTCATTCAGTGTGCAACTAGCCGGGGTCGCCGAGAGCTCCCTCCAGCGCGCCCGCGACCGCCCGCCCGAGATGTGCGATCTCCGCTTCCTCCACGACATACGGCGGCATCACGTACACCGTGTTCCCGATCGGCCGGACGAGGGCTTCGCGGTCGAGCGCGGCGCGGTAGAACTTGCGCGAGAACCACGGGTCGGCGGTGGCGACGTCGAAGGCGGCGATCATGCCGCGCTGGCGCAGGTGCTTTACTTGCGGATGGTCGGCGAGCGGGGCGAGGGCGGCGGTGATTTTGGCCGCTTTTTGGCGGTTGACCGCAACCACGTCGTCGGAATCGAAAATGTCGAGCGTCGCCAGCGCGGCGCGGCACGCGAGGGGGTTGCCGGTGTAGGAATGCGAGTGCAGGAAGGCGCGGGCGACCGAGTCGTCGAGAAAGGCTTGATAGATCGTGTCGCTGGAAAGCACGATGGAAAGCGGCAGGTAGCCGCCGGAAATGCCTTTCGACAGGCACATCAGGTCGGGGCGAATGCCGGCCTGCTCGTGGGCGAAGAAAGTACCGGTGCGGCCGCAGCCGACGGCGATCTCGTCGCAGATCAGGTGTACTTCGTGGCGGTCGCAGAACTGGCGGGCGAGGCGAAGGTATTCCGGGTCGTACATCGCCATGCCGGCGGCGCCCTGCACCAGCGGCTCGACGATGAGGGCGGCGATGTTTTCGCCGTGGGCTTCGAGATGGGCCGCCAGCGCGGCGGCGGTGCGGCGGGCGACGTCGGCGGGCGTCTCGCCGGCCTCGCCGAGGCGGAAGTCGGGCGAGGGGACGACGGTTGCCGAGCGCACGAGCGGCGCGTAGGCGTCCTTGAAGATGGCGACGTCGGTGACGGCCAGCGCGCCGACCGTCTCGCCGTGGTAGCTGCCGGCGAGGCAGAGGAATTCCGCCTTCTCCGGGCGGCCGACGTTGCGCCAGTAGTGGAAGCTCATCTTCAGCGCGATCTCGGTCGCCGAGGCGCCGTCCGAGGCGTAGAAGGCATGGCCGAGAGCGCCGCCGGTCAACGCCGATAAACGCTCGGAAAGCTCGACCACCGGCTGGTGCGTGAAGCCGGCGAGCATCACGTGTTCGAGTGTTTCGAGTTGTTCACGCAGCGCCGCGTTGATGCGCGGGTTGGCGTGGCCGAAGAGGTTGGTCCACCATGAACTGATGCCGTCGAGGTAGCGCTTGCCGTCGAAGTCGTAGAGCCAGGCGCCTCGGCCGCGAGCGATCGGGACCAGCGGCAGGTGGGCGGGGCCGGCGTCGGCGTGGTGCCGCATCTGCGTGCACGGGTGCCAGACGGCGGCCTGGCTGCGTGCCAGCCAGTCCGCGTTCGCCGGCTTGCCGGTCA
Organism: uncultured Dechloromonas sp.; assembly: GCA_964555315.1. Taxonomy (GTDB): domain Bacteria; phylum Pseudomonadota; class Gammaproteobacteria; order Burkholderiales; family Rhodocyclaceae; genus Azonexus. The sequence goes on from CAZKSD010000015.1 coordinate 16,155, forward strand.
ATGCAGGACTTGCGAGCTGGCCGCCGGCTGCTCCGGCATTTCGGCATGCACCAGTTCGGCATCGACGTTGGGGTAGAGGGGAGCGCCGCAATCGTCGCAGAATTCCAGCGGGAAGTGATGGTCGAGGAAGACCACGTCCTTGACCCCGGCCTCGCGCAGCACGGTTTCGATTTCGCCGGCGGCGTCGGTGGCTTCGTCCTCGGCGCCGAGCAGCGGCCAGACGATGCCGTGGTAGGTCTCGTCCCTGTCCTTGGGGCCGAGTCCGACGCGGTATTCCTCCATGCGGCGGTCGTAGCAGGGGCCGACGACGGCGCGCAGGTCGGCCGGCGTCAGGCCGAGCATGGTCTGCAGGAAGGCGATCGAGGCCTTCAGCGAATACGGGCGCGACAGGCGGTCGGCGTTGCGGCACGAGGCGTGGTAGGCATCGGGCAGCAACGGCTGCCAGGCGCAGCCGGTGAGCAGCGGTTCGAGATTCGGGCTGCCCTGCTTGATCCATTCCTTGAGCGCGGATTCCTTGTTGCCGTCCTTCTCGTTCCAGCGGAACAGCGCGGCGCCGCGGGGCACGGCGATGGCGCCGACGAGGTAGCGGACATCGGACAGGAAGCGGTTGGTTTCGGGCAGTCCGGAGTTGTCGACCGCGAGATGCTGGCCGGCCAGCGTCGCCTGGCCGAGCGCCTGGGTCAACTGCCAAGTGTCGCAGAAGCTGCGCGGCAACTGGTCCGGGCTGAACAGGAAATCGGCCAGGCCGACACGCGCCTGGGCGCCGAAGACGTGGGCGCCGAGCTGCGTGTTGAGCGCTTGCAGCGTGCTCTTGGGCAGCGGGCAGGCGGGGATCGAGAAGCGCGACCAGGCCAGCACCGGCGCCGCGAACAACTGGATGTCGAATTCCTGGCCGAGCGCTTCCAGGCGGCCGGTCTCGGCGCACGATTCGACCATGTCGGCGAGCTCGTCGTGGGCGCGCGGGCTGGCCTCGAACAGACGGTCGAGGGCGGTGTTGATTTCGTCCTCGGCGCCGTTCTTCAGCAGGCTGTCGACCAGTTCGCCGAGTTGCCCTTCCCAGAACCTGTCCTCCAGCTTGCCGCCCGATTCGGAGAGGCCGGTAGCCAGCCGTTGCAATTCTGCCGCGTCGCGCGACAGGCGATCGCGCGAGCCGAAGCGGGTGCGTTTCATGGGCGTTCCCGAAAATTCAAAGACGGAATTTTACCAGCCGTTAAAATGCGGCATAGCGCAATGCAAGAATATCAACGAAGGCCGCCTCCATGCTGATCTTTCTCTCCCCCGCCAAGTCGCTCGACTACAAGACGCCCGCGCAGGTCGCCACCCATACCCAGCCGGTTTTCCTGAAGCAATCGGAAACGCTGGTCAGGCGGTTGCGCAAGCTGTCGCCGGCCGACCTCGCCGGCCTGATGGGCATTTCCGACCCGCTGGCGCTGCTCAATTTCAACCGCTTCGCCGACTGGAGCCTGCCGTTCACACCGGAGAACGCCAAGCAGGCGGTCCTGGCGTTCGATGGCGACGTCTACGACGGGCTGGCGGCGAAGACGCTGTCGGCGGCCGACCTCGACTTCGCGCAGCGGCACGTGCGTATCCTGTCCGGTCTCTACGGCATACTCAAGCCGCTCGACCTGATGCAGCCCTACCGCCTCGAAATGGGCACCCGCTTCGCCAACGCGGCGGGCAAGGACCTCTACGCCTTCTGGGGCGAAACGCTCCTCGCCGCGATCAACCGCGAACTTGCCGGAATGCCGCGGCCGGTTGCGGTCAACCTCGCTTCCGAGGAATATTTCAAGGCCGCCGTCGCCAGGAAGATCAAGGGCCAGGTGATCCAGCCGGTATTCGAGGACTGGAAGTCCGGCCGCTACCGGATCATCGCCTTCTTCGCCAAACGCGCCCGCGGCCGGATGACGCGCTACGCCGTGGTCAACCGGCTGGACGGGCCAGAAGGCTTGAAAGGCTTCGATTACGACGGCTATGCCTTCGCGCCGGAGGTTTCGGACGAGCGGAGGTGGGTGTTCCGGCGGCGTCAGGATTGAACCTGGAAACAGCAGTTGACCGCTTGGTTTCCCTTGGGCAACCTCATGAACACGGACTCCGCTGCCTTCGACAGGCATCATTCGATGGGGGAGCGCGCTACGCGCCCGTTGGCACGTCCGGTCGGGCGCCTGGCTTTGTCGCTCCGCCTTGCAGGCATCAGCCTGCGGCGTTGTCGCTTCGCGCCAGCCACCCGCCCAAACGCACCAGCGGAGGCGTCCAACTGCGGTTCCCAGGTTGAATCAGGGCTGATGCATCGGCCGGTTTCAGTATCCGGAAGCCCAGTTTCGTCCGTCCGCGCAGTTTCAGCAGCGCCCTGTCCTTGCTGACCAGCCAGTCGGCGCCGGCGCGGGCGGCGAGTTCGAGAAACTTCTGGTCGTCGCGGTCCTTGCAGCGCGGCAGCGGCGGCGCCTCGCCGTCGGGAACCAGGTGCACGAGGCCGGTGTAGCGGCGGTAACGGTCAACCGCCATTTCCGGTGTCAATCCGAGCTGCGGGTAGGTCAGCACGCGTTGCAGCTCGTCCAGCGTCCCGGTGTCGGCCAGGCATGCGACCTGCCCGCCCGCAATCGCGGCCATGATCGGTACCGCGTCGGTGTTGGCCCAATGAATAAGGTCGAGGACGACATTGGTGTCGAGGACGAGGCGCAGCATGGCGCGGATTATAATGCGCGCCTGTTCAGCGCCCGCCCCGGAAATCCGATGCCCCGCATTCTCCTCGCCCCGATGGAAGGGCTCGCCGACGACGTGCTGCGCGGCGTGCTGACGGCCATCGGCGGTTACGACTGGGGAATCTGCGAATTCGTCCGCGTCTCGGGCAGCGTGCTGCCGGTCAAGGCCTGGCAGCGGATCTGCCCGGAACTGCGCAACGGCAGCCGCACCGCCGCCGGGACGCCGATGCGCGTGCAGTTGCTCGGCTCGGACCCGCGTTTCATGGCTGAGAACGCGCGCCGGCTGGTGACGCTGAATCCGGCCGGGATCGACCTCAATTTCGGCTGCCCGGCGCCGACCGTCAACCGCCATCGCGGCGGCGCGGCACTGCTCGGCGAGCCGGAACTGCTTTACGCAATCGCCAGCGCCGTGCGCGCTGTGGTTCCGGTCGACCTGCCGTTTACGGCAAAAATGCGCCTCGGCATCGACGACACAAACCTCGCCGTCGACTGCGCGCAGGCGCTGGCCGCCGGCGGCATCGACGAACTGATCGTGCACGGCCGGACCAGGCTCGACGGTTATCGTCCGCCGGCGCGCTGGATGTGGATCGACAAGCTGCGGGCGGCGGTCGCCATTCCGATCATCGCCAATGGCGAGGTGTGGACCGTCGGGGATTTCGTCCGCTGCCAGCAGGAAACCGGCTGCGCCGACATCATGCTCGGGCGCGGGGCGGTTGCCGACCCGTTGCTGGCGCGGCGCGCGCGCGGCGAGGCGGTCGGCGGCTGGGCCGCCATCGCCCCGTGGGTAGCGCCTTACTGGCGCGGCGTCAGACGGAAGGTCGCGCCCGAGCATGCCGGCGGGCGGCTCAAGCAATGGCTGGGGCTGCTGCGCCGCAATTACCCGGAGGCCGGCGAGCTGTACCAGCGCCTGCGGCCGCTCAAGGGGGCGCTCGCGATCGACGCGGCGCTGGCCGCCGCCGGCATCCTGGACGAACTGCCGCTCGCCGCATGAGCGGAAACTCGCGATTCATCGCCAGCGCCCAGATGGGTCCGCACCGTGATCTGGAAACGCTGGTCCGCCGCCACCTTGCGCACCCGTTCCGCAAGCCGATACTCGACCACAACCGGGCGGCCTGCGCCGCCGTGCTGGCGGCGCGCGACGCCTGGCAGCCGGAAGCGCCGCTGATTCTCGATGCCGGCTGCGGCGTCGGCTGGAGCACGCGATGCATCGCCGCGGCTTGCCCGGAGAGTTTCGTCGTCGGCGTCGACCAGTCGGCCGACCGTCTCGGGCGCGGAAAGCCGCTGCCGCTGCCGGCCAACGCTTTGCTGATCCGCGCCAATCTGGTCGATTTCTGGCGGCTGCTGGCCGAAAACGGCGTTCGCCTCGCTCGCCATTACGTTCTTTACCCCAATCCGTGGCCGAAGATCGGCCATCTGGCGCGGCGCTGGCACGGCCATGCGGTGTTTCCCGTCTGGCTGGAACTCGGCGGCGAACTCGAATGCCGCAGCAACTGGCGTATCTATATCGAGGAAATGGCGCAGGCGCTGACCCTGATGACCGGCCAGCCGGTGAGCCCCGAGCCGTATGCGACCGACGATCCGCTGACCCCCTTCGAGAAAAAATACCTCGCTTCCGGCCACGGACTCTGGCGCTGCCGCGCGAGCCTGCGATGAACGTCTGCCAAGGCTGCGGCGCTTGCTGCGCCGCCTTCCGCGTCGATTTCCACCCGGCCGAGCTGGCCGGGGGCGCCTTCGCCTGGGGGGCCGGCGTGCCGCGCGAGATGACGGTGCCGGTAACGTCAGCCATCGTCCGCATGGCCGGCACCGACGCCAGCGAACCGCTATGCGTCGCGCTGGCCGGGGAGGTTGGAAAAGCCGTCGCCTGCACGATCTACGACGCCCGGCCGTCGCCGTGCCGCGAATTCGCCACCACCGACGACGCCTGCGCCCGCGCCCGCCGCCGCCACGGACTGCCGGCGCTGGCGTCCGGGCTTGTCCCCTTTTCGGTCGGGTAAGCCTGTGGACAAGCTCGGGATAACCGGCAGTTTCTGTCGGAAACAGGGGATTCCACGGTCGACGCCCAAAATATGGGCAAATTCACCGCGCGCTCGCCGCCCGATGTCGCGGCGATGCCGGCAAGCGGGTTTGTTAATATATAATATATAAGAGTTGCAAGCCGGCCCTGGGGAAGCAATACGCCGAACCATGCGACGGCTGCGGTTGTCGTAGAATGAATCTTTTCCCAGTGCAAGCCCTTACGAAAGGAAGTCGCCGTGCTTGAAGCCTACCGCGCCCACGTTGCCGAGCGTGCAGCCCTCGGTATCCCGCCGCTGCCCCTGTCCAAGCAACAGACCACCGAACTGGTCGCCCTGCTGAAGAATCCCCCGGCCGGTGAGGAAGCCGCGCTGGTCGAACTGATCACCTATCGTGTGCCGGCCGGTGTCGATGACGCAGCCAAGGTCAAGGCCGAGTTCCTGGCCAGGGTTGCCAAGGGCGAGGAGTCCTGCGCGCTGATTTCCCGGGAAAAGGCTACCGAGCTGCTCGGCACCATGCTCGGCGGCTACAACGTCAAGCCGCTGATCGACCTGCTGGCTGACGCCGCCTGCGGCGCCGTCGCCGCCGAAGGTCTGAAGAAGACGCTGCTGGTGTTCGATTACTTCCACGATGTCGCCGAACTGGCCAAGGGCGGCAACGCCAACGCCAAGGCTGTCATGCAATCGTGGGCCGACGGCGAGTGGTTCACCTCGCGCCCGGCCGTGCCGGCCTCGCAGAAGCTGACCGTCTTCAAGGTCACCGGCGAAACCAACACCGACGACCTGTCGCCGGCCCCCGATGCCTGGTCGCGTCCCGATATTCCGCTGCACGCCCTGGCCATGCTGAAGAACCCGCGTCCCGGCATCGAAGCCGACGAGCCGGGTTCGCGCGGCCCGATCAAGCAACTCGAAGCCTTGGCCAAGAAGGGCAACCTGATCGCTTATGTCGGCGACGTGGTCGGCACCGGTTCCTCGCGCAAGTCCGCGACCAACTCGGTGCTGTGGTTCACCGGCGAGGACATCCCCTTCGTGCCGAACAAGCGTTTCGGCGGCGTCTGCCTCGGTTCCAAGATCGCCCCGATCTTCTTCAACACGATGGAAGATGCCGGCGCGCTGCCGA
>CAZKSD010000016.1:0-21478 GCA_964555315.1 uncultured Dechloromonas sp.
AGTGCAGGTTGCCGTCGCCGACATGGCCGAAGGCAATGACGCGGATGCCGGGGAAAGCCGCTTCCAGAGCGGCATCGGCCCGGGCCAGGAACTCGGGGATGCGTGAGACCGGCACCGCGATATCGTGCTTGATGCTGATGCCCTCGATCTTCTGCGCTTCGGAGATGTTTTCGCGCAGGGCCCAGAGCTTTTTCGCCTGAATCCCGGAGTGCGCGATCGCCGCATCGGCGACTGCCCCGGCTTCCAGCCGTCCGCCCAGCCAGTGCTCGACGGCGTCCGGATCGGCGTCGGAGAACTCGGCGAGGATGTACCACGAAGCCGGCGCCGTCGGCCGTGACGTGTCGGGGATGTGCCTGAGCACCAGCGCCAGCGACGCTTCCGAAATCAGCTCGAAGGCGGTCAATTGCGCGTCGAACGCGGATTTCGCCGAATTCAGCAGGTCGACCGCGGCAGCCGGCGAAACCACGTTGAGCCAGCAGGTGATCTGCGTCCTGGGCAGCGGAAAGAGCTTCAGCACGGCGCCGGTGATGATCCCGAGCGTTCCCTCGGCGCCGATGAAAAGCTGTTTCAGGTCGTAGCCGGTGCTGTCCTTGCGCAGGCCGCGGCGGCCGTCCCAGATTTCGCCGTCGGGCAGAACGACTTCCAGGCCCAGCGTCAGTTCGCGCGTGTTGCCGTAGCGCAGCACCTGGACACCGCCGGCGTTGGTCGACAGATTGCCGCCGATCTGGCAACTGCCCTGCGCCGCCAGCGCCAGCGGAAACAGGCGATCGGCCCAGCGCGCCGCTTCCTGGATTGCCGCCAGGGTGCAGCCCGCCTCGACGGAAATCGTGTTGTTCGCGGCGTCGACCGCGACAATGCGGTTCATCCGGCCCAGACTGACCACCACGGCATTGCCCGTGTCGTCCGGGGTCGCCGCGCCGCACAGGCCGGTATTGCCGCCCTGCGGCACGATCGGCGCGCCGGCGGCCGCGCAGGCGCCGACCACCGCCGCCACCTCGGCGGTGCTGGCCGGGCGGACGAGGCAACGCGCGGCGCCCCGGTAACGGCCGCGCCAGTCGCTCAGATGGGGCGCCAGAGCGGCGGCCTCGGCCAGCACGTTGACCGGCCCGACGATGCCGGCCAGCGTTGCCGTCAGGGAATCGTCGGTCATCGCCGCCTCACTCGATGACCGCGCGCAGCATCGGCAGCATGTGCTCGGCCGCCGTGCGCCCGGTGGCGATCGCCTCGTCCGCCCGGTGAAAATCGAGCAGCCCGAGCTGCCCGAGGCGCGGCGCGATCAGCACGTCGGCCGGTTCGCCGGCCAGCCGCGAGCGCGAGATGCGTCCCTGCATGATGGCGATGCTGTTGCTCACGACATCGGCCAGCGAGGGCCGCAGCACGTCCTCGCCGTCGCCCTCGCGCCCGAGCCAGCGGCCCATCGTCTGGCGCCACGCCGGCGCCGGAGCGGAGGGATCGCCGCGACGCGGGCGCAGGCCGATGGTGTCCATGCCGAGATCGACGGCGATCACGATGTCCGCGCCCAGCGCCCGGCACAGCGAAACCGGCACCGGATTGACCAGCCCGCCGTCGACCAGGTAGCGTCCGTCGAGCAGTTGCGGCACGAGCAGGCCGGGCAACGCGACCGAGGCGCGCACCGCGTCCAGGACCCGGCCCTCCCTGAGCCAGACCTCGCGACCGCTGGCAAGATCGGTGGCGACACAGGCAAACGGCTTGTCGAGATCGGCGAACGTCTCGTCGAGAAAGAGGCGCGAGGTGTAGCCGAGCAGTTTCTCCCCCTTGATCAGCCCGCCAGCCACGAGACTGACGTCGAAAAAGCCGAGGACATCGCGGCGCGTCAGGCCGCGCACCCAGCCTTCGAGCGGATCGAGCGAGCCAGAAGCATAGGCGGCCCCGACGAATGCGCCGATCGACGTGCCGCAGACGATGTCGGGGACGATGCCGGCCTGCATCAGGGCGCGCAGCACGCCGATATGGGCCCAGCCGCGCGCCGAACCGGAGCCGAGCGCAATGGCGAGGCGCGGCTTGCCCATGGCCGGTCAGCCTTGCCCCACCGGCTCGGCGTAGAGATCATGGTGATCGGCGTCGATCACGCGCACCTTGAGGAAATCCCCGGGCTCGGCGGCGAAGAAGCCGTCGAGGTAGACGACGCCATCGATCTCCGGCGCATCGGCTTGCGAGCGGGCAATCGCGCCCTCCTCATCGACCTCGTCGACCAGCACCTCGATGACACTGTCGATGCGCCCGGCCAGCTTGTCGGCGCTGATGTCCTCCTGCACCTGCATCAGCCAGCGCCGGCGATCCTCGCGCACGTTCTCGGGCGGCAGGCCGGGAATCTCGTTGGCCGCCGCGCCGTCGACCGGCGAGTAGGCAAAGGCGCCGACGCGGTCGAGCCGGGCCTCCTCGAGAAACTGGATCAGCTGGTCGAAATCCTCGTCGGTCTCGCCGGGGAAGCCGGTGATGAAGGTCGAGCGGATGACGATCTCCGGGCAGATGTCGCGCCACCTGGCGATGCGTTCCAGCGTGTTCTCGGCCGAGGCCGGGCGCTTCATCGCCTTGAGGATTTTCGGGCTGGCGTGCTGGAACGGTACGTCCAGATAGGGCAGGATCTTGCCCGCCGCCATCAGCGGAATGACGTCGTCGACCGAAGGATACGGATAGACGTAGTGCAGGCGCACCCAGATGCCGAAGCCGGCGAGCGCCTCGCACAATTCCTTCAGGCGCGTCTTCACCGGACGCCCGCCCCAGAAGCCGGTGCGGTACCTGAGGTCGACGCCGTAGGCGCTGGTGTCCTGCGAGATGACCAGGATTTCCTTGACCCCGGCGCGCGCCAGGCTCTCGGCCTCGGCCAGCACGTCGCCGACCGGGCGCGACACCAGCGGCCCGCGCAGCGAGGGGATGATGCAGAAGGTGCAACCATGGTTGCAGCCTTCGGAAATCTTCAGATAGGCGAAGTGGTCCGGCGTCAGCCGGATACCCTGCTCCGGGATCAGCGAGGTGAACGGGTCGTGCGGCTGCGGCAGGTGCTGATGAACGATGCCCATCACCTCGTCCGCGGCGTGCGGGCCGGTCACCGCCAGCACCGACGGGTGCGTCTTGCGGACGATATCGCCCTTGGCGCCGAGGCAGCCGGTGACGATCACGCGGCCGTTCTCGTTGAGCGCCTCGCCGATGGCGTCGAGCGACTCCGCGACCGCGGCGTCGATGAAGCCGCAGGTGTTGACGATGACGAGGTCGGCCTCGTCGTAGGTCGGCGAGACCATGTAGCCCTCGGCGCGCAGCCTGGTCAGGATATGTTCGGAATCGACGGTGGCCTTCGGGCAGCCCAGCGAGACGAAGCCGACGGTCGGTACTCTTGCGCTCAAGTTCATTGCCTCAGGCACTGCACGCACCAGGGGTGGCGTCACCGGCAGGGCCGGCGACATAAAAAAGCCCCGATTCGGAATCAGGGCTTGACGAATCATGGCTGACGCGGCCAATGGCGCCATCCGTCCAGCGGCTCCAATTTTCCGGCCGGCGGCCGATTTAGTCAAACGCTTCGCCTGCAAAATGGTGCTTGACCGGAGCTTGCGCGGTCAGCAATATGGCCGGCGAAGGCCTTCACATCCCTGGAACAGGAAGCGACAGATGAAGCATGCGGATTCGCGGATGACTTTCCGCCGTATCGGCGCGGCGCTGGCGCTGTTCGCCGCAAGCCTCGCCGCCCTGGCCGGCGACTTGCCGCTCGGCGCGATCCGTCTCCCCGAGGGATTCTCGATCGAGGTGCTGGCGCGGGTTCCCAACGCGCGGCAGATGGCCCTGGGTGACGGCAATGTCGTCTATGTCGGCTCCCGTGGTGAAGGCAAGGTCCACGCGATCCAGCTCGATGGGCATTTCCGCGCGACGCGCACCGCTGTCGTCGCCAGCGGCCTGACCATGCCGGTCGGCGTCGCCTTCCGCGACGGAAACCTCTATGTTTCGGCGGTCGACCGCATCCTGCGCTTCGACGGCATCGGCAGCCGCCTCGACCATCCCCCGGCGCCGGTCACCATCCGTGACGATTTCCCCGGTGAGCGTCACCATGGCTGGAAATTCATCGCCTTCGGTCCGGATGGCCGCCTCTACGTGCCGGTCGGCGCCCCGTGCAACATTTGCAAGCCGGACCCGGAGCGCTTCGCCGTGATCACCAGCATGAAGCCGGATGGCAGCGACCTCCGGGTGTTCGCACGCGGCGTGCGCAACAGCGTCGGCTTCGACTGGCAACCCGGAAGCGGCGATCTGTGGTTCACCGACAACGGACGCGACCTGCTGGGCGACGATCTGCCGCCCGACGAACTGAACCGCGCGCCGCAGGCAGGGCTGCACTTCGGCTATCCCTATTGTCACGGCGGCACGCTGGCCGACCCGGAATTCGGCGGGGAGCGCCCGTGCAGCGAATTCGCGCCACCGGCGCTGAATCTCGGCGCCCATGTCGCGGCGCTGGGGATGCGCTTCTACCGCGGGCGGCAATTTCCCGAATCGTATCGCGGGCAGATCTTCATCGCCGAACACGGGTCGTGGAACCGCTCCCGGAAGTCCGGCTACCGGGTCACGCTGGTCAGGGTGAACGGCAACCGCGCTGTTTCATACGAGCCCTTCGCCACCGGCTGGCTGCAGGGCGAATCGGCGTGGGGCAGGCCGGCCGATGTACTGGAACTGCCGGATGGCTCGCTGCTGGTTTCCGACGACCTGGCCGGGGCGATTTACCGCATCACCTATTCGCCGGCGCGCCGGCCGTGAGCGAACAGCATCGCCTGACCATCGCCACCCGCGGCCGCGGGTCGACCGAAATCACCGGCGAGATTGCGGCCATCGTCCGGGCTGCCGCGGTCGACGCCGGAATTGCCCACATTTTCGTCCGCCATACCAGTTGCGGCCTGGCGATCACCGAAAACGCCGACCCGACGGTGCGCCGCGATCTCGAAACCCTGTTGCAGCGCTGGGCGCCCGATGGCGATCCGGCCTATCGCCACGATCTCGAAGGCGACGACGACATGGCGGCCCATGCGCGTTCGCTGCTGACCGGCACTTCGCTGACCGTACCCTTCGCCGGCCGCCGCCTGCTGCTCGGCGCCTGGCAGGGAATCTACCTGTTCGAACACCGCACGCAAGGTCACCGCCGCGAAATCGTCGTCACCCTTCTCGGGTAGGGCGCCCTACTCCTTCTTGCCGCGCAGCTTGCCGATCGCCTTGACGCCGAGCAGGGCCAATGCCCCGGCGGTAACGCCGAACAGCACGTCGAGCGCCAGCGCCACGACGCCGCCAATCACCCCCGACGCCTCGGCAACGTGCGCGATGGCGTGGTGCACGGGCGGAATCCCATGCGTCAGGATGCCGCCGCCGACCATGAACATCGCCGCCGTGCCGATCACCGCCAGCGACTTCATCAACTTCGGCGCCGCCAGCAGCAGGCCCTTGCCGATCGTCCTGGCCAGCGCGCCGGGCTTTTGCAACAGGTAGACGCCGAGGTCGTCCATCTTGACAATGCCGGCGACGATGCCATAGACGCCGACGGTCATGATCAGGCCGATGCCCGACAGCACCGCGACCTGCACGGGAAAGGGCTTGTCGGCCACGGTCCCCAGGGCGATGACGATGATCTCGGCCGACAGGACGAAGTCGGTGCGGATGGCGCCCTTGATCTTGTCCGCCTCGAAGGCCACCAGATCGACTTTCCCGTCGGCCAGCGCGGCCAGTTCCCCGGCGTGCTCGGCCGCGCCTTCGTCGGCGCCGCGCAGCCACCGGTGCGCCAGTTTCTCGACGCCCTCGAAGCACAGGTAGAGGCCGCCGACCATCAGCAGCGGCGTCACCGCCCAGGGAATGAAGGCGCTGATCGCCAGCGCCGCCGGCACCAGGATCACCTTGTTCTTCAGCGACCCGACGCCGACCGCCCAGACGACCGGCAGTTCGCGCTCGGCACGCACGCCGGAAACCTGCTGCGCATTCAGCGCCAGGTCGTCACCAAGGACGCCGGCCGTCTTCTTGGCGGCGACCTTGGTCATCAGCGCGACGTCATCGAGAACCGACGCGATGTCGTCGATCAGTGCGAGGAGGCTGGCTCCGGCCATCGGGATATTCCGTTTCTTGAGGTGCTCCCGATTCTACCCAAGAACGTTCCACGCTCGGTGGTTCCGCCACGCTGCGCAGTGCGGACATTCTCGTATATGATGCGAACGGGCCGCGCTGCAGCCGCGCCCGGGATTCAGTTCCTCACGGACCTGGGGGTGATCCCGGTTGAACATTCGCGCTGTTTGCCAACCCCAACAGGATATTCCACAAGAACCCGTCACGAGGAGGTCACCATGTACGCCACAAATCATTCCAATCGTCGTTTGTTGCTGGGCAGCCTGATGTGCGCGGCGCTTGCCGGATGTTCCAGCATGGACATGGGTTCGCCGGCGGCGAAGACGACTGCCACCGGTTCGGCGGCCGGCTCCAGCGTCCAGAACGCCAATGCCCAGCTCGAAAGGTGTCCGGCCACAATGGGTACGCTGGCGATCGTCGAAGACACCCACGCTTCCTGGTACGGCTATCTCACCGGCCAGTTGCGGCTCGGCTCCACCGTGCCGGTATTGAAGCTGCTGGTGCAGCAGTCCAACTGCTTCGTGATTGTCGAACGTGGTCGGGCAATGCAGAACATCATGGGCGAGCGGGCGCTCGAACAAACGGGCGAGATGCGCAAGGGATCCAACTTCGGCAAGGGCCAGATGGTCGCCGCCGATTATTCGATGAGTCCGTCCATCACCTTCAGCAACCAGAATGCCGGTGGCGCCGGCGCGGCGATAGGTGGCCGCCTGGGTGGTTCGCTGGGCGCCCTGGTCGGCGGCAGCATGAACGCCAAGGAAGCCAGCACGATCCTGACCCTGATCGACAATCGCTCGGGCGTGCAACTGGCGGCCGCCGAAGGCAGCGCCCGCAATGTCGACTTCGGGATGCTGGGCGGACTCTTCGGCAGTGGCGGCGGCGGCCTTGCCGGCGGCTACGCCAACACCGCGGAAGGCAAGGTCATCGTCGCCGCCTTCACCGATTCCTACAACAACATCGTCAGGGCGGTGCGCAACTATAGGGCGCAGGAGGTCCAGGGCGGCCTCGGCACCGGCGGCCAGCTTGGCGTCCAGGGCGGCAGCACGCCGGCGGGCAAGGCTATCAAGAACAAGTAGAACCCGCGCTGGCGACGCGGTGTGCGAAAGGGTCGGTTGCGCCGGCCCTTTTTTTCAATTGGGGTTTGCGCGGCAAGCAAGTGGATTACCGGTGAAATGAACATTCCCGCGCGCCGGCGAGAGGCCTGCGCCTTTTCCCTGCTAATCCTTTCGGTTGGCGCCGACGCCGCCCAGCCGCTGCCCTGGCTCGCCGCCAGCACCGGCGACGTGACGGTTTCCGGCGTTTCCTCCGGCGCCTACATGGCCGTGCAGTTCCAGGTCGCCTATTCGGGCAGCGTGCGCGGCGCCGGCGTCGTCGCCGGCGGGCCGTACTACTGCGCCCAGGGTTCGCTGCGGCGGGCGCTGGGCAACTGCATGACGCCCTCCGGCGACCACCCGCCGCCGACGGCCGGCGAGACCCTGACATCCGTCGGGCAACTGGCCGAAGCGGGCCGCATCGACCCGGCCGCCAACCTGCATGACGATCGCGTCTGGCTGCTGTCCGGCGGCAACGACAGGACCGTCCTGCCCGCCGTCATGGATGCGCTCGCTGCCTTCTACCGAACCGTCCTGCCCGCGGCCGCCATCAGCTACGTCAAGGTCCCGGAAGCCGGGCACGCCATGGTCTCGGTCGCCGACCCGCAGGCGAATCCCTGCCCGACGACCGCGGCGCCATTCATCAATCGCTGTCAGGATTTCGACGCCGCCGGCAGGCTGCTGACACACCTGCTCGGCCACCTGCAACCGCCTGCAGACCAGCCTGGCGGCGAAGTCATCGCCTTCGATCAGCGCCCCTTCGTTGCCGGGCGGGCGATCGATGCGAGTCTCGCCGACGAGGGTTATGCCTTCGTTCCGGCGAACTGCCGCAAAGGCGGCTGCAGGATTCATGTCGCTTTCCACGGCTGCCTGCAGAACGCCGGTGAAATCGGCCGCCGCTTCGTCGACGGCGGCGGCTATAACGGCTGGGCGGCCAGCAACGGGATCGTCGTCCTCTACCCGCAGACGGTGCGGCGCTACGGCCTGGCTTGGGGTTCCTGGCGCTGGCAGTTCAACCCGAAAGGCTGCTGGGACTGGTGGGGCTACACCGGCGCCGACTACCACACCCGCGACGGCGCCCAGATGCGCGCCGTCCGCGCCATGATCGAAACCTTGGGAATGCCGCCGCAACCGGTACAATCCGCCGGCAGCCGCTGATTGCCGCGGTCGACCGCCCCCATCGCCTCATTTTCAAAGCGCAATGACTGAATATTCCGCCTCGTCCATCCGCGTCCTCAAGGATCTCGAACCCGTCAAGGAGCGCCCGGGGATGTACACCCGGACGACCTGCCCGACACACATCATCCAGGAGGTCATCGACAATTCAGCCGACGAGGCGCTGGCCGGCTACGCGAAGCGGATCAGCGTACTGGTGCGCCTGGACGGCGTCATCGAGGTCAGCGACAACGGGCGCGGCATTCCGGTCGAAATCCACCCGGAGGAAGGGCGGCCGGCGGTCGAACTCGTCTTCTGCAAGCTGCACGCCGGCGGCAAGTTCAACAAGAAGGAAGCCGGCAATGCCTATCACTTCTCGGGCGGCCTGCACGGTGTCGGCGTTTCGGTCACCAACGCACTGTCGACCCGGCTGGAGGTCGAGATCAGGCGGGGCGGCGGTGTGCACCGCATCGCCTTCGGCGCCGGCTTCGTCACCGAGCCGCTGACCCGCATCGGCGACTGCGGCCCGCGCACCACCGGCACCACGGTGCGTGTCCGTCCCGACCCCAGGTACTTCGATTCGCCGAAGGTGAATCTCGCCCAACTCGAGCATCTGCTGCGCTCCAAGGCGGTCCTGATGCCAAACGTTACGGTCGACCTCGAAATCGAGGGCGATTCTGGCAACACCGGGCCGAAAAGCTGGTGCTACCGCAACGGCATGGCCGACTATCTGGCCGAAATGATGGCCGGCCAGCCGGTGGCGCCGATCTTCGTCGGCGAGAAGTACGTCGATAGCGAAAACGGTTTCGCCGTCGGCGAAGGCGCCACCTGGGCGCTGGCCTGGTTCGAGGAAGGCGGCGGCAAGCCGGAAAGCTACGTCAACCTGATCCCGACACTCGACGGCGGCACCCACGAGGCCGGGCTGAAGGCCGGCGTCTTCGAGGCGGTCAAGACTTTCGCCGACCACCACGCGATCCTGCCGGCCAAGGTCAAGCTGGCCCAGGAAGACGTCTGCGGCAAGATGACCTATTTGCTCTCGGCCAAGGTCCTCGACCCGCAATTCCAGGGGCAGACCAAGGAAAAGCTGACCAGCCGCGACGCCTACAAGCTGGTCTCGCAGATGGTGCGCGATCCGTTCGAGCTATGGCTCAACAACCACCCCGATTACGGCAGGAAGATCGCCGAACTGGCGGTCAAGGCGGCGCAGAACCGCATGAAATCGACGCAGAAGGTCGAGAAGAAGAAATCCTCGGGCATCGCCACCCTGCCCGGCAAGCTGACTGACTGCGAATCCGACGACATTGCCCGCAACGAAGTCTTCCTGGTCGAGGGCGACTCGGCCGGCGGCTCGGCCAAGCAGGGGCGCGACAAGGAAACGCAGGCGGTGCTGCCCTTGCGCGGCAAGGTGCTGAACACCTGGGAGGTCGACCGCGACCAGCTTTTCAGGAACAACGAGGTGCACGACATCTCGGTGGCCATCGGCGTCGACCCGCACGGCATCAGCCAGATCGATAGCGTCGATCTTTCCGGCCTGCGCTACGGCCGCATCATCGTCATGTCGGATGCCGACGTCGACGGCAGCCACATCCAGGTGTTGCTGTTCACGCTCTTCCTCAGGCACTTCCCGGCGCTGGTCGAGCGTGGCCACATCCACGTCGCCCAGCCGCCGCTGTTCCGCGTCGATGTCGAGGCGCGCGGCCACACGCGCAAGGTCTATTGCCTGGACGAGGCCGAGAAGGAGCAGGCGCTGCTCAAGCTGCGCGACGATGGCGTTCCGGAAAACAGGATCACCGTCTCCCGCTTCAAGGGACTCGGCGAGATGAACCCGGACCAGCTCTGGGAGACCACCCTGTGCCCCGACACGCGCCGCCTCGTGCCCTTCCAGGCCAGCCGCGAAACCATCGCCCAAATGACCGGCACCTTCACCCTGCTCATGGGCAAGGGCGAAGCCGCCGGCCGCCGGGCGTGGATGGAGAAGGATGGCGGACTGGTCGAGGCGGATGTCTGAGTCCCCTCCCGGGCGGCGGGCCGCACGGTTACCGATCGTCACACCATCCGCGACCATGACCGGCTAGGATTCAAACCTTTGACCTTGCGCACCGTCTTGAACAACCATTTTCCCACCATGCCGGGCGTAACCGCGTTGCGCGCCTGTCTGCTCTCCCTCGGCATCGCCCTCCTCGCCGGCTGCGGCTCGCTGCCTTCGCTGTCGTCGGCGAAGCCGGCCGCCGCGGCGCCGGCAGCCGTTCCGGCGCCCGCCCCAGGCCCCGTCCGCAAGCCGAAAATCGGCCTCGCCCTCGGCGGCGGCGCGGCGCGCGGCTTCGCCCACATCGGCGTGATCAAGATGCTCGAATCGCACGGCGTCGTTGCCGACTACGTGGTTGGCACCAGCGCCGGGGCCGTGGTCGGCTCGCTCTACGCGGCCGGCCATGACGCCTTCGCGATGCAGAAGATCGCCCAGCAACTCGACGAGAAGATCTTCGCCGACTGGACGCTGGGCGGGCGCGGGTTACTGAAGGGCGAAGCCCTGCAGGATTTCGTCAACCAGCACGTTGGCAAGCGTCCGCTGGAAAAGCTCGGCAAGCCCTTCGCCACGGTCGCCACCGATCTCAACAACGGCGAGCGGGCGGTATTCCGCACCGGCGACACCGGCCTCGCCGTGCGCGCCTCGGCGGCCGTACCCGGCGTCTTCCAACCGGCGCAGTTCCGCGGCCGCAGCTACGTCGACGGCGGCCTGACCAGCCCGGTGCCGGTGCAGGCGGCGCGCGAGATGGGCGCCGATATCGTCATCGCCGTCGATATCTCCGACCGGCCGGAGGGCCAGCCGGTCGACAGCCTGGCCGCGATCCTGTGGCAGACGACGACCATCATGGGCGGCATCATCGGCGCCAACGAACTGAAGGGGGCCGACATCGTCATCCGCCCGACGTTGCGCTACGTCAAGTCCTGGGATTTCACCGCCCGCCACGACGCCATGCTCGAGGGCGAAAAGGCCGCGCTCGCCGCCCTGCCCAACATCAAGCAGAAGCTCGGCCGCTAGGCGTGCCATGGAACCTGCCGGCTTCCGCGTGCCGTCGCTCGTCCCGCCGATGACGCAGTTTCACACGATCTGCCGGTCGACCGAAACCGGCCGGAGCGGCTTCCACTTCGTCGACAACGCCGCGCCACCCAAGGCCCTGGAGGCGCTGGCCGACGAGCTGCGGCGGCGCAACCGGGCGATTTCGTGGTGGGGCAACATCCGCTTCGAAAAATCCTTCACCCTGGAACCTTTGCCGGCAGCTTGCCGACAGCGGCTGCATCGCCGTCTCCGGCGGCCTCGTAGCGTTCTTCCAGTGTCTTGACCCCGGCATGCCACTGCTTCAATGCGTGTTCCCAATCCTTCGTGCCGTAAGTGGCGAGAAGCGACTTGGCTGCGGGCGAAATCTGGTAGCACCACTTGGGGCTGTTCGGTGCCCTGTCGGGGTCGTCGGGGTTTTGAACGGCGACGCCTGCGGACACGAACTGATGCATCGTCTCCTTGCGGAACGATTCGCGGGAGTTCTCCGCCTAGGGCTTCTGATAATCGTTGCGGCAGAAGTCGAGAATGGCACGAATGCCGAGCATCGGTTCCTTGAGGTTCTGCCACGAACCCGCTTTCCTCACTTCCACGAGAGCAAGCAAGGACAGGGCGGAACGCTCGTTGTGTTGGGCTTCGGGAAGCCCCATCAGTTTCAGGATTTCGATAGCCTGCGTGATTTTTCCGACCAATCAACTTTTCCCTCGACCATGCGGTCTATTTCTTCCTGTGTCGGCAGCTTGTCGCCGACATTCCTTCCCCATGCTTCCAGCGTCTTGCGGTCGGGGTATCTCAATGCCCGCAAGTCGCCCGCATTGACCTGCGTATGTCCGTTGAAACGACGGAGCCAGCGGTCAGCGAAAGTCGAGCCGAGATAGACGGCGAGACCCTTCGCGAGCAGTTGCGGCATGCCCCTCTTCGCTTCGTGGAAGACATTCATGTGATTGTCGAACCCCACCCGTTCGCATCCGATCCTTGCGGGGTCGAACAAGGCGGGAACGATGCGCCGTTTCTCCTCCTTTGAGGAAAGCCGCCTGACGCAGACACAATGCCCCGTGGGCATCAGCCATTTCGCCGTATCTTCGTTCACGGCGATGGCTTCGCCTTCTTGTTCGGTTTGCCGACTGTTCAAGCAGCATCTTCCTGAACGGCTTGAAATAGGTGCCGTTACAGAAGCTACGGGGCGTGATGGCGACGAGTTCGCCACCTTCTTCCAACATCAGGAGAGCAAGCGCGACAAAAGCCGCATACTGGTTCGATGTCTCGACGCCGACCGTCCGCAAGGCCTTGCGATGGTCCGAAACCGTCCTCAATTTCTTGTAGGGCGGATTCAGGATGGCATGCGTGAACTTCGGCGTCGTGCCGTATCTGACGCCTTCGGAAGCCGAGAGGATGAAGTCCTCTCCCCGAATCTCGGTGAAAATGCCTTGAAAGGCCTCTACGCATGCGTCCAGCGTCTCGGAAAGATGTTCCCTCATCAACACACGGGTCAAGTTCCCATGCGACGCAACGAAACGAACGCGGAAGAGCCTTTCCCGCCTGTTCGATGAAGGCGACGGTCAGGGAGCCGATCCCCGCTCCCGCATCGAGAAGGCGGATGTCCTTCCCCGTCGTATCCGCAAACATGCCCGCCATGAAAGAGGCAATGACGGACGGCGTCATGAACTGCCCGAACTCGGATTTCGTCTCGGCAGATATCAGGGAAGCAACGGATTCCCTGCGGCGGTCTATGTCCTGGATGGCATGCATCAGGGAACTATCGCCGGAATCGGTGTCAACCGCCCCGCATTTCGTAGCCACTGGCGACCGCTCTTCATCAGCAACCTGCCGTTAGAGCATCGAAGCTGCCCGTGACCGCTGAAGGTCGGTTCCATCCAAATTGATTCCCGTCCGACTGCCTGACGCAGACGCCTGCTGCGGTCGACGGGGAAAAAGTGCCAAAATCCGGGACATGGATCCCTTGCCGAATTTCTTGTCCATTCCCGGCCTCGAACTGCCCGTAATCCAGGCGCCGATGGCCGGCGTCCAGGACAGCGCGCTGGCGCTCGCCGTCTGCCATGCCGGCGGCCTCGGCTCATTGCCTGCCGCGATGCTGACGGCGGACGAACTGGCACACCAGCTCGGCCTGCTCGCCGCCGGTACCGAGCGGCCATGGAACGTCAATTTCTTCGCCCATACGCCACCGGTTCCCGATCCGGCGCGCGCAGCGGCGTGGCGCGAACGCCTCGCGCCGTATTACCGGGAGTTCGGTATCGACCCGGCCGGCATTCCCGCCGGCCCCGGACGGCAGCCGTTCGATGCGCGCGCCGCCGAACTGGTCGAGCAGTTTCGGCCGGCTGTCGTCAGTTTCCATTTCGGCCTGCTGCCAGATGATCTGCTGGTCCGCGTCAAGGCGACCGGCGCCTTTGTGCTGTCGTCGGCGACCACCGTCGCCGAAGCGCGCTGGTTGGAAAGCCGGGGCGTCGATGCGATCATAGCGCAGGGGCTGGAGGCCGGCGGCCATCGCGGCATGTTCCTGAGTGACGACGTGACGACCCAGGTCGGCAGCTTCGCGCTGCTGCCGCAGATCGTCGTCGCCGTGCGCTGCCCGGTGATCGCCGCCGGCGGCATCGCCACCTCGGAAGGCGTCGCCGCCGCCCGCGCGTTGGGGGCCGCCGCGGTGCAGGTCGGCACCGCCTATCTCAACTGCCCGGAAGCGACGACCGGCGCCCTGCACCGCGCCGCGCTGGGCAGCGAGGCGGCCCGCCACACGGCGCTGACCAAGCTGTTCACCGGCCGCCCGGCGCGCGGCATCGTCAACCGGGTCATGCGCGAACTCGACCCGCTTTCCGACGCAGCGCCGGCCTTTCCGCTCGCCACGTCGGCCATCGCCCCGCTGCGCGCCGCCGCCGAAAAGCTGGGCCGCACCGACTTCACGCCGCTCTGGTGCGGGCAGAACCCGGTCTGCCCGAACGAGCCGGCCGCCGAAATCACGCGCCGGCTCGGCCGGGCCTTTCTCGGCGCCTGACTCGTCGACACGACGTTGACGCGACACGTCGCTTCTTCATCGACGCTCTGGCCGAACATCCGGGCAAGCCCTTGGTTTCCAGCACCACGGTACGCACTTCGCCATATGCATGGTGTAGGCAAAGACGAAACCCGGGTAAACCTTGTGGCGCTTCCAGCCCTGCAACCCGTTCTCGCCCGGGCCGGACGGCAAGGCATTTCGAGTCGCGCTTCGATTACCGGTCAGTCCGCAATCCGCAGTTGTTCCGGCTGCAGGATCAGGTAGCGTGCGAAGCGGCCCTCATCCCGGCTGCCGTCGTCGCTGACGATGATGATGCACTGTCGGCCATCGATGACCGCCGGGCTCACCCCCTCGGCGTGCTCGAAGCCGGGCAGGCCGGCAACGCTGACCCGGCGCGGGCGATCCTCGCTGCCGCCGCGCCAGAACCAGATCTGGAATTCAACCTGTTCGCGGGCAACGGGACCGGCGACGACCAGATAGCCGGCAAGCGACGGCACCCAGGACATGCCGCGAATGCCGTTGCCGCCCAGATCGAGCATCGTCAGGGTGGAGCCGATTCGCGGCCGTTCATCGTCGTCGAAGATGGCGCCGGGATTCTCGACGCCGGCGATGATCGCCCGCCCGTCGACGAGGGGACTGCGAAATCCGATCAGCAGGCGGCTCTGGTCGGCGCTCACCGCCAGCGCCTCGATGTTCAACCCGCCTGCGCTCTTGACCTGGCGTATCCCGGCGGCGGCGGCAAGTTCCGGGTGCGCGGCGGTTAGGTCGCGCTTCAGGCTGCCGACCACCTTGGGATCGACGACGCTGTCACCCTCGACGCGGAAACGCACCAGCCTCTCCCGGGATTTTCGCTCGTCGCCGTCGCTGTCGCGGGAATGCGAGGTGATGGCGTAGATGTTGCCGGCGCGATCGACGGTGACGCCTTCGAGGTCGTCAAGCTTCCAGAAATCGCCGTCACCCCACGACCAGAAAGGCGCGTTCAGCGCCGTGTGCCTGACATGGCCGGCCTCGATGCTCAGCAGGCCGAGCGCATGCTGCTCTTCGTCCTCGACGACGATGAAACGACCGTCGGCAAGCTGATGGATGCCCGACGGCTCATAGACGCCGGTCAGGGGTTGAAAGCGCGGGAGGTCATTCTGTGCCACTTCAATCGTCTCCAATCAGGATTGCCGGCGCCCGGCGCGATCAGTCGCTGCGGCCGGCGGTCGGGCGCTGCCGCAGACGCGTTGCCAGCCGATAGACGTCTTCGCCGGCAACGGGCAGGACGGCGAATGTCCGGTCGGCGCTGGCGGTGGCGATGCGCTTGCCATCCTGGCTGAAGGCAACCTGGCTGACGGGTCCATTGTGAATGCTCAGCGTCTTGATCAATTTGCCGGATTGCGCATCGTACAGGCGCACCGCCGAATCCTCGCAGGCCACCGCGACCTGCTTGCCGTCAGCGCTGAAGGCGACGGAATAGCAGTAGCTGTTTCGCGGCAATTCGATCGATTTCTGCGAATCCGCCGTCGACCCGGCCAGATCCGCGTAGGGCCACAGGTACAACACTCTCGGCGCCAGGGCCGCCAGTCGGCTGCCGTCAGGGCTGATGGCGACGTCGCCGAGGCGAACCCCGTTCACCGAGATTTCCCCGAGGTCCTCGCCGGCGCGGCTCCAGCGCTTGACCAATCCTTCACTGCTCACGGTGACCAGCGTTGCATCGCCCGGATGAAATGCGACGGCCATGATCTGTGAGAACTTCTTCGCGCGCACTCTGGGAAGGAGCAGGGGTTCCGAGTCGGCACCGGATTCCTTCCATCTGTAGAGACGCGCATGACCATCGGCGCACGCCGTGGCCAGGTAGGCGCCGTCCGGGCTGAAGGCAAGATCGCGCAACTGGTCCCCATGTCTGGCGACAAACTCCAGGGGTTGTCCCGTCTCGGCATCCCACAGGCGAGCGGTGTTGTCGAAGCTGGCCGTGGCCAGGCGACTGCCGGTCGGGTCGAAGGCGACGCGATAGACCTCGCCCTTGTGCCCGGCCAGCGTGAAGCGCAATGCCGGCAGGTCGCCGGAGACATCCCAGATCTTGGCGATGCCGTCGGCCGCCGCCGTGGCCAACACCCTGCCGTCGGGGCTGAAGGCGACGCCATGCACCGGCGCGGTGTGGCGGCTGACGTCCCATACCTTGACCAGGTTGTCCCGCCCGCCGCTTGCCACACGTCTGCCGTCGGCGCTGAACGCCACCGCCTCGACCCAGCCGCGGTGCCCCTTGAGCACCAGCAGACTCTCGCCGGTGGCGCTGTCCCAGATCCGCACCGTCTGGTCGCCGCTGGCGCTGGCGATGCGCGACCCGTCGGGGCTGATGGCGATGTCGCGGACGCGGCCGGTGTGGCCCGCCAGGACGTCGATGTCCCACGGGACGTCGAAGCGTTCGCGGCCGGAAACGGCATCCGCGGCTAGCATCTCGCTCAGTTCGCCCCGCGCCGGCTCGAAAATGCGGATGCGGTTGTCCCGACCGGCGACGACGATCTTCCTGCCGTCCGCCGCAAACTGGATGGCGTCCCCCGGCTGTCGATTCGGCAGGCTCAGCAGACGCTTCCGGCTGGCGATTCCCCAGACCTCCGTATGGGTTCGGTCGGCGGCGCCTTTCTCGACGCTCACCGTCGCCAGACAACAGCCATCGGGGCTGAAAGCCAGCCCCATCACCCACGCCCCGCCCAGGTCGATCACCGACAGCGGCTGATCCGCAGGCGACTGCAGATCCCACACCTTGATCAGGCGCTCCTTTCCGTCCACGCCCTGCCCGGCCGTGGCAAGCCGTTTGCCATCGGCACTGACGGCCACCGCGTCGTAGATCAGGCTTCCGTGCTCGAATGCCGTCGCCGCTTCTGGCTTGGCGAGATCGCGGACGTGGGCGACCTTGCCCGCGGTCACGAGCAGCCGTGCATCGCTGCCGAGAAAGGACACCGTTCGCACATCCTGATCGAAACTCAGGCTCGGGGCCGTCGCGTCCGGCCAGTCGCCGTGCAAGTTCCACACCGTCGCCTTGCCATTGCGGGTGCCGACCGCAATCCTGTCGGCGCCCGGGCTGAAGGCGACATCCCATACCCAGTCTCCGAAATCGGCCGTCCTCGGCTCGTAACCCGATGCACGTATCGCCTGACGCAACGCATCCTCGGCCTCGGGGGTTGCCGGCAGAAACAGTCGGCGCGTCTCGTCGGCCGCCGCGATGGCGACGTCCAGGGCTCGCGCCGGGTCCGTCTGCGTGATCGCGGGGACGCGGGCTGCGCGCGCGTTCGCCTCGGCCCGGTGATGCTGGGTGAACGAATACAGCCAGCCGGGAACGGTAATCAGCGCAAAGGCCGAGGCAACGATCAGCAGGCGCCGCTGCCTGCGGCGGCGGGCCTCCTCCCGCTGTTGCCTGGTGGCCACTTCGCGCTCCTGTTTCTCCACGTAGCGGTTGCGCCAGTCGACCAGCGCCGCAGCAAGCACGTCATGATAGATTTCGTAATACGTGGCCTCGGGCTGGTCGATCGCCGACGCCGTGGTACGCAGGATGCGCTGTTCCGACAAGGCGTGCAGAACCTGCGGCACGTGCTCCCTGAGCGGGCCGGCCCAGTCCAGGAGGTCGCCGCGGGCGCAGGCCACCTTGCCCCCGCTCGGCGTGACGAGGCGATCGAAGAAGGTGGCGCATACGGCCTGGCTGGTCTCGTCGAGCTGCGACATCACGGCGCCGAGATGGCTGCGCACGATATCCTGCGCCCCGCCGAGGCGATCGAAGGTCACCCGGCGCAGCACCGGCGACTGCACGGCCATTTCCTGCGACCACAGGCGGGTCAGCACCAATTGCAGGAAGGGCGCTTCGACGAGTCCGTCGTCATTCCTCGGAGATGCGCCGCCGGACTGGCGGCCCACGGACACGCGCCCGGCCCGGACCTGCTCGATCAACGCCGACACCAGGTCGTCGTCGACGGAAACCGGCGGCGCGGAAGCGTTCTTGCGGTTCCAGACTTCCAGGGGGCAACGGATGGCCTCCGCCGCGCCTTCGGCGTCGAGGTGCCTGAGGCGCAAGCGGTTGCTCAGCAGGTTTGGGATGCGCTCCTGAAAGCGGTCCAGTTTGGCCAGACTGTCCTCGCGCAATGCAATGAGGAAACCGGCATCCACGTCCTCACGGTTGATGGCGCGTGCAAGCTGCGCCTCGAAGGAGGTCGGCGCGTTCGTCTTCTCGTGGTAAAGGAAGTACTCTTCGAACTGATCGAGGATGACCAGAACGGTTTCGCGCGCGCTCTCGCAACAAGCGCGCAACAGTTCGTCCAGCGGCAGGTCCTCCGTCGGCAGGTCCGCGTCTCCGGCGCAGTGCTTCACCGCCGCGATGCAGGCCCGGGTCAGCCGTTGCTGGAAGTCATCCCCGACCCACTCGCGGAAGACGACGACGGGAATCCGGGGCCGGTCGCGACGAAGTTGCGGAACGACGCCCGCCATCAGCACCGAACTCTTGCCGACGCCACTGGATCCATAGAAGACGGTCAGCGGCGAGGCCAGCACGTTGGCGATGATGATGCGCTGATCCCTTTCGCGCCCGAAGAAGTACTCGCGGTGCTCCTCGAGAAAAGGCTGGAGACCGACGTACGGACAGGTGTCAAGGTCGTGCGCTGCGGTCATTTGGGCGCCCTCTCCCGCAACCTGGCGACAAACTCGTCGATCGCGATCTGGAAGGGATACACTCCGCGCCGCCGCCACAGCTTGACTTCAAGTTCCGCGATCTGTTCATCGACGGCCCAAGATGGTATTTCCTCATCGGCTTCCGCCGTCGTGCGCCGGGCGAAGTAGCGACTCAGACTGCGGATGGCGACACGCAGGTTCCAGTCGTGCAGGCGGCAGCCGACGAAGAGCAGGCTGCGGTCGCGGAGATATGCAAAGAACAGCGACGGAATCGCCGACTTGGCCGCCACCCGCGAGAGGAACTCGACGTGGTCGTCCTCGGTGATCACGAACCCGTCCCACTCGTCGCTTTCCGGGCGTACCGAGCCGTGCATCTTGAAGATCACCGTCGTCGTCGCCAGATCGATGTCCAGTTCGTTCGGGGCCGGCGTCCGCGGCTGAGTTTCGCCGTGAGGCCACCAGAGTACGGCGCTGGCCAGATCCTTGCGGTCGGCGGGGTAGATCACCAGATCGTAAGGCTTCCCGGCCGCGCGAAATGCCTGTTCGATCCCGGTATCGAAGGCGGTGCTGAGAATCAGAAGCGGAACCGGCACCTCGGCGAGGAGACCGTACAGCGGCGGAACGCGGATTCCGGAATCCGCCCGCGGAACCAGGATCTGGCGCAAGCGCTCGCGCAGCGCCGGGCGGCCCTGGAAAGTCTCGTAGTAGGATGAGACCTGAGCGAGATCGTCATCGTCCGCGTGCAGCGCCATGTCTTCCGCGAGGACGTGCGACAGTTCGACGCCGCTGGGAAGGTAGCCCGCCTGCGCACTGCCGGGAATCGCGTCGGGCGAGCGTCCCGTTGATGTCGCGCGATCACCGATGAACAGCACCACGCGCCCCTTCCAGAGAGCGCGCGCGATCTCGCCAAACGGCGGCGGCGCCTTCTCGGATGAGCGCACTTGCTCATGCGCCTGGCTGGCAAGCCGCTGCTGAACATAGGCGCGCAGATCGCTGCGCAGATGGTCGCGGAAAGCTTCGGGCGAGTCGTACTCGGCGAATCCACCACGCAACGATCCGTCCGGATTCTTGAAGCGGTCGAAGAACTGCCGCACGCGCCCGCGCTGTTCGAGCCGGGCCGCCGCATCCGGCTGGTCGGGATCGATGGAAACCGCGCTGGTGCGGCGATAGACCAGAACATGCGGTGGCGGAGCGGGCGGACTGCCTTGCAGCGCATCCTCGTACTCCCACTCGCTGCCCGACAGATAGGCCGAACCATCGGCCCGGCGGAAAGTATCCGGCAACGGAGTGCCCATGCGCGACCAGAGGATGACGATGACCACGTCGCATTGCGACGGTTTTCGCAGGCCCCGATTGACCGCTTCCTGGGGCGTCAGGTTTGCCGGCATGGCCGCCGGCGCGGCCGGGTCATCCCAACGCACCGCCTCGCAGGTCACCTGCCCGCGCAGGAGAGGATCCTTCGGGATTTCCTGCTCGACCACCTCCTGCGCCAGGCTTCTTTCCCTGGCAACGTCTCCCGGCGAGGAAATGAAACAGCGGAGGTGCATCTGCGGTTGATCTCCATGCCCTGCGGTCCGGACTGACTCTAGCACCGAAGGATGGGAATTACAAAGGAAGGCCGGCAGTCGGCACGCTGCCGGAGAAAACCGGCAGGCGCAGTCAAGGCGAAACCCGAATCGCCTGGACATGCCTTGCGCCGTGGAATCGCCCGGCTTACATCCGGAAACATCTCCATACAGAATCGCAGTCGGCAGGCGGCTTGGCGGCTGCGTTATCTCGTTAACGAACAACGTGAAGGAAATGCCATGTCAAGGCTGCTGAAAATCGCCGCTTCACTCGTCATCCTGTCGACTCTGACCGCGTGTACGGTGCTTCCACCCCAGGTGGCCTACACCGGGCCCGCCGTCGGGATCGTGACTGTCCGTCCTGCGCCCTACTACGGGGGTCCTGGTCCCTACTACGCTCCGCCGCCACGCGGCTACGGGCACGGATATGGCTACGGATATGGCCATCGCCACTGGTAATCGCCGCCGGACGCGGCCCGGCATGACGGTTGGCCGCGCCGGCGAGGCCCGCGAATGTCGCACACGCCTTCTCGATCGGCGGCGCTCGACCGTGGGGCTGCGCCGGGGCGGCGGAACTTCCGATCCAGCCGCACAATCCGGCTGTGCCGCGGTCGACGACCAAAAGAGGGCGGATTTCGCCGACGTGAATGCGCTCGCCAGTCATCCGGCGCGCGCTCTGCCGCTTTACGCCCGCGCGAGAATGTGCTGTTATAGCCCCGCTTTGCAAGGACGATCGGCAAGCTGGGGTCGAATCGTGGCCATGGTTCTTGCTGCGTCATGTTCAATGCTGTCACACACCCACTGGAGATCAACATCATGAGAATCCACCTGCTCGTCATTTCCGCCTTTCTTGCCCTGACCGTTTCCG
>CAZKSD010000017.1:0-20834 GCA_964555315.1 uncultured Dechloromonas sp.
TGACGACAATGATCGCGGTGGAAAACTGGCCGGCCATGTCTTCCAGCAGGCGGATCACGGTGAGCGCACGTTCGCTGTCCAGCGGCGCGGTCGGTTCATCAGCCAGAATCACCGGTGGCCGGTTGACCAGGGCGCGGGCGATGGCCACGCGCTGCTGCTCGCCGCCGGAGAGCTGCGACGGCATGGCCTTGGCGCGATGCGCGACGTCGAGCGCATCAAGCAGTTCCAGCGCCCGCTTGCGCGACTCGTTGTTGGGCCGCCCAGCCAGCATCGGCAGCAGGGCCACGTTGTCGGTCACGTCGAGGAAGGGGATCAGGTAGGGCGCCTGGAACACGAAGCCGATCTTGTCGCGGCGCAGGGCGCGCAGGTCGGGAATCTTCCAGCCGTCTTCATAGATGATCTGCTCGCCCAGCGTCATGCGCCCGGCGCTGGGTTCGATCACCGCGCCCAGGCACTTGAGCAGCGTGCTCTTGCCCGAGCCGGAGGGGCCGATCAGGCCGACGACTTCGCCTGGCGCCACCTGCATGTCGACGCCCTTGAGCGCATCGACGGCGGTGTCGCCGGCGCCGTAGCGCTTCTTCAGGCCTTCGATGCGGATACCCTGGTTGTAGCGTTCGTTCATGTTCCGCTCAGTTTCGTTTTTATCCACCGATCGCCTCCGCCGGATCGACCTTGAGCGCGGCGCGGATCGCCAGCACGCTGGCCAGCACGCAGATCACCACCACGGCGGCAAAGCCGCGCGCCGCGTCACCCGCTTCGAGCAAGACATACTTGGGAAAAAACGGCGCCCAGAAGGTGGCGGCAACCTTGCCCACCACGAAACCGATCAGCCCGAGTCCCACGGCCTGTTGCATGATCATCGCGGCGATGGTGCGGTTCTTGGTGCCGATCAGCTTCAATACGGCGATCTCGCGAATCTTGCCCAGGGTCAGCGTGTAGATAATGAAGGCGACGATGGCCGCGCTGACGATGGCCAGGATCACCAGGAACATGCCGATCTGGCGAGCCGAGGTGGCGATCAGCTTGGCGATCAGAATCTCCTCCATCTGCGCGCGGGTGAACACGGTCAGCCGC
Source organism: uncultured Dechloromonas sp. (assembly GCA_964555315.1). Taxonomy (GTDB): domain Bacteria; phylum Pseudomonadota; class Gammaproteobacteria; order Burkholderiales; family Rhodocyclaceae; genus Azonexus. Next base: position 1,075 of record CAZKSD010000017.1, read on the forward strand.
TTCCAGCGACGGATGGGTTCGGCCACCGCTTCCGGGTCAAAACCTGGCTTGATTCGCACCAGCACGGCATTGACGTACGGGTTGACGCTTTGCGAGGCGAGCACCGCGTCCAGCACACCCGGCACACCGGGCCGGTTGAGGGCCGGGTTTTCGGCGGTGCGGGCGCGTTGCCGCACGATGGCGTCGTTGTCCTTGAGAAACTGCGCCTCCTGGGCGTCCTTCAACGGCACGAACACCATAGGGTCGCCGCCGGAAGACACCATGCGCCGGGTCAGCCCGACCACGCGGTATTCGTTGCGCCGGATGCGGATGCGTTCACCCAGTTTGAAGCCGGTAGCGATGTCGGCCACCGCCTCGTAATGGCTACGCGTGATCTGCCGACCAGCGACCAGGTAGCCGGGCTGGCCGGGTTGGCCGGGTTGGCCGGGGCCGCCGGGCACGATCCCGACCACCATCGCGCGCACATCCTTCTGGCCCGGCCCGCCCGCCCGTCGCACCTGCATGTTCAGGTAGGTGATGTTGGCCGCGCGCGCCACCCCGTTCATGCCGAGAATGCCGCGCCAGGTGTCGTCGTACAGGCTGGAGGATTCGGCATACGGCCCGAGGGTGTCCTGCTGCACCACCCACAGGTCGGCGCCGCTGTTGTCGAGCAGTGCCTTGGCATCGTCGACCATGCCGCGATACACCCCGGCCATGGTCAGAGTGACGCCGATCAACAGCCCCAGGCCGACGCCGGTGAAGACGAACTTGCCCCAGGAATGCAGGATGTCGCGTCCGGCCAGACTGATCACCGCGCCGCTCCCGACGCTATGCCAGACAATATGCCGGGCAGGCTGTCCACCACCTTGAAGCGGCTGTCGGCGGTCAGCGCCTTCTGGCTATAGACCACCACGCGCTCGCCGGACTTGAGTCCATCCAAAATCTGCACCCGGCCATCGAGATCGGTCGCGCCCAGCTTGACCGGCGCGAAGCGTAGGCGGTCGTCCTCAGCCACGAACACCCCGGTTTGGCCATTCAGTTGCCGCACGCTGGCGTTGCTGACCACCAGCCGCGCCGGCAAAGCCGCCAGCGCCACGGTCACCTCGGCCAGTTCGCCGATCGGCGGCAGCGGATTTGGCAAAGTCTCGAACACCACCTTGGCCAGGATCTCCTCGGTCACCGCATCGGCCATGGGTTCCACCCGCGCCACCCGTCCGGCGAGTGTTTCCCCGGCCTGCGAATGGGCAACAAAACTGCGCGGCACGATGCTGGCGACCAGCCCCTCGTGCAGGCCGGCCGCGCTCAGTTGATCAAAGCGGACATTGATCCACACGCTGGCGGGGTCGATCACTTCCACCACCGCCTGTCCGGCGACCAGCGTGGTGCCGGGATCGGCGGCACGCACGCTGACCAACCCGGCAACCGGGGCAATCAGATGCAGGTTGGCGCGCTGGCGTGTCAGACCATCGCGCTCGGCGCGGCTGCGCAACATTTCCTGCTTGGCGGCATCCAGATTGGCGCGCGCTGCCCGCAGGCCCGCATCGGCGATCTGGCGTTCCTGGCGTTTGGCCTCGACCCCTTCTTCGCTGACGGCACGTGCTTCCAGGAGTTTTTCATAACGCTGCGCCTGGGTTTCGGCAAAGCGTTTGCGCGCCGAGACATCCTGAATCTGCGCTTCGGCGGCCAGCACATTGGCCTGGGCACGCATCAATGCAGCATCCAGTGCGCCAATGCGGTCATCGAGATCGATCGGGTCCATCTCGCCCAGCACCTGGCCCGCCTTGACCCGGTCGCCCACTTGCACGGCGACCGATTTGATCCTGCCTGCGACGGTTGGGCCGATCTTGTAGGTGTAGCGCGCCTCCATCGTACCAATGCCGAACAGGGCTGGGCTGATGGACTGGCTTTCTACGGTGGCGACGGTCACCGGCACCGGCGCCAGCGGTCCCGCACGCAGACCGACATAGACGAAGAGGGCGAGCAAGGGCAGCAGAACCCCGGCCAAGGCCAGCGTTCTACCGTGCGATGACAGGAATTGTTTCATTTCAGTCTTCACTGTTCAGCCCTCATTGGGTTTCTCTATGCCGCGTTGGTAGATGGCGAAGACGACGGGGGCGTCTGCGCGGATGCGTTCGATGTCGCCGGACAACATGGATTGCATGACCAGACCCTGGATGGTGCCGATGAACAAGGTCGCCGCAGCCTGGGTGTCCACATCCGCCGCGATCTCGCTGCCCGCTTTGCCTGCTTCGATGCGGGCGCGAATCCGCTCCGCGTAACGCTGGATCAGGGTTTGGGCTATGCGCTTGGCCGGGCTGGCTTCGGCGCGTTGCAACTCGCCGAACATCATCCGCGGTACCCCCGGGTGTTCGATGACGAATTCGACATGCCTCATGAACATGGCCCGCATGGCTTCCAACGGAGATTCGATGTCCCGCGCGGCGCGGTCGATCCGGCTCAACAGCCGTTCCGCCATCCATTCCATGACTGCCTGCCAGATCGCCTCTTTCGACGGAAAGTGGCGAAACAGCGCCCCCTGGGTGACGTTCATGTGCTTGGCGATCGCCGCCAAGGTGATCTCACTGGGGTTGACCGACCCCGCCAGTTCGACCACGGCCTCGATTGTCACGGCGCGCCGCTCGTCGGCGGGAAGATGTTTGGAGGGGGAATCCATGCTGAAACCAATAAAGATAGTAAACGGTTATTAGCTTACGCCCATCGCCAACCCCGTCAAGCCACATTTTCTCGGCGGTGGGAGAACCAGGCGATCCCCGCCCAAAACGCAGTGCGCAGTGTCATGGCAACAGCAGTGCGCGCCTCGAACGGCGTGCCGACCAGGATGAACAGGCCGAAGACGAGAAACACCAGTGCCGTGGTGGTTGCGATTGCCAGTGCTAGACGCGGCGCCCAGGGTTGCCTGGTCGCCAGACCGACCGCCGCCGTGACGTAGGCGAATCCGGCGAGGAAATTGAACCAGACGACGAAGGGCAGGTAGTTGCCCGCCGCCAAGCGCGCTGGCTCGTCGCCGAACAACACCCGGCCGCCGCTGGAGATGGTGACCAGGCCGAAGGCCAGCGCGATGGCGGCGACGGCGTACAGGGAAAAATGTCCGCGAGTTGTGTTCATGCAAGATCCTTTGTGTGTGGCGATGCCGGTCAGAAACGGTATTTGATGCCGACAGTCGTCGCGACCTGATCCCTGCTGCCCAGGGCCGCCACGATGGGGCTGTCGGCCGCGTTGCCGATCAGCCGCGTGTAGCGCAGCGAGGCAAAGCCGCCCCACTCCTGGCTGATCGCGTAATCGGCCGAAAGGCTGGCGCCGACCTGCTTGAAGCCCGATCAGGCGGCGTATTGGGCGATACCGGAATTCGCCGACTGTGTCGCGTCGATGCCGTAGTAGGTACTCATGTAAGCCGTCGAGGCCCAGGCCGTGTCGAGGTTGGCGCGCAGACGCAAGTTCTGCGCGACAGGCATGCCATACCCGACGGAAAGATTCACCGTCGCACCGCCATCGCCGTTGGTGACATCCTTGCGAACATCGGCCCGCGCCTGCCAGCCGTCCTTGCGCAAGCGGATAAAACCGCCGGCATCGAGGCCGTGGTCGATCTCGCCCAAACCGGCCAGCGCGTCGTCCTCGTCGCGGCCGCGGCGCAGCGCCAGCAGCGGTCCAGCGCTGATGCTCATGCCTTGCGCCGTCGTGTGCTTCCACAGATTGGCGCCCGCCTTCATGCCGGTGAGAAAGAACGTGTCGCCGTAGAAGAGGTTGATGTTGGGGGTGATCCGCGTTTCCCTCTCATCCGCGCCCTCGTAGGAGGGCCGCACGCCTACGCCGAGGCCGACACTGCCATGCAGACCAGCGGACTGGGTCGGCGGCATGTCCTCTTCCGCCATCGCCGGTGCGGCGAGAAACATCGACAAGGCCACGTGGACGATGTTGGTGCCGGTCATTCTGGATAATTTCATGATGCGTTGCCTCGTTCATTGGGGTGTGCGCATCATTGCGACTGGCTGTAACCACACCACCTCGCTGTCGTATCGGCATGTATCCGTTTGTTTCCTGGCTGACACGTCGTTTCAACCGGCAGATGGCGCGGAAGTCCATTTCATTCGTTAACAGGGTGTCGAAAAACGTGAAATTCTCTGAAAAACCGTCACCCCGGCGGAGGTCGGGGTCCAGAAGTCGTTGATTATATTGAGCTCACTGCACTGGACCCCGGCTTTCGCCGGGGTGACGGAGTGTTTTTCGACACCCTGTTAAGCCTCGGGACGGTAGTCAAGGGTGCTCGATATCGCCGCGCAAGTACGCCTCGAACAGCTCCAGCAAGCGCCGGGCCGAGGGCAGAACTTCACCCGGCCCGAATCGGACAATCAGTTCCGAGGCCGGTAGCTCCGGTAGACCGGCGCGGACTTCCACCAGACCGGGCGCCTTTAAGCTGCGTGGCAATGGCGTCACCGCCAAGCCGGCGGCGACGGCGTGGCGTAGCGCGGTGTAGCTGCCGCCCACGAAAGCAGGCCGCCAGGAAATGCCCTGTGCAGCCAGGGCGGTGATGGCGGCCATGCGGAACACGCAACCTTCGTGGAAGACAGCCAAGGGCAAGGGGCGCCGGTCCATGGCATTGCTGCCATCGCCAGCCAGCCAGGCCATGGGGTCCCGGTTCAGCAGGCGCCAGCCGGTTGAGCCTTCCACCACGGATTCGCCCGGCATGCCCTTGGCGATGGTCAGGTCCAGCTCGCCGGCCTCAGCTAGGGCCGTGATGCGCACCGACAGGTCGCAACGCACGGACAGTTCCACCCGCGGATAGTCCCGGGTGAATTCCGCCAGCACCCGTGGGAACACGCTTTCCATCAGCTCCTCGGGCAATCCCAGGCGCAGCCGTCCCACCAGGTTCGGCCGAGCGAAGCAAGCGCAGGCCTCGTCGTTGAGGCGCAGGATGCGGCGACTGTAGTCGATCACCACCCGGCCCTCGGCGGTGGGGCCCACCACCCGGCCCTGGCTTCTTTCCAGCAAGGACTGGCCGACGGCCTCCTCCAAGCGCTTGATCTGCAGGCTGATGGCCGACTGGGTACGGCCCAGCCGCAGGGCGGCGGCGGAAAAACTGCCACTATCGGCAATGGCCACCAAGGCTCGCAGCAGATCCATGTCCAGATTGCGGATGACGGGGTCCATTCGCTCTCCTGTTATTTCGAATTCTAATTATGGATTGATATTTATGAATTATATAAATAATGCGCCTGCCGCTAAGCTGGCGGCAACCCCATTAATCCGGAGTGACCATGTCCATTCCCACCTTGTCATTGCCCCCAGTCTCCCTACCGCGCCTGGCTCTGGTGGGTGTGCTGTTCAGTCTGGTGTGGAGCTCGGCCTTCATCGCCGGCAAGATCGGCATGACGTCTACCGGGCCCTTGACCCTGCTGAGCCTGCGCTTCCTGCTGGCGGGCGCGTTGCTGGTACTGCTCGGGCGTTGGCTCGGCGCGAGCGGCCAAGCGCCCCGAGTGGACCGTAGCTTCCTGCTCATCGCCTTGGCCGCCGGGCTGCTGACCAATGCCGTGTATCTCGGCCTGGCCTACTCCGGCATGCGCACTGTTCCCGCCGGCCTGACGGCCATCCTGGCCAGCACCAGCCCGCTGCTGACCGCATTGCTGGCGGCGCTGTGGCTGCGAGAGCCATTCGGCTGGCGCGGTGTCCTAGGTTTGCTTGCAGGCTTCGCCGGGGTAGTCTGGATCATGGGGGAACGGGCATCCAGTATGCCCGCCGACACGACCGGGGTGCTGCTCATCCTCGCCGGCAGCGTGGCCCTGGCCGCCTCGACCCTGCTCAACCGGCGGGCCGTGGCCAGCGGCCTGGACCCCTGGCGCATCGCCTTGGTGCAGCTGCCGGCCAGCGGCCTGGCCCTGCTGCCCCTGGCCTGGTGGCGGGAAGGCCTGGCAATCCGCTTCGATGCCGCATTTTTCGGCAGCCTCATCTATCAGGCGGCGGTGGTGTCCATCGGCACCACCCTGATGCTGCTTTGGCTGGTGCGCCACGGCGGCGCGGCCCGGGCCGGCAGCTTCCACCTGCTCAACCCGGTATTCGGCACCCTGCTGGCGGTGGGCCTGCTCCAGGAAGCGGTACCCGCCTCGGACCTGGTGGGAGTGCTGCCCATCGTCGCAGGTCTGGCCCTGGTCTTGCGGCCCGGACGATGAGCCGGCCTTCAATTGAGGAAACAAGCCATGAGCAATGACGGAAAGCATCCCGGAAGACAAATGAGCGCCGCTTCCGAATTGACGGGTAGTTTGCTCAAAATATTTCCGATCAAAAAATCCACGAATGCCCGTAACCACGCCACCCGACGGAACCGGGCGGCGGCAAGTGGCGCATGCTCGACCTGCCGTCGAGCCGTTGATCAGGCGCTCACGGACAGACTGGCGCCGCTGGCGTTGCTCCCACCGAGGCCATAGGCCTGTGCCAGATTCATGATCTGCATCAGCACCTCGGCCTCGCTGCTGGCGTTCGTGGTTGCCGCAGCGCTTTGCCCCGATTGCTTGTAAGCCCGGGTTTCGTCGAAGCTGACCTTGCCGTTGCTGTCGGTATCGACCTGATCGAAGTTGTCGAGGAGGTTTGAAAGCATGTCGGCGCGATTGCTGTCGGCATTGCCGATGGAGGCCAACTGGCTGGTCAGATCCTCCTGGCTCAGCCCGGCATCATCCCCGCCCCTTTGTATGCCACTGCCCATGCCCATGCCGGCCATGGCGCCGCTCATGCGCATGTTCTGAAACTGGTTGTCCAGGGCATCCGACAGTTTCTTGATGCTGTCGGACATCTCCTGCTGGGTCACCTTGCCGTCACTGTCGCCATCCAGGGAGGCAAAGACATCCTCGGCGCTGGCGCCGCCTGATGCGGGGACGCTCTGAAGGGCGGTCTGAAGATCCGACTGCTCGATATAACCCTTGCCGCTGGTGTCGAGTTTTGCAAACAGTTCCTCCGCCATCTTTGCAGGGTCTTGACGCTGCATCCGACCCATGCCCTGCATCATCATGGAAGAATTTCCTCCGATACCGCCGATTGCGTTGCTCATGATTTCTCCTTGAAAGCCTGACGGCCGTGGTGGGGATGGCTCAGGAACAGGCTGGACCTGTCATGCCGAACCCTCGAAGAACCATCATCGCGGCGCAACGTATCGGCGACGTATCCCAATGTATCGCTTTGTTTCACTTGGCTCCCGCAATGCGGCAATCCAGGTGTGGCGTCCACCAGGTTGCTTCAGCCATGCGGCTCCGCTGGCGGGTGCGGCACACTGACCCAGGCCGCGAGTCCGCCCTCGGGCCGGTTCTCCAGCCAGACCCGCCAGCCGTTGGCCTGGGCCAGCTGGCGCACGATGGCTAGCCCCAGGCCGGTGCCGCCGGTGGCGGGATTGCGCGAGGACTCGACCCGGTGGAAGGGTCGGAACACCGCCTCCAGCTGGTCTTCCGGGATGCCCGGTCCCCGGTCCAGCACGCCGATGCGGCAAGCGCCGTCGCCAGGCTCGGCCCTGAGCTCCACGAGGTTGTCACCGGCGTAGCGCTGGGCATTGGCCAGGAGATTGGCCAGCACACGGCGCAGGGCGGCGGGCGGCACGACAAGCTGGAGATTCGGGCAGCGCACACGAACCTCGGCGCCCGATTCCCGCGCCCGCTCGGCCAGTCCCTCCAGCAAATCGGCCAGGTCAACCTGAGCCGCTGCTTCCTGGCCCAGGCCGCGCGCCAGGTTCAACAGCTCCCCCACCAGACGGTTCATCTCCTCGATATCCTGATCCAGTCGCGCGGTCCAGGCCGGGTCGGGGCGGCGCGCCATCATTTCCAAGGCGAGCCGCATGCGCGCCAGCGGCGTGCGCAGGTCGTGCGACAGGCCCGCCAACAGGGTGGTGCGCGCATCCAGCAGATCGCGAACCTGGCTGGCCAGCGCATTGAAACGGCGCGCCAGGGCGGCGAGCTCGCGCGGGCCGGTTTCGGGCAGCAGTTCGGGCGTCTCGCCGCGTCCCAGGGCGGCGGCGGCGAGACCGAAACGCTCAAGCGGGGCGACGGTGCGGCGGGCGAGCCACCAGGCCGCGAATCCCGCCAGCACGAGGCCTGCGGCCAGGGTCGACAATCCGGCGGCCGCGGGCTGGGGGCCGATACGGTCATGCGAAAAACCGACCCACAACACCCGCCCGCCGCTGGGCAAGCCGACCCAATGCCAGGTCGCGCCCGTCTTTTCCGTGCTCGCCAGGCTGACGGCCGTCCCGGCGCGCCGGGTCAACTCCGACTCCAACAGACGCAAATAGGGGCCGCCCTTGAGCGTCCGCGCGGCGACGGCGGGCGGGTGTGTGGCGAGGAACAGACCGTGCGAGGCCGCCAGTTCCCGCTCGAAGGCGGGCCGGGTGTCGGGCGGCAGTTCGCTCCAGGTCTGGCTGGAAAGCACCATCAGACCGGCCAGGTCACTGGCCGCGCCGCGGGCCATGGGAAACAGGAGAAAGAAAACCACGGCCAGCGCGACCAGGATCTCGAACAGCACGAACACCAGGGCGAGCCGGATCGCGTTTTGCTGGCTGAGGCTCAAGGCGTGCTTCGAGGCGGACTTCATGGCGGCTCAGGCCCCGGCGCCGCGCGGATTGAACAGGTAGCCCTCGCCGCGCACGGTGCGGATGTAGACCGGATGGGCGGGGGCGGGTTCGAGCTTGCGCCGCAGGCGCGCCACCCGAATATCCACGGTGCGATCGTTGGGGCCCCATTCGTAGCCCTTGAGCAGGTCCATCAAGATGTCGCGGGTCAACACCCGATTGGGGCGCTCGGTGAACGCCTTGAGCAGATCGAATTCCGCGCCCGAGAGGCCCAGATCGATGGCGTCCTTGAGCAGGCGCCGAGCCGCCAGGTCCAGGCAATACGGGCCGAAGCGGTAGGCATCCTGATCCGGCACGGATGGCGCGGATTGGGCGCGCCGCAGCAGCGCGCGCAGCCGGGCGAGCAGTTCGCGCGGACTGAACGGCTTGGCCAGGTAATCGTCGGCCCCCATCTCCAGCCCCACCACCCGATCGGTCTCCTCGCCGCGGGCGGAGAGGATGAGAACAGGGATGGTCGCCGCCGCGCCCGCTTGCGCCCGCAGCGCCCGAGTGAGCATCAGGCCGTCCTCGCCGGGCAGCATCAGGTCCAGCACGATCGCATCCGGTCGGGCCTGTTCGATGGCGCGCCGCATTCCGGCCCCGTCGCCGGCCAGATCAACGACGAAGCCGGTATCGGTCAGATAGGCGGAGAGCAGATCACGCAACGCGGGATCGTCATCCACCACCAGGATGCGCGAGGGTGGGTTCATGGCGGCAGTGTAATCGCGACGCCGGCTGGCGGACTTGGCTGGCTACGCGCTGATACAAAGCGATACACGCCGCTACATGGGGGCAAACGCGCGGCTACACGACCCGCCCAGAATGGGCAGCGTCGAAACCGAAGTGAACTTGCCCCTGAATCTCGAATGGCCATGAAAAACGCAATCCTCCCCATCCTGCTCTGTCTCCTGCTCGCGCCGGCCATCGCCGTCGCGGCGGACGGAGCGGGGGAGGGGGCGACGCGCCGATCGCTGGACCTCTCACTGCCACGCGATGCTCTGCCCGAAACCTGGAGTCCGCCGTCCGCCGGAATTGGAAGTACCACGCCACTGCCCGACCTGGGCGGCCCGCGCATGGGCAATTCCAACCCCGCGCGGCACGGCGGACACCGGGGTGACCTGCGCCAGGGCGACCTGCCTTATGGCGCCGGTTACGAAGCCAGGCAAAGTGGTGGCGGTGGCCATGGGCGGGGCGGCGGACGGGGACGCTGAAGTTCGACACTCCTCTAAATTGATCGAAAGGAAAGCATCATGAAAAAGACAGTTCTTCACACCCGGATTGCCCTGGTGGCGCTGGCCACCCTGACCCCGACGCTAGAGGCCCAGGCCCGTGGCGGTGGGGGCGGTGGCATGGGCGGCATGAGTCAGGGCGGCTACGGCCAGATGGGCGGCCAGAGCCGAGGCCAGCAACAAGGCGACATGAGCCGTACCCGCACCCGCGATGCCTCTCAGGATGGCGCCATGCAACAGGACCGGCAGATGCGCCAGGAGCAGCGGCAGGCCGAGGTGGAGGACGGGACCATGGAACAGCGCCGCGAGATGCGCCAGGAGCAGCGACAGCAGGCCGTCCCTGAGGCCGCGACAACGACCGTTACGCCTTGAACGTTATCTCCTTCCTCGCAAGGGGAGGTAACCCCCATTCACCAGGACAGTTGCTGCAGCCAGTCCGCCAGCATGCGGGTTCCGGCCGTGCGCAGGCCGGGGCCGATTTCTTGGCTCTGCGCGCGCAGAGCCGGGATGTTGATGCCGGCGGACGTTCAACGCTTTGAGCGGCACGTCGCTCTCCGGGCTGCACAAGCGGGAGAAATGGCTGGGGCAGGCCGAAGCGCTGCGGGATGGCAGCCCACTCCTCGCGGTTGCAAAGGACCTTGGCATCCATGTCGCGATGGCTCATCGCTGGCGCCACCGTTTCCTGGCTGGGTGTCAATGCCGATTCAAAACTGACACGCTGCGCCATTTACGCCTCCAGGGGGGCATTTCCCTGGTCTCATCGAATTCACGACACTTCCATGGCCCCCACCATGGCTTCGATTTTGATGGCCGATGGCTGCGCGATGCAGGCTGCGCGGCACAGGGCGCAGCCCACACAATGTTCGGGGTCGATGCGCGGGCGATACATGTCCCAGACTAGCGCACCGGGGATAGGGCAACTGCCTTCGCATGCACCGCATTCCGGGCCTTGGTGGGGCAGACAGGCATGTGTGTCGATGGTCACCCGGGCGAAGGGTCGGGGCAGAGCCGAAGGGGCATCCTTCGTGTCTGCCCCCCGCGCGTGTTGCTTTAGCGCGCCTGGTTCGCAGGCAGCGACACACGGCCATGCCTCACACAAATGACAGCCCTTGTGTAGGAGGTCCATGGCGGGGGTGCCAGCCACGGTGATGCCCAGCCGGGCCGCGAGGGGAAAGATCACTTCGTGGGGGCAGGCGGCAATACAGGCCCCGCACCGGGTGCAAGCGAGCAGGAAGGCCAGTTCGTCCTGCGCGTAAGGCGGCCGAATCCAGTGCGTGGCCTGCCGGGTGACCTTGGCATCGCAAAGCTTGACGATTTTTTCGCCCGTGTTGCGAAAGGCCTGCTGGAAGAATGCGCGGCGATCCATCGGTGTTCCTTCGGTTAAAGGCGCATCAACATCGGCTGCATCAGCAACCAGAGGTTGAAACCGGACATGCCGGCGGCGAACAGCAGCATGGGGAAGAGCCGCCAGCCCTGACCGGCCCGCTCCGCTTCCAGCAACGCGGCACCGCGCTGGCGCACGATGCGCACGGCGACGAGAAAACCCAGTACCAGCAGGCCGGCTTGCAAGGCGAAGATCGTGTCCTGCCAGGTGAGCATGTTCATATGGCGTATCTGCTTTTCCGCCATGCTGAAAGGCAGCGCGCTCGTTCCCAGCGGGTTTTGCACTACTCGGCTCACACCCGCGCTTTCGCGCACCAGATGATTGAGGTTGTGCGCCATGTGATAGGCAAACGCGAGCGGGAGCGCGGCGAAGGCGAAGGTGGCCAGGTATCGCTTGAACGGCAGGCGGCTTGGCGTCAGGCGGCGGGTCGCCGCCGCCATGAGGGCATAGACCCCGGCCACGGCGGCGAGGCAGGCCAGAAGCCCGAGGCTGAAGCTCCACGGCAGGCGGCCGCTGTCGCCGATAACGCGGGCCAGGTCGCGCATCCAGTCTTCCCAGAAGGGCATCATGGACAGCCCGTGCAGGGCGGTGAGCGCCAGCAGGGCGAGCATGAAGACCGCCTCGTCCCAATGCGGGCGCGCGCCCTGTTCGGCTTCGATGCCGGGGGGGCGCAAACGCCAGGCCACGTTGCCATGCGGGCAGCTTTGGGCGCAGTTGCCGCAGGACGTGCAGTAGGTGTTTTGTGTGAGCCGCCCCATCACCAGACCGGTGGGGCACGGTTCTACCGTTGCGTTGCCGTGGTGGCACTCCAGGGTCTTGCAGCGGGCGCAAAGGTCGGCGTCGATGGGGCGCAGTTCCACCGCCGCCAGTTGCGCATAGGCCCCCACGGTGCGCCCCACCGGGCAGAAGTAGTGGCAAAACGCCTTCCGCCGGAAAATCGCCAGGGAGGCCGTGGCCAGCACCACGATGAGGAGCGCCAACAAGGCCGTGGCGTAGGGGTCGAGGGTGATGCCCAGGCCAAGTTCGAGCCAGGTCAGACCGACGAGCAGCCCCAAGGCCGGCCACACGCCGCGCAGCCCGTGCGGCACCACGAGATTGAGGGAATTGTTGGACTCGGCACGCCCCCAGATTTTTCGGCGCACCAGCCACTGCGCCAGGGCATCCCAGGGGCAGACCGCGCACCAGGCCGAGCCGAGGAAGAAGATCGAGAACACCAATCCGGCCCACCACAGGTTCCAGGTCAGCACGGTGGCAAGATTTCTCTCGGGGATGGGCGAGCCGAACAAACCGGCGGCAATCACCAGCAGAAACAGCGAAACCGTCACGAGTTTCAAGGCAAGGAGGAGGCCGGGGCCCAGGGTAGGGAAGCTGGCCTTGACGCCGTGACCGATCAGCGGCAGGGCCGGTCTGCCCATGCCGGTTGCGGCGAGCGGTGCGCGCACGCCCCAGACCAGGGTCAGCAGCATCAGGGCGAGGATGGCTAGCGCCCAGGTTTCCGGTAGCCCCGGATGGGTCATCATCAGGGTGCCGTTCGCACTGCAATAGATCATGCGTCGGCCCGCCTACGCGCCGCGCGCGGCAGGCGCTTCTTCTGTAGCAGGTTGACGCCGATCAGCAGGGCGGCAATCACCCCCACGGCGATGCCGAGGGGGCCGACCGACCGAGGCTCGCCGATGCGCAGGGGAAAGTCGATCAGGTAGGGCTCGCCGCCGGATTCGAATTCCGCGGTGATGATGTAGTCGCCCGCTTCCTTGAAGATGAAGCCCTGGCGGTAGGTGTAGTCCTGGGAACGCTGCACGCCCAGGGCTTCCTTGCGGCTGGGAAACCAGGCGTCCAGCCAGGCGTCGTCGCGCACACTGAAGGTGATTTCCCCGGCGAAGGGCGTGCCGTCGTCGAGCCTCGTGGCATAGACGCTGACGCGGCCCGCTTCGTTGGGCTTGGGGAAGGCGGGAAAGGCCATGTAACTCACGAAATACGCGCCGATCTGCGTTTCCACCTGCATGCTGGGCGGGGTGTTGGAGTCTTCGTTGAGGCTGTAGGTGGGGCGACCCAGCACATGGTGCGCCCCAGCGTATTGGCAGGGCAGCAGCGCGAGGAGGACGCTGAAAATCGGAACGATGAAAAGCAGCCGCTTCATAGCCAGAAACTCATACCGTGTGCCTGGCGACCGTGCCCTCGGCGCGATCGACGATCCAGATTGGCAGGCTGGGTTCGGGGCAGACTTCCACGCACAGGCCGCAGCCCACGCATCCATCCTTGATGATGGGCCGGTACTGGTTCCACATCTCGAAGCCGATGGCCCGCTCACCCAGGGGGCAGACGCTCACGCAGGCGCCGCAGATGCCGCGATCCACCCAGGGGTAGCAGGCGGCGCGGTCGATCTGGGCGATGCCCATGTCGATTTTGTTCAGCGGGGTTTCAATCAGGGCCTCGGTGGGGCAGATCGCCATGCACTTGTTGCACAGGGTGCAGCCCTTGTCCTCGGGGTTGATGAAGGGCGTGTTCACCTTGTCGCCGCCGTCGCGGTCATGAAAACGGATGCAGCGCGGCGGGCAGACTTCCCCGCACAGGCCGCAGCCGATGCAGGCGGCGACAAAGGCGGCATCGTCCTTCAATGCCCCCGGCGGGCGGATGTGGTTGCGTTTGTGTTCGCGGTTGTGTTCGCGGTTGTGGTTTTGCGCGCGGGCTTCCGGTGCCAGCAGGCGGGCCACGCCATAGGGCAGGCTGGCGGCGGCGAGCAGGGCCGCGCCCCGGATCAGGCGTTGCAGGGCGCTACGGCGCTGCATCAATGCGCTCCCTGGTCGGGATGGGCGCGGCGGTACTGCTTGCCCAGGTGGCCGGGGCCTTGCTCCGGGAAGTCCGTGGGGCGCAGCACGAAGGTCATGGCCTGGGTGGGGCAGACCGCGATGCAGGCCGTGCAGTTGTTGCATTCCTGGCCGAAATGGTCGCGCAACGGGTCGAGGCCGAATTCGCACACTGCATTGCACTTGGCGCAGTCGTTGCAGTTTTCGACGATGCGGCGGATGCGCAGCAGGCGATAACGGCCCAGCAGTGAATAGAGCGCGCCGCCGGGGCAGAGGTAGCGGCAGAAGCCCCGGCGCGCGACCAGGGTGTCGAACAACAGGGTGCCGACGAAGAACGCCGCGCCGGCCCCGAACCCGCCCAGGGCAATGGCGTAGTACAGCTCGCGCCCGACGATGGCGGGCGGGTAGATCGCCGCCATCAACACCGAGCCGGTAGCGGCGGAAAGCAGCAGCCCCACACCCAGCACCGCGTATTTCAGGCGCAGGTCAAAACGGCGGTTGCCCACCTTGAAGCCCAGGCGGGCAAGCCAGGTGGAGACGTTGGTGTTGAGCTCGTACAAGAAAGTGGCGGGGCAGATCCAGCCGCAGAAAAACCGCCCCAGCACGAGCGTGAACAACACGGGGATGAGGGCCGTCAGCAAAAACGGCGCATACAGCTTGAGCCCCGCCGCCATCTGCCCGGCCACGGCGAGCGGGTCGCTCAACTGCAAGCCGAAGAAACTGCCCGACCAGGTGTTGCCCTTGATCGCGTCCAGGTCTTCGGCGGGGTCGTCCGTGAAGGCGGCGGTGAGGGTTTCCATCACGTCGTAGAGCTGCTTTTCCGCAGGGGCGAGCAGGTCGTAGGCATGCGCGGCGGTGTAGGTCTGGTAGACATGGATGAAAGGCAGGGCCACCAGCATCGCAAACACGATGGAAAGACTCAGCCAGCGCAGCTTGTTGAGGTGTCGCCAGAGGACAAAGGGTTTGGGTGTGCCCATCGTGAGGCTCATAAAAAAGGGTTAGCCGTAATCCGGAATGATGCGGATGGCCTGGGGAATCTGGATGCAGGAACGCTCGCACAGCCCGCAGCCGACGCAGGCTTCCAGCACCTGGGGCTGTTCCAGGCGGCCCACGCGGATCGCCACATCCTGCAAGGGGCAGGCGCGGTAACAGACACCGCAGGTCTTGCCTTGAAACGACAGGCACAGCCGTTCATCCACCCGCGCCCGGCCCATGCGCACCTTGCCGAAGATGGGCGCCAGCTCGCGCGCCACCGGCTGGATGGCATCGGTGGGGCAGACCTCGCCGCATTTCATGCACAGGATGCAGGCCTGCTCGCGCGGCACGATGTAGGGCGTGTCGAGCGAGCGCAGCCCGTTTTCAATGCCGAAATACTGGATGCAGCGGTTGGGGCAGACCTCGCCGCATTGCCCGCAGTGGATGCAATGCGCCAGGAATTCTGCTTCCGGACGCGCGCCCGGCGGCCTCAAGTAACGGATTGAACGTGTGGGTTGACGTGTCGATGCGGCTGGCCGCGCCTCGGCCAGCAGCGGGCTCAGCGCCGTCGCGGCGGCGGCACTGAGCAGTGCGTCAAGAAAGCTTCTGCGCTGCATGGATGTCGGCGCAGAGGTTCCGCGGCAAACCCCACGTCATACCTTCTCCACCCGCGCCGCCAGCTTCTTGAAGTCCACCTGGCCGGAGACCGGATCCCAGACGCGGCTGGAGGTCTTGTTGACCAGCCACTTGTTCTTTTTGGGATCGGCGCTATCGGCCACCGACAGGTTCCAGGGGCTGAACAAGTAGCCGCGCGGCACGCTGTTGCGCGCCGGTTTGACCAGGCTGTGGGTGCCGACCTGGGCGCGCGCCTCGAAGGAACCCCGGCGCGTCACCAGACGCACCTTGTCACCGTCCTTGATGCCGAGTTCCTTCGCATCCTGCTCGTGCATCTCCACGTACATCTCCGGCACCAGACGCCGCGTAGTGGGGCTGCGATTGGATTTGGCGGTGTGGAAATGTTCGTACACCACGCCCAGGCCCAGCCAGTAGGGGTATTTGTCCTTGGGTACGGCGTCCCAGGACTTGCCGCGGAACTTCATGTCCGGCAGGTCGGGGGTCAGACCCTTGTCGCGCGCTTCCTTGAGCAAGGCCAGGTTGTCGATGGTGTACTTGCCCTTCTTGACGCCGAATTCCATCAACTTGGCGGTGACCGCCTCGCGGTCGGAGTAGTCCTGCTGGCAAAGCTGCATGTGCACCATGCCGTCCTTGGTGCGGAAGTAACCGTAGGGCCGGTTGGTCCACGTGTTTTCCTGGTTCATGTAACGGCGCTTGGTGCCGCCGTCCTTGGCGATCTGGTAGGTGGGTGCCGGCCACATGATGCCGCGCAGTTCGGCGATCTGGTCATAGGGCGCCACCTTGTCCGCCTTCTCCACCTCCAGAATGCCGGTGAGATCGACGTCCGTGCCGGCACTGGCCCGGCACACGTCGCGGAAGACTTCCTGCGAGTCGTAGGTGCCGTCCTTGAGCTTCTTGTAGGGGAAGATGGCATCCGCATCCAGGCCCAGCAGGTGGGCGATTTCCTTGCCCTTGTCGATCACCATGTCCATGTCTGGACGGCAGCCGGGCGGTGGTTCTGCGGCTTTCTGGTTGATGTTGATGCGCCGCTCGGAACTGATGTAGGTGCCTTCCACCTCGCCCCAGGTGGCGGCGGGGAAGATCACGTCGGCATAGAGGTTGTTGGGCGCATGCCGGTAGATTTCCTGCACCACGTTGAAAGTTTTCATCAGCGCCGGGCGTACCAGGTTGTCCTGATCGGGCAGGTCGATGTGGGTGGCATAGACCCAGAACATGGCCTTGAGGTCGCCTTTCAGCGCGCGTTCCAGCATGCCCACGGCAAAACCGGGGTTCTGCGAGTTGAGCGCGCGCTCCAGGTTTTTCTCGGGCACGCGCCAGGCCTTGGCCATTTTCAGGCGGTGCAGGGGGTTGTCCAGCGGCTCGTTGAACGGTAGCCGGCCGGTGAGGCCGCCGGTGAAGCGCTCGCCCATGGCGTTGGGCTGGCCGGTCATGGAGAAGGGGCCGCAGCCGGGCTTGGCCAGGTTGCCGGTCAAGGTGCACAGGTTGATGATGGAAATGATGTTGTTCTGACCGTGGATGTGCTGGTTGTAGCCGATGCCCCACATGATGATCACGCCACCGTGGCCGTCCCTGCCCCGCGCCAGGCGCTTGCGCGTGGCGTCGGCGAACATCTTCGCCACAAGGCGGATTTTCTCGGGCGGCACTTCGTCGGTGCCCATGCGGTCCTGCACCTGCTCCGGGCTGTAGTGGGCCAGCACGCCGTCCACGTATTCCTTCCAGCCGGTGGTGTGGGTTTTCAGGAACTTCCAGTCGATCACGTCCTCGTGCTCCTTGAGCAGCACGTGGGCGATGGCGTTGAGGAAGCTGATGTCGCCGTTGAGCACGGGCACATCCACATGGTTTTTCGGGTTGATGTCCGCATAACCCTTGCTGGTGCCGGTGTAGCGCGGGTCAGCAACCACGGTTGAGATGTTTTTCTTTTTCTTGTGGTCGGCGCAGCGCCAGAAAATGATGGGGTGCGCCTCGCGGGCGTTGTGCCCGAAGTGCATGATCATGTCCGACAGCTCGATGTCCTCGTAGGCCAGCGGGGGCGTGTCCGAACCCAGGGTCGCGTAATAGCCGGTCACCGCCGAGGTCATGCACATGCGGGCATTCGCTTCGATGGTGTTGGAGCCCAGCACCCCCTTCATGAACACGTTTTCCAGGTACTGGCCTTCCATGGTGAGCTGGCCGGAGCCGTACAGCGCGATGCTGTTGCCGCCGTACTTCTTGGCGAAGTGGGCGATCTTGTGCGCCGTCATGTCGGACGCCTTCTCGTAGGGCACGCGCACGAAGTGCTCCTCGTCAAAGGAGCCCTTGGTCTTGCTGATGAAATCCATGTCGCCATGGCCCGGCTTGTTCCATTCCGCCCACACGTCGCGGCGCACATAGGGGTCACCCTGCATGCGATCCACATAGATCGGCTCGGCGGCGGTCAGGCCCTTGATGCACTGCAGGCCAAAGTTGGTAGGGTGATCCTTGTCCGGCTGCATGGAGACGATCTTGCCGTTCTCCGAAATGATGACCGTGCCGCAGCCCACGCCGCAGTAGGGGCACTGGGCAAGGGCCGTGGTGCGCTTGGTGGAGGCGGCTTCCGGCGGCAGCGGAGCCGCTTCGAGCTCCGGATTGCTGCCCACCATCAGACTTGCGCCCACGGCGGAACCGGTGATGAAGGCGCTTCCCTTGAGGAAGTCGCGGCGGTGCATTTTGATTCGTTTCATTGGTCCAGCCCTCCAGGGGTGTGCATGATCATGGCGATGTTCCTTCTTATTGCTTCGCGCTCATGGCGCGCATGTACACGATGATGTCGTCGATTTCCTGGTCGGAAAGATTGGCCATGGAAGCCGGCCCCTTGAAACCGAGCATGCGGGTGTTGGAACGGCCTTCCTTGATGGTGGTGCGGATGTAGCCATCCGAGACCCGGTCCAGGAAGCCGGAACGGCCAATCGCCGTGCCCGGCCCGCCGGTCTCGTAGCCTTCACCCACGCCGCCGTGACAGGTGGAGCAGATGTACTCGTACCACTGGCTGCCCAGACGCGGATCGCCCCGCGCCTCTGGTTGCGCATCCACCTCCGCGCTGCGATCCGGCAGGGTGGCGAACGAGCGCAGGTAGGCAATGATCGCGTTGACATCGTGCTCAACCAGATGTGCGAAGGGGGGCATGCCCGTGCCTTCACGCCCGCCGACGATATTGGCGCGCAGGAAATTGTCTGAACTGAGGCTCAGGAATTCCGGGTTGGTGAGCGAAGGCGCGAATCCCGCCTTTCCTATCGCGTCGGCCTGATGGCAGGCAGAGCAGTTTTCCTCATAAATCTGCCGGCCTTTTTTGATGAGTGCCTGGTCAGCACTGTTTGCCGATAGCGCAAACAAATATAGCGGCATCAATAGAACAGCCTTGCCTGCACTGGATAACGCAAACCTGATTGGTTTTTTCATGGATTCCTCCTTAGTTGCGGCAGGGGAATTTTGCACTACCTTCATGCGTGTGAGCAATCCAATGAATCAACTACTCACTTATGGGTAGGGGATATTGCTGCAGATGTTCCGGTGGGTGGGCTTTCCAAAATCTCGGCCATCGCGAGCCGAGGACATCTTCAAAAGAGGAACCGGACGAGCAGTTCATGTGGGCTGAAGCCCATTCACCAGGACAGTTGCTCCAGCCAGTCCGCCAGCATCCGGGTTCCGGCCGCACGCAGGCCGGAGCCGACTTCTTGGCTCTGCGCACGCAGGGCCGGGATGTCGATGCCGGCGGCGGACAGCTCGCAGGTGTGGCCGATCAACCATTGCTCGATGCGGCGGCTATCCGCCTCGGCGTGGAACTGGAGCGCCAGGACGTTGCTGCCCAGGGAGAAGGCCTGGTTCTCGTAAATTTTGCTGCTGGCCAGAAGTTGCGCGCCTTGCGGCAGGTCGAAGGTGTCGCCGTGCCAGTGCAGCACCGGCTGCGAAGCAAGCGCGGCGACGCTGGAGCGCGCTCCAGCGTCGGTGAGGCGGATGCCGCTCCAGCCAATTTCCTTCTTGCCACCGGGATAGACGCGAGCGCCAAGCGCCGACGCGATAAGCTGCGCACCGAGACAGATGCCCAAGGTGGGGCACCCCGCTACCAGGCGATTTTTCAGCGCCAGGAGTTCTGAGCTTCCCCCGAAATTTCGTCTGCCAAGGGTGATCTAAAATTGTGGTTACTT
>CAZKSD010000018.1:0-19816 GCA_964555315.1 uncultured Dechloromonas sp.
GTCAAAGGCGCTCAACTTCGAAACACTATCGTTAATTTATGCAATTAGACACTAGTTTCAACTATTCAGTGTCCATTCTATGCCGTCTGGAGCAGTGGTCGGGTTGGCTTCGGCGACGATCAGGCCGGCTGCGGCATGCTTGTGGTAGTACTCGACGGTCGCCGGACCGGGCGGTTGCCTTCGCTGGCGCGATTGCCGGTCAGCGGTGCCATCACGATGCGGTTGTTGAGGGCGATCTCGCCAATCTCGATCGGGGCGCAGGGTGCACATCGTTGCTCCTTCCTGGGTTCTTCGATTGTTGAATTAGACCGGTCGCGTAGTAATGGGCGTTGGGAGTATGGTACGGGAGGCCCCGGGGGTCGCCTATACCTGGCCGACTATCCTCTCGTTAGGTATCGCGCCAGGGCAAGGGGGGCGGGATCAAACGCGGTGCCCGACCGTCGCCCACGGCCCCGAAGCGGGCGTCGCCGCGTTCCCACTGGCGCTGTGCTTGGGCAATGGCCGCCTTGCTGAAACCGACGAAATTCCACCAGATCAGGACCGGCTCGGCGAACGGTTGTCCGCCGAGCAGCAACACCCTGCTCTCGGCAGCGAGCTTCACGCCGAGCCGGTCACGGCCGCGGCCAATGAAGGCGAATTCGTCGGTGCGGAAGATTTCGTCGCCGATGGCGACTTCCCCGGCCAGCGGCAGCAGCCCGTATTCGAAATCGGGATCCAGTCGCAGGTCGACCGCACCCGCCGCGTCGCTGGCGATGTCGAGACCAAGCAGCGGCGAATACAGGCGGGTCGGCGCTGTGCGTTCGCCATAGGCGCCGGCCAGCAGGGTCAGGCGGGCGCCGTTCTCCAGCCATTGCGGCAGGACGGGGTAATGCGCGAAATCCGGGGCGCAGCCCTCGAAATCGGGCGGCAGGGCAATCCAGAGCTGTGCCGCATGCAGGCGCCGGCCACCGTGCAGCGAATCCTCGGTATGGACGACACCGCGGCCGGCGGTCATCAGGTTGACCTGCCCGGGGCGGATGATCTGCTCGTTGCCCAGGCTGTCGCGATGCAGAACCTCGCCTTCGATCAGCCAGGTGAAGGTCTGCAGGCCGATGTGGGGATGGGCGCCGACGTGCATGCCGCGACCCGGGACAAAATCGATCGGACCGGCATGATCGAGGAAGCACCACGCGCCGACCATGCGCTGTTGGCGGCTGGGGAGGGCGCGCCGCACGATCATGCCATCGCCCAGATCGGCGTCGCGGGAAGGGATGCGAACGATCGTGGTCATGGGCTTTCTTTCCGGGTGTCCTGTTGCTGGATGGAATGCTCGATGCGCCGGTCGGGAATCAGCCACATCAGCGCGACGATGACATAGAGCGCTTGCGCCGCCCAGGCCAGCCAGAATGCGGCGGCGATGGCGGCCATGTAGAAAAGCACCGAAGCCTTGCCCTTCCAGTCCTTCCCCAGGGCTTGTGCGAGAAGCGATTGCCCGTCGTCGCCGGCGATGATCGAACGCTGCAGGAGCAGGTAGGCGAGAGCGGCCATGAGCAGGACGACCCCGTAGACGGCCGTGGGAGCGGGGGCGAAATGGTTCTCGCCCATCCAGCCGGTGGCGAAGGGAAAGAGCGACAGCCAGAACAGCAAGTGGAGGTTCGCCCACAGGATGGGCCCGGAAACCCGGCGCACGGTATGCAGCAGATGGTGATGATTGTTCCAGTAGATGCCGACGTACACGAAGCTCAGGATGTAGCTGAAAAAAACCGGCACGACGGGCGCCAGGTCGGCGAAGGACTCGCCGTGCGGCACCTTCATCTCCAGCACCATGATGGTGATGATGATGGCCAGCACCCCGTCGCTGAAGGCCTCCAGACGATTCTTGCCCATTGCTTGCCCGCCGCCCGCGCCGGCGTTCAGACGCCGAGTTCGGTGTGGATACGGACCTCGCCGCTCAGCAGCTTGTGCATCGGGCAGGCATTGGCGACTTTCAGCAATTGCGCCCGCTGTTCCTCGTTCAACTCGCCCTGCACGGTGATCCGGCGGACGATATCGTTGCCGGTCTCCGGCTTGCCGCCGGGGTTGAGCTGCAATTCGACCGCGATACCGGTCAGCGGCAACTGGCGGCGGGCAGCGACCATTTTCACGGTGATCGCGGTGCACGCCCCCAGGCTGGCCAAAATCAGGCGTTCCGGGGACGGCGCACGGTTGCCGCCGCCAACCTCGGTCGGTTCGTCGGCTGACCAGGTGTGGCCCAGATCGTCGCTGAACGAAACCAGGTAGGGCGTTTCTTCGAGAACGGCCTTGACGGTGGGGATGGCAGACATGCGAACTCCTCTCGATTGTTGACGAAAATTTACGCGCAGACGGCGATTCGCGCCAGTTCGGCGTGCGCGCCGGCCAGGCCGGGCGGGCCTGGGAGATCGCGCACGTAGCCGGTCGGCGTGTTGGCAGGTGCTGCTTTGCCTTATGGTGGGCTTGCCGCCGCTCGCGACCGGCGGCATCGCGGCCTTGGCCGGGTCAATGGCCGATCTGTCCGAAACGGCCGCTGTTGTAATCGTCAATCGCCTGCTGGATTTCGGCTTCGCTGTTCATCACGAAGGGGCCGTAGCCGACGACCGGTTCATCGAGCGGCTGGCCGTTGAGCAGCAACACGGTGCTGTCCTCGCTGACGTCGAATTCCAGGCGGCTGCCGGCGCGTTCGAACACGGCCAGCTCGGCGGCGCGGACGTTGTGGCGCTCGTCGAGACGGAGGCCACCGTGCAGCACGAACAGCGCCGTGGTGTGGCCGTCCGGCAGGTCGAAGGCGACGCGGTGGCCGGCCTTAAGGCGCAGATCCCAGACGTTCATCGGCGTGAAGCTGCGCGCCGGGCCGACGGCATCGCCATAGCGGCCGGCGATCAGGCGCACCTTGCCGGCGCCGTGCGGCAGGTCCACTTCCGGAATCTGCCCGGCGCTGATGCCCTGGTAGCCTGGCGCTGCCATCTTGTCCCTGGCCGGCAGGTTGACCCACAGCTGGACCATCTCGAAAGCGCCGCCTTTCGCGGCGAATTCCGGGCTGTGGTATTCCTCGTGGATCAGGCCGGCGGCGGCGGTCATCCACTGCACGTCGCCGGGGCCGATGGTGCCGCCGCCGCCCGACGAGTCGCGGTGCGAGACGCCGCCTTCATAGACGATGGTCACCGTCTCGAAACCGCGATGCGGGTGCTGGCCGACGCCGAGCTTGCGCGTCGTCGGCGGGAAGTCGGCCGGACCGGCGTAGTCCATGAGCAGGAAGGGCGACATTTCGCTGGCGATGTCGCTGTAGGAAAAAATGCCCCTGACCGGGAAGCCGTCGCCGACCCAGTGGCTGCCGTTGCTGCGCTTGATGAATGCCAGTTTTTTCATGATTGCTCTCCGTTGGGTGTTGGACTTACTTTAGAGAGCAGACAACTTATTCACTAGATGGTTAAATGCAAAAATACTTTCCAATTGGTTGAACAATGGACTTGAACCAAGCCGCCGTCTTCGTCAAGGTCGTCCAGACCGGCAGTTTCAGCGCCGCCGCCCGCCTGCTCGGGCTGCCGACCTCGACCGTCAGCCACCGGGTGGCGGCGCTGGAAAGGCGCCTCGGCGTCACGCTGTTGCAGCGGACGACGCGGCGGCTCAATTTGAGCGAGGCCGGCGAGCTGTATTTCCAGCATGCCGCGGCCGGGCTCGGGCATCTGCTCGATGCGGAAGCCGCGATCACCGCGTCGCTTGGCGAACCTGCCGGCCTGCTGCGCGTGACGGCGCCGGCCGATGTCGGCGACCACATCCTGGCCGGGATCATGACGCGGATGCGCCGCCAATATCCGAAAATCCGCATCGAGATGGTGCTGATGGACCGCTATGTCGATCTGGTGGCCGAGGGGGTCGATGTGGCGGTGCGGGCGGGTGAGCTCAAGGATTCGTCGCTGATCGCCAGGAATGTCGGCATCGCCTGCTGGGTGCCCTTCGCCAGCCCGGACTACCTGAAATCCGCGCCGCCGCTGGCTACGCCGCAGGCCTTGCGGCACCACTGCTGCCTGCAATTCACGCCGCTGGGCAAGGAGGCGTGGACGCTGACGGCTAGCCATGGCAGCGTCGTTGTTCCGATGTCCGGGCAGGTGACGGTCAACGACGTGCGGGTGGTGCGCGCGATGGTGCTGGCGGGTGAAGGCGTCGCCCTGTTGCCGCGCTACCTGTGCCGCGAAGAATGCGCATCGGGCAAGCTGGTCCAGGTGCTGCCGGATTGGCACGCGAAAGCCGACCCGATCCACCTCGTCTATCCGCGGCAACGCTTCATGGCGCCGAAGCTGCGGGTCTTTGTCGATCTGGCGGTGGAAGAATTACGCGGCTGGCTGGATGCCGTCTGAGCCGGGTCTGATGCGGCGCTAGCCGGTCGCGAAGCCGATGCCATTGCCCTGAAGCAGCAGCATCCGCCCGCCTACGACAGGCGGCGCCGGACCGGTATCGCTGACGAACCAGTCCGCCGTCGCCAGCCCGTGCACCGCGTCGGGGGCGACGGCGGCGGCGAGGTGGGCGAGGGCGGCGATGCCGCAGGCGCTTTCGAGGGCCGAGGTGATGACGACTTCGAGGCCGCTGGCGCGGGCGCGCAGGGCGAGTTCGGTGCTGGCGAGCAGGCCGCCGTGGCGGGCCGGTTTGAGGACGAGGCGGCGTAGCGGCGGGTGGCGGAAGAAGGCGGCGTCGAGCAGGTGGGTCGATTCGTCGATGGCGAGCGGGAAGGCGGCAGCCGCTTGCAGGCTGGCAAGGCGGGCCGGATCGGGGTCGGCCAGCGGTTCTTCGAGGCCGTCGATGGGCAGGCCGGCGCAGGCGGCGATGAAGGCTTGGGCGGCGGCGAAGGGCCACGCCCGGTTGGCGTCGAGGCGCAGGCGCAGCGCGCGGGGCAGCGTGGCGGCGAGGCGGTGCAGGGCGGCGATTTCGTCGGCGGGCGGGGCGACGCCGGCCTTCAGCTTGGCGACGGTGTAGCCCGCGGCGGCGGCCTCGGTCAGGCTGTCGCGGTCGACCGTCAAAATCGGCCCAAAACTGGCGTTGACCGCAACCGATGCCAGCGGAGGCCGGCCGCTGAGCCAGGCGTCGAGCGGCAGGCCGGCAGCTTGCGCGGCGAGGTCGAGGGCGGCGCTTTCCTCGGCGAAGGCGGTGGCGGCAGCTTCGTCGATGCCGAATTCGGGGAGCGGGGCGCAGTCGCCCCAGCCGCTGCGGCCGTCGTCGGTGGTCAGGCGGCGCAGGCGGCCGTGCCGTTCGCTGACGACGCCGCGACTGGTCTGCCACGGCCGGCAGAGCGCCAGGCGGTAGGGCAGCCAGGCGGCGGCGACGACCTTCACGGGCGCTTGCGGTATTTGCCGAAATCCGGCGGGCGGCGCTCCAGCCAGGCATTGCGGCCTTCCTGGCCTTCTTCGCTCATGTAGAAGAGGCCGGTGGCGTTGCCGGCGAGTTCCTGGATGCCGGCCAGCCCGTCGGTGTCGGCGTTGAAGCCGGCTTTTATCATGCGCAGCGCCATTGGAGACAGTTTCAGCATGTCGCGGCACCAGTTAACGGTTTCCTCTTCGAGCTTTTCAACCGGCACGACGGCGTTGACCAGACCCCAGTCGAGCGCGGTGGCGGCGTCGTACTGGCGGCACAGCAGCCAGATTTCCTTGGCCCGCTTGAGGCCGATGGTGCGCGCCATCAGCCCGGCGCCGAGGCCGGCGTCGAAGCTGCCGACGCGCGGCCCGGTCTGGCCGAAGCGGGCGTTGGCGGCGGCGATGGTCAGGTCGCAGACGAGGTGCAGCACGTGGCCGCCGCCGATGGCGTAGCCGGCGACCATCGCCACCACCGGCTTCGGGCAGCGGCGGATCTGCATCTGCAGATCGAGCACGTTGAGGTGCGGCGTGCCGCCCTCGTCGATGTAGCCTTCGGCGCCGCGCACCGTCTGGTCGCCGCCGGAACAGAAGGCTTCGCTGCCGGCGCCGGTGAGAATGATGGCGCCTATGGCGTTGTCATGGTGGGCGCGGTGGAAGGCGTCGATCAGCTGGGTGACGGTTTCCGGGCGGAAGGCGTTGCGCCGGCCGGGGCGGTTGATGGTGATGCGGGCGATGCCTTCGGCGGCGTCGTAGAGGATGTCGGAATAAATGGCCTGGGGCTGCCAGGCGGGGGCTGTGCTGGACATGGCGAACGCTGGGTGATGGACAGGCGGCGAGTATAGCCGCCCGCGCCCCCATCGATTTGCTCTCGGCGCGCTCGGCGGGCAGCGGTGTCCGGCTTGCGGTAAGATTCAGGATATTTCCACCGTCGACCGCAACAACCTGCTGCCATGTCCCAGATCACTCCTCTTTCCTACCGGGATGCCGGTGTCGATATCGATGCCGGCGACGCTCTCGTCGACCGCATCAAGCCGCTGGCCAGGAAGACCCTGCGCGAGGGCGTGCTCGGCGGCATCGGCGGTTTCGGGGCGCTGTTCGAGGTGCCGAAGCGCTACCGGGAACCGGTGCTGGTCTCCGGCACCGACGGCGTCGGCACCAAGCTGCGCCTGGCTTTCGAACTGAACCGTCACGATACCGTGGGGCAGGATCTGGTGGCCATGAGCGTCAACGACATCCTGGTGCAGGGGGCCGAGTCGCTTTTCTTTCTCGATTACTTCGCCTGCGGCAAGCTGCACGTCGACACGGCTGCCGCCGTCGTCGGCGGCATCGCCAGGGGTTGCGAGCTGGCCGGCTGCGCGCTGATCGGCGGCGAGACCGCCGAAATGCCCGGCATGTATCCGGATGGCGAATACGATCTGGCCGGCTTCGCCGTCGGCGTCGTCGAGAAGTCGAAGATCATCGACGGTTCGACGATCCGGCCAGGCGATGTCGTGCTCGGCCTGGCCTCCTCCGGCGCGCACTCCAACGGCTACTCGCTGGTGCGCAAGATCATCGAGCGTTCCAATCCGGACATGAACGCACCGTTCGACGAAGTTGATGGAAAGGCGCGCTCGCTCGCCGACGTCGTCATGGCGCCGACCCGCATCTACGTCAGGCAGGTGCTGGCGACCATGCGGAGGGTGACGATCAAGGGCATGGCCCATATCACCGGTGGCGGCCTGCTGGAGAACGTGCCGCGCGTGTTGCCGGACAACACCGTCGCCGAACTGGAAAAGGCCGCCTGGCCGCGGCCGAGGCTGTTCGACTGGCTGCAGGCCGAAGGCAACGTCGCGGAACACGAGATGCACCGCGTCTTCAACTGCGGGATTGGCATGGTCATCGTCGTGGCTGCGGGCGATGCCGAGCAGGCGATGGCGGAACTGAAGGCGGCCGGCGAGGCGGTCCATCGCATCGGCAGGATCAGGGCGCGGCAGGGTGACGAAGCGCAGACCGTCGTGGCCTGAACTCCTGCGCCAGGCCGTCGCGCTGGTTTGCGGCCTGATTCTGGCCTATCTGCCCGGCGTGCCGTGGGCGGTGGAAAAATCCGCCCAGAAATCGGCGCCGACGAAAAAGGTCGCCGCCCGCAAGCCGGCCGGCAAGAAAGCCGCGAAGCCGCCGCGTGCGCCGGCGCGGTCTCCCGAGATCGGTACGGCGGAGATCGTAGAATCCCAATTGACCGGACTGCATGGTTCGGCCAGCTACTACGGAGGCGATTTTCACGGCCGGCGCACCGCGACCGGCGAGACCTTCGATGCGCGCGGATTCACCGCCGCCAGCAACCGCTTCCCGCTCGGCAGCCGGGTCGCCGTGCGCCGGCTCGACAATAGCCGTTGCGCCATCGTCCTGGTGAATGACCGCATGCATGGCAAGCACCGGCAACGCATCATCGACGTTTCCAGGGGTGTCGCCGAGTATCTCGACATGATCCGCGCCGGTGTCGTGCTGGTGCGCGTCGCGCCGCTGAAAGACAGCGACCGCAACGATCATTCTTGCCATGCGGCGTTCGCGTCCGACGAGCCGGAACCGGGTCCGGGCTTGCCCCGAAAATCGGTGACTCCGGCGTCCCCGGCTCAGCTCGATGCGATGCATTAGCCGGAAACATTTCCCGGCTTGCCCTCTCTCGGATAAAATGGAACTAGTTACTGACTTTTCGGTCAGTATTGGGAGTGGCGCGTGACATGAACAGCAACAGACGACTGGTGATCATCATCCTGGCGGTGGCCGGCCTGCTCGGTCTCGGCTATTACGCCTATACGGCGAATCGGGTGCCGGCCGCAGCCCCCGCAGCGGGGGAGAATGGCGCCGGGAGCAAGGCGCCAGCCGGCCCCGCGGGCGGCTTCGCGGTGGCAGTCGAGGTGGCGCAGATCGCTGCGGCCGATTTTTCCGACGTGGCGAGCGCGGTCGGCAACCTGAAGTCGAACGAGTCGGTCGTTCTGCGTGCGGAAACTCCGGGACGCATCGCCGCGATCAATTTCCACGACGGCGCCATCGTCAACAAGGGCGCCCTGCTGGTGGCACTCGATGCCGCAGTGCAGGAGGCCGAACTGCAGCAGGCGCGGGCGAATCTGGCGCTGGCGCGGAGCAACCACCAGCGCAATCGGGAACTGCTGGAAAAGAAATTCGTCACCGCGCAGGCGCTGGACAACTCGGCGGCGACGCTCAAGATACAGGAAGCGGCCGTTCAACTGGCCGAGGCCAAGGTCGGCCGGATGCGCATCAAGGCGCCGTTCACCGGCATGGTCGGCCTGCGCAACGTCAGCGTCGGTGATTACGTCAAGGAAGCCCAGGAACTGATCAATATCGAGGACATCGGCACGCTGCGCGTCGATTTCAAGCTGCCGGAAACCTACCTCGGCCGCGTGCGCAAGGGGCAGGCGGTCGAGGTCAGCAGCGATGCGCTGCCCGGCGAGCAGTTCGCGGCGGTGCTCGATGCGGTGGACCCGATGGTCGATCAGGGCGGACGGGCGATTTCCAGCCGCGCCCGGCTCGGCAACGCTTCCGGCAAGCTGCGACCGGGCATGTTCGTCCGTGTCCGCCTGCTTTTCGGCGAGCGCAGGAATGTGCTGATGGCGCCCGAGCAGGCCATCGTTCCCGGCGCGCAGCCGACGGTGTTCAAGGTGGTCGACGGCAAGGCGGTAGCCACCGGGGTCAGGCTCGGCGTGCGCCGCGCGGCGCAGGTGGAAATCGTCGACGGCCTGGCGGCTGGCGACGTGGTGGTGACGGCCGGCCAGCTCAAGCTGCACGACGGCGCCGCGGTGCGGGCGATCGGCGCGGGCGGGGCGGCGCCGGCGGCCGGCAGCGAAGGCATGTCCGGCAAGGCGCCGGCCAGGGCGGCTGAAGGCAGATGAGGATCTCCGAGGTCTGCATCAAGCGGCCGGTCTTCGCCACCGTGCTGTCGCTGGTGGTGATGCTGATCGGCATCGTTTCCTACACGCGTCTGCCGGTGCGCGAGTACCCGAAGATCGACGAGCCGGTGGTCACGGTCGACACGACCTACCGCGGCGCTTCCGCCGAAATCATCGAATCGCAGGTGACCAAGCCGTTGGAGGATTCGCTGGCCGGCATCGAGGGCGTCGAGGTCATCACCTCGATCTCGCGCGCCGAGAACAGCCAGATTTCGGTGCGCTTCAAGCTGGAGCGGGCGCCCGATTCGGCGGCGGCCGACGTCCGCGACCGCGTCTCGCGGGTGCGCAACAAGCTGCCCGATTCGGTCGACGAGCCGGTGATCGCCAAGGTCGAGGCCGACGCCAATCCGATCATCTGGATCGCCTTCTCGTCGGACAAGCATTCGGCGCTCGAAGTCACCGATTTCGCCAGCCGCATCGTCAAGCCGCGCCTGCAGACGCTGCCGGGGGCGGCCGACGTGCGCATCTTCGGCGACCGCAAGTTCGCCATGCGCATCTGGCTCGACCGCGCCCGCCTCGCCGCCTACCAGCTGACCCCGGCCGACGTCGAGGATGCGCTCAGGAAGCAGAACGTCGAGGTGCCGGCCGGGCGCATCGAGAGCCGCGAGCGCGAGTTCTCGGTGGTCGCCAATACCGACCTGACGACGCCGGAAGGCTTCGGCGCCATCGTCGTCAAGACGGCGAACGGCTACCCGGTGCGCATCGCCGACCTTGGCCGCGTCGAAATCGGCGCCGCCTCGGAACGCAGTTCGGTGCGCTTCAACGGCCGTTCGGCGGTGGCGCTCGGCGTCATCAAGCAGGCGACGGCCAATCCGCTCGAACTGTCGAAGGCCCTGCGCGCCGAGTTGCCCAAGATCACCAGCGAACTGCCGCCCGGCATGCGCGCCGACATTGCCTACGACTCGTCGATCTTCATCGACCGTTCGATCGAGGCAGTGTTCAAGACCATCGGCGAGGCGATCCTGCTGGTGCTGGCGATCATCTTCTTCTTCCTGCGCAACTTCCGGGCGACGCTGATCCCGCTGGTGACCATCCCGGTTTCCCTGGTCGGCGCCTTCGCCATCATGTTCATCCTCGGCTTCACGATCAACACACTGACCCTGCTCGCCCTGGTGCTGGCCATCGGCCTCGTGGTGGACGACGCCATCGTCGTGCTGGAAAACATCTACCGCCACATCGAGGAGGGTATGCCAAAAATGCAGGCCGCCCTGCAGGGGTCGCAGGAAATCGGCTTCGCGGTGGTCGCCATGACGCTGACCCTGGCCGCGGTCTACGCCCCGGTCGCCTTCATGACCGGGCGCACCGGCAAGCTGTTCATCGAGTTCGCGCTGACCCTGGCCGGCGCCGTGCTGGTGTCCGGCTTCGTCGCGCTGACGCTGTCGCCGATGATGTGCTCGCTACTGCTCAAGCACGAGGAAAAACATGGCAAGGCATTCATCGCCGTCGAGAATTTTCTCAATTGGTTGAATTCCGGCTACAAACGGGTGTTGACCGCAGCACTCAACCGGCGCTGGATTGTCATGGCCGGTTTCGTCGCGGTTGCCGCCTCCTGTGTCGCCCTGCTCGGCGTGTTGAAATCGGAGCTGGCGCCGGTCGAGGACCGTGGCGTCATTCTCGGCGTCTTCCTCGGGCCGGATGGCGCGACGCTCGACTACACCGACAAGTACGCGCGCCAGATCGAAGGCATCTACAGCCAGACCAAGGACGTCGAACGCTTCTTCGTCGTTTCCGGCAACCCGACGGTCAGCCAGGGCATTTCCTTCGTCGGCCTCACTGACTGGAAGGCGCGCGACCGCCGTTCGCCGGATGTTGCCAAGGAATTGTTCCCGAAATTCATGGGCATTCCCGGCGTCCTCGCTTTCCCGGTGACGCCGCCCTCGCTCGGCCAGAGCCCGCGCGAACGGCCGATCAATTTCGTCATCGTCACCTCGGCTTCGTATGAGGAGCTGCAGCAGGTGACGAGCCAGTTCCTCGCCGAGCTGGCCAAGAACCCCGGGCTGACCAACGTCGATACCGACCTCAAGCTGAACAAGCCGGAACTGTCGGTCGAGGTCAAGCGCGACAAGGCGGCCGACATGGGCGTGCCGGTCGAGACCATCGGCCGCACGCTGGAAACGCTGCTCGGCGGGCGTCAGGTGACGCGCTTCAAGCGCGACGGCGAACAATACGACGTGATCGTCCAGGTGGCCGACGCCGACCGCCGCAACCCCGAAGACATCCGCGACATCTACGCGCGCGGCCGCGACGGCAGCATGATCTCGCTCGACAACCTGGTCGGCGTCAACGAAACCATCGCGCCGCGCGAACTCAACCACTTCGGCCAGCGCCGTGCGGTGACCATCACCGCCAACCTGGCGCCCGGCTACACGATGGGCGAGGCGCTCGGCTTCATGGACGGCATCGCCAACCAGCTGCTCAAGCCCGGCTATGCCGTCGATTACAACGGCCAGACGCGCGAGTTCCGGCAGTCGTCGTCCTCGCTCGGGCTGACCTTCACCCTGGCCCTCGCCTTCATCTATCTGGTGCTGGCGGCGCAGTTCGAGAGCTTCCGCGACCCGTTCATCATCATGCTGACAGTGCCGCTGTCGATGGCCGGCGCCCTGCTGGCGCTGTGGCTCTCCGGTGGCACGCTCAATGTCTACAGCCAGATCGGGCTGGTGACGCTGGTCGGCCTCATCACCAAGCACGGCATCCTGATCGTCGAATTCGCCAACCAGCTGCAGGAGAAGGGCCTGGAGTTGAAAGAGGCGGTGATCGAGTCGGCGACGCTGCGCCTGCGGCCGATCCTGATGACGACCGGTGCCATGGTGCTCGGCGCCGTGCCGCTGGCGCTGGCTACCGGCGCCGGGGCGGAATCGCGGCAGCAGATCGGCTGGGTAATCGTCGGCGGCCTGCTACTCGGCACTTTCTTCACGCTGTTCGTGGTGCCGACGGTGTACACGCTGCTGGCGGCGCGCAAGATGCCCGAGCCAGTCGCCGCCTTGGCGGCTACTTAATCAGGAGGACTCGCATCATGGATTCCAACGCAGTTGCGCGCAGCCACTGGTCGAGCCGCTGGGCATTCGTTCTGGTAACTGCCGGATCGGCCATCGGCCTCGGCAACATCTGGAAGTTCCCCTACATGACCGGCACCAACGGCGGCAGCGCCTTCGTGCTCGTCTACCTGCTCTGCATCGCCTTCATCGGCGTGCCGCTGCTGATGGCGGAAACCATGCTCGGCCGCCGCGGGCAGGCCAACCCGGTCGGTTCGATGCGCCGGGTGGTTGGCGAAGCCGGGGCGCATCCCGGCTGGATCGCCATCGGCTTCATCGGCATTCTCGGGGCGCTGATGATCCTCTCGTTCTACAGCGTCGTCGCCGGCTGGATTCTCGACTACGCAGTGCGTTCCTTCTCCGGCTTTGCCGGCCTGACCAGGGAAGAGGCCGGCGCGGCCTTCGCCGCGCTGCTCGCCGACCCGCTGCGCCTGATCGGCTGGCACACGCTGTTCATGATCCTTACTGCGCTGGTCGTCGCCAGCGGCGTCACCAGCGGCATCGAGCGCGCCAACAAGATCATGATGCCGGCGCTGTTCGCCATCATCGTCGCGCTGATCGTCTATGGCATCGTGGCCGCCGACATGGCCGCGGCATTTCGCTTCATGTTCCACTTCGATTTCGGCGCCGTCCGGCGCGAGGTCGTGCTCTCGGCGATGGGCCATGCCTTCTTCACGCTCAGTCTGGGCATGGGGGCGATCATGGCCTACGGCTCCTACCTCGATCGCGGCACTTCAATCATGCGCACGGCCTTCTACGTCGCCCTGGCCGACACCGGGATTGCACTGATGGCCGGCCTCGCCATCTTCGCCATCGTCTTCGCCCAGGGGCTCGAACCGGCCAGCGGCCCGGGGCTGATCCTGCAGACGCTGCCGCTGGCCTTTGCCCAGATGCCGGGCGGCGCGGTGGTCGGTCCGCTGTTCTTCATCCTGGTCATCTTTGCCGCGTGGACCTCGTCGATTTCGCTGATGGAGCCCTTCACCGCCTTTCTCATCGAGCGCTTCGGGCTGTCGCGCCGTGCTGCGGTCGGCGGCATGGGGCTGGTCGCCTGGCTGTTCGGCATTGCCGTGGCGCTCTCCTTCAACGAATGGAGCGGTTTCAGGATTCTCGGGCTGGGCGTCTTCGACCTGCTCGACACCCTGACGACCAAGATCATGATGCCGCTGGCCGGACTGCTCATCGCCTTGTTTGTCGGCTGGGTCATGCGCCGCCACCATGTCGCGGAAGAAATGGGCCTGTCGAGTGCGCAACTGGGCATCTGGCTGAACGTCCTGCGCTTTGGCTCGCCGCTGGCGATCGGCCTCATTTTCCTGCACGTCGTCGGCGTCATCGGCTGAACGACGCCGCGCGCCACTTCAGGCGCCGAGAAAGGCCGCGACCCGGGTTGCGATGCGCCCGGCCAGCGCGGGGTCCAGGCAGTCGTAATTCTCGGCGGTGAACGAATTGGTCAGCCAGGTGATCTGGCGCTTGGCCAACTGGCGCGTGGCGAAGATGCCGCGGTCGCGCAGTTCCTTGTGCGGGACGATGCCTTCCTGCGCTTCCCAGGCCTGGCGGTAGCCGACGCAGCGCATCGAAGGCAGGTCGAGACTCAGCCGGTATTTCCGGCGCAGCGCGCGCACTTCGTCGTCGAGGCCGGCGAGCAGCATCTCGTCGAAGCGGCGGGCGATGCGTTCGTGCAGCACGGCCCGGTCGGCAGGCAGCAGGCCGATCGAGAGGAGGTCGTAGGGCGGCCCCTGGCGCTCGCTGGCCGCCAGCAGTTCGGACATTGGCCGTCCGCTCAGGCGGTAGATCTCCAGCGCGCGCTGGATGCGCTGGCTGTCGGTCGGAGGCAGCCTTGCTGCGGTCGACGGGTCAAAAAGGGCCAATTTCGCGTGCAGCGCCGGCCAGCCGGCCGCAGCGGCTTCGGCGTCGATCTCGGCGCGCAGCGCGGCGTCGGCCTGCGGCAGATCGGCAAGGCCGTGCAGCAGGGCGCGGAAATAGAGCATAGTGCCGCCGACCAGCACGGGCACTTTGCCGGCTGCCGTGATGGCGGCCATCGCGGCCAGCGCGTCGGCGCGGAAGCGGGCCGCGGAATAGCTCTCTTCCGGCGAAATGAGGTCGATCAGACGGTGCGGGTATTGCGCCAGCGTCGCGCGGTCCGGCTTGGCGGTGCCGACGTCCATGTCGATGAAAACCTGCGCCGAATCGACGCTGACCAGTTCGACCGGAAAACGGTCGGCCAGCGCCATGGCGACCGCCGTCTTGCCCGAGGCGGTCGGGCCCATGATCAGGACGGCGGGCGGCAGGCGGGGGGAATTCATGGCGGCGAATGCTACCACGCGCGCCGGCAGGCACTCCGGCCTATAATCGCCGCATCACAGGGGGGAATCCATGTCGCTCGTACCGTGCCGCGCCTGCGGCCACCAGGTCGATACCTCGGCCGAAGCCTGTCCCGGTTGCGGGGCCACCAATCCCGGCCGCAAGATGAGCCGCCAGCAGCACGACCTGATCGTGCTGCTGATACAGCTGGTGATCGGCACGGCGATCCTGTTCGTCGCCGGCAACATGGCCTGGAACGCGGTCGGGCCGATCATCAAGCAGCAGGTCAACAAACCGGCGCCGTGATTGCGCTGCAATGGCCGCACAACCGGAAGCGAGCGCTTACCAGATCAGCTTGAAGCGGAATTCCGCGCGGGATGGCTGGCTGTTCGCGACGCGGACGACGGCGGTGAAATTGTTCGACTGCTCGGGCTGCTGGATCACCTCGACCGTGCCCGGCCCCTCGACGTTTTCCAGCCGCACGGTGACGTCGCGCGCCGGCAGGAAGCCCGTGAACTGATGATTCCGGTGCTCCCGGCGCAGGCTGCGCCCGGAGACCACGGCGACCCGAAGCGTGCGGTTGCGGACCGAGATGTCGATCGTGCCATCGACCTCGCCGCGCCAGACTACATTGTTGCCTTCGCGCCGGTCGGCCGCAGGCGCTGCGGGGGCGGCTTCCTCGGCGCTGGTTGGCAACGATAACGCGGCCGTCGAGAGACAGAGCAAGGCGGTTGCGGCAAGTCTGGAAAATGGTTTCATGGCGAATGAGCTTCCTTTGTTAAAGGCAGGGTAAGAGCAGATTGTGGGGGATTTGGCGTCCATTCGGCAGGCATTGTTTGAGCGATAGAACAACTTTCTACACGTTCGCTGGAAATTTTGTAGACAAAGCCGCATTCCCATTTGCAGAGCGTGATCGGCTTCACGGTAACGGTCTGCTCTGTGACTTCATAGCCCAGACGGCAACCTAGTTTTGAGCACCAATCCGGTTGTTAGCTAAATTAGGCGCCAAGGGCCGGATTCGGATACTCGCTCGACCTTGCCTTCCGCTTCCAGCTCGCGGACCAAGGCTACGACCCAGTATTGTTGATTAGATGAAGTTGCCTTCGGGTATTGGCCCCAGTCAAACCCGCAAGCTCGAAAGATTTGCGAAAGGCGCAAGCCCTCCTTCCCGGCTTGGCAAAGATCTGACGATTGCATGAATTCAAGGACCAATGCCTTTGCGTCAGCCCTAAGTTGGTTGCCTCTGGTTTCGAACATCTTCATGTTGTTACCTCAATAAACTGAACAAAAGTTGCGACAGGTTTTGGCCTCACTGCCCCCGCAAAAAAAGCTTGTCGAGTTGATCTATCGATAGCTCCGTCCACGTCGGCCGTCCATGATTGCATTGGCCGGCGCGTTCGGTTTCTTCCATCTGGCGTAGCAGGGCGTTCATTTCGGGCAAGGTGAGAATGCGGCGGGCGCGGACGGCGCCGTGGCAGGCCATTGTCGCAAGCAGTTCGTTACGGTGGGCTGTGGCGAGCTGGGTGATGCCGTGTTCGCGCAGTTCGGCGATCAGCGCGCGGGCGAGCGCGGCGGGGTCGCCGGATTGCAGCAGGGCGGGGACGCTGCGCACGCCGAGCTGGTTGGGGCCGAGCGGGGCGATCTGGAAGCCGAGGTCGGCCAGGGCGTCGGCGTGTTCTTCGACGGCGGCGATGTCGAGCGGGTCGGCGGAGAAGACGGCGGGAATCAGCAGCGCCTGGGTGGCAATCTGGCGATTGTCGAGGGCGGTCTTCAGTTTTTCGTAGAGGATGCGTTCGTGCGCGGCGTGCATGTCGACGAGAACCAGGCCGCGCGCGTTCTGGGCCAGGATGTAGATGCCGTGCAACTGGGCCAGCGCGTAGCCGAGCGGCGGGCCGTCGCGGTCCACGGTTTCGGCGGGCGCGAATTGGGGGGCGGCGGCGGGCGGGCTGGCCGGTTCGCCCAGACCTTGCGTGGCGCGGGCGAAGGCGAGGTAGGCGGCAGCGGCGGGCTCGGCGACGCCGAGCGTGCTTTGATGGCGCACCGGCGGCGGGTGGTCGGCGGCAATATTGAAATTTGCCCTTTTTCCGGGGGCGACCGCAACAGGTGCTGTTTCGGGTGTTTCGCCCTGCACCGGTGCCGCCAGTGTGCGCTGGATGGCGTGGAAGACGAACTGGTGCATGGCGCGCGAGTCGCGGAAGCGGACTTCGGTCTTGGCCGGGTGCACGTTGACGTCGACCAGCGCCGGGTCGATGTTCACGAACAGGCAGACGGCGGGCTGGCGGCTGCCGTGCAGCACGTCGCGATAGCCCTCGCGCAGGGCGTGGGCGATCACCTTGTCGCGCACGAAGCGGCCATTGACGAAGACGTACTGGCCGTCCCTGGCGTCGGTGGCGCGCGTCGGGTCGATGGCGAAACCGGCGATGGCGAGCGGGCCGGCGGCGGCGTCGAGGCGGCGGGCGGCGCCGAGGAAATCGTCGCCGAGGATGTCGGCGATGCGCCGGGCGCTGTCGGCGGGGGCGAGCTGGAACAGGTTGCGGCCGTTGTGGGTCAGGCTGAAGGCGACGTCGGGCCGGGTCAGCGCCAGGCGCTTGACGGCGTCGGCGCAGTGGGCGAATTCGGTGCCTTCGGCCTTGAGGAATTTGCGGCGGGCCGGGGTGTTGTAATAGAGGTCGCGCATTTCGACGACGGTGCCCGCCATCAGGGCGGCCGGTTCCGGCGCGGCGCCGGGTTCGGCGCGCAGCCTCCAGGCGTGGCTCGCGCCGCGTTCGCGGCTGCTGATGGCGAGGCGGGCGACGGAAGCGACCGAGGCCAGCGCTTCGCCGCGAAAACCGAGCGAACTGACCCGCTCCAGATCGTCCAGAGAAACGATTTTCGAGGTGGCGTGGCGGGTCAGGGCCAGCGCAAGTTCATCCCTGGCAATGCCGCAACCGTCGTCGGTGACACGGATCAGCTTGACGCCGCCTTCTTCGAGATGCACCTGGATGGCCTTGCTGCCGGCATCGAGGCTGTTTTCCAGCAGCTCTTTCAGGACCGAGGCGGGTCTTTCGACCACTTCGCCTGCGGCAATCTGGCTGATCAGCAGGTCGGGGAGGCGGGCAATCGTCGGCATGGCGGGATTATACCTTGAGGTAAAATCGCGGCTTTACCACGCCCGGCGCCTCCCGATGGAATTACTCATGCAGTTCATGGACATCGTCCTCCACCTCGACAGGCATCTGGCGCTGCTGGTGCAGCAATATGGCCTGTGGATCTACGGCATCCTGTTCGTTATCGTCTTCGCCGAAACCGGCTTCGTCGTGACGCCCTTCCTGCCCGGCGATTCGCTGCTCTTCGTGGCTGGCGCGCTGGCGGCCATCGGCGAGGGCGGCATGGACATCTTCGTGCTGATGGGCGTGCTGACGGTCGCCGCCGTGCTCGGCAATACCCTCAATTACCAGATCGGCCGCTTCCTCGGTCCCAAGGTCTTCCACTGGGAAAAATCGCGTTTCTTCAATAAGGACGCGCTGGTCAAGACGCATGCCTTCTACGAGAAACACGGCGGCAAAACGCTGGTGATCTCGCGTTTCCTGCCGCTCTTCCGCACCTTCGCCCCGTTCGTCGCCGGTATCGGTTCGATGACCTATGCCCGCTTCACGCTGTTCAACCTGGTCGGCGCGCTGGCCTGGGTCGTCTCGCTGTGCCTGGCCGGCTACTGGCTGGGTAACCTGCCGTGGGTGCGCGCCAACCTGTCGCTGATCATCGTCGGCATCATCGCCTTCACGCTGGTGCCGGTCGGCCTCGGCTACCTGAAGAGCAAGGGTGCCTGATGCACTGGCTGGTCGTCCCCCTTGTCCTGTCGCTGGCTGGCTGTGCGACGACGATGGGGAAGGATGGCCGGACACGGACGACGTTCGATGCGAAATATCTGGTCAAGTCGGACGTCGACCGCATTGCCGATGCCGATCGCGCGGAAGTCGTCGCCGGTCTGCTGCTGATTGCCGACAAGCTGTACAAGCGCAATCCGAAGGAGTGGAAGAAAGGCGGCGCGGTCAGCCGCGAGGACGCCGTCGAGCGCCTGCGCCAGCGCAATTCGCGGAGCTGGCCGGAATTCGGCGGGCTGCGCGAGCGCCAGGCGGCGGCGCTCGCCTTCAGCAACACGTATGAAGGCGACCGGGTGGCGGCGCTGGTCTACGGCCTGCTGACCATGGTCGACGCCGCCTTCGAGCACAAGGAGGAGTTCTACATCCTCGACAGCCTGGACGAAACGAAGTTGTACAACTGCGCGCGCAACATGGAAATCGCCATCTGGAAGCTGAGTACCAACCGCGATGCCGCCGGCGACCTCTTCCTGCTGTCCAACGAACTCGACCCGGCCAACCGCAACATTTCCTTCGAGCGCGAGTTCGGGCGGATCACCGGCCTGCTCGATTTCATGGCCAAAATCGTCGCCGACCGCAATGGCCGCACCATTTCCCGGACGGCGCAAGCTGTCGCGACCATGATCTTTCTCCCCGTAAGTTTCTGACATGAAAAAGACCGTCATTCTGATTTCCGGCCGCGGCAGCAACATGGAGGCGCTGATCGCCGCCCGCGCCGCCGGCGCGCTGCCGGTGGACATTGCCGCCGTGATCAGCAACCGCCCCGACGCCGCGGGACTGGCGACGGCGGCGGCGGCGGGAATCGCCGTGCGCTGCATCGACCACAAGGCTTTCGCCGGACGCGAGGCCTTCGAC
Source organism: uncultured Dechloromonas sp. (assembly GCA_964555315.1). GTDB lineage: Bacteria > Pseudomonadota > Gammaproteobacteria > Burkholderiales > Rhodocyclaceae > Azonexus. The sequence continues at coordinate 19,326 of CAZKSD010000018.1, forward strand.
GCCGCGCTGGCCGCCTGCATCGACGGCTTCGCGCCGGACCTCGTCGTGTTGGCCGGCTTCATGCGCATCCTCGGCGACGGCTTCGTGCGCCATTACGCGGGCCGCCTGATGAACATCCATCCGTCGCTGCTGCCGGCTTTCCCCGGCCTGCATACCCACCGGCGGGCGCTGGCAGAGGGCGTGCGCATCCACGGCTGCACGGTGCACTTCGTGACCCCGGCGCTCGATCACGGGCCGGTCATCATCCAGGCTGCCGTGCCGGTGCTCGACGGCGACGACGAAGCGACGCTCGCCGCCCGCGTGCTGCGCCAGGAGCACCGGGTCTATCCGCAGGCCGTGCGCTGGTTCGCCGAAGACCGCCTGCGCCTCGATGGCGGCTGCGTGCGGCTGGCCGGCGCAGCGGCCGGCGAGGGCGTGCTGGTTGCGCCCGAGGTGCGTTGAGCGGCGATGCCGGTCGCGCTGCTGGCCGCGCTGCTGGGTTCGCTGGCGAT
>CAZKSD010000019.1:0-19787 GCA_964555315.1 uncultured Dechloromonas sp.
GCGTTGCCGCGCCGGACCATGAAGTCCCGAGGTCCGAATGCGAGCAGCGCATGTCCGCCACCGCTGCGCATCCCCAGCGGGCTCCCGATGGAGCCCCGCGATCTGGATCTGATCCACGTACGCGTCCAGACCTGGTTCCCGTTGCAGATCCAGGTCTACCTCAACGGCCACGAGTGGCTGGCGCGCAGACTCACGCAGCGCGGCATCGAATACACGAAGATCGACAACGTCTTCATCCGCATCGGCGAGCTGCCGCGTGCGCAGCGCTTGGCCGATCGCTTCGCCCACCTGAACTGGCCGCGAATCCTGAACGATACGCCCGGTTGGTCGTGTCGCAACACGGCTGCGAGTACTACTGGGTCGCGGCGCAAGCCGAATACTCCACCGACGTGATGTTCAAGACCGAGGGTCTGCGTGAGCTGTACCCGCGCTTGCTCAGCCACAGCACGTTGTGCTTCGGCGCCGCAGAGGTCATGAACTTCCTCGGGCGCAAGCTTACCGGCCACTTCCAGGGCGAAGTGGTCTCCGATCTGTCCAGCTTCGCCTGCCGCCGCGTCGGCGGCTCCAGGGTCAAGCACCGCGTCAAGCAGAACTGGCTGAAGATGTACGACAAGGCGGGGCTCGTGTTGAGGATCGAGACCGTGATCAACAACCCCGAGGAGTTCCGCGTGCGCAAGCAGGTTCGTCGACGAGGTGCGCGCGCTTGGCGTCGCGGTGCCGATCGTGCCCGGCATCATGCCGTTCCACAACTTCTCGAAGGTCGCGCAGTTCGCCGCCCGCGATGGGATCGAAATCCCGCGCTGGGTGCTGCTGAAGATGGAAGGTTTTCTCGACGACGCGGCAGCGATCCGCGCGTTCGGCCTCGATGTCGTCACGCGGTTGTGCGAGCGGCTGATCGCCGGCGGCGCGCCGGCGCTGCATTTCTAAGCGCTGAACCAGTCGGCGCTGGTGCTCGAAATCTGTCGGCGGCTGGGGCCGCCCGGCTGACGACTCCGGCGAGGCGGCGGAACGTGACAAGCCGGCTCTTCGAAAGGCCCATCCTCGGCCTCGCCGAGCACGAAGTGCGGCACCTCGGGTAAGGCGCGATGGCCGCTGGTGAACAGCGGCCCGCACCAGATCAGGGGTCGTGCCAGGGCGGCGCAGCGACGTGCGACGTCGCGGCCGCTGGTCTGGTGCACGTTCATCGCGCTCATCAGCACGGAGTCGGCGGCGATGAGAGGTTCGTCGCGCAGCGTCTGGACGTTCGGGTCAGCCAGGCGCAGCGTACAGTCCCGCGGCAACATCGCCGCGACCGTGAGCCATCCCGGCGGCGGGAAAGCGGCCTTCTTCGACGCCAGGCGCAGCGCGTGCCCAATGCTCCAGAAGCTGTCGGGGTCACGCGGATGGACGAGAAGGATATTCATGGCCGAGTTCCCACAACCGCGATCGGAACGGGCGGCAACGTTCACGCCTCCCGGATGTTAGGCTTGGATGTCCTGGCTGGGCTCGGGACGCTCTTGCAGGCATCAGCGCCGCGGCGGCCAGAGCGGGCCGATCGCGTCGAGCGTGTTCTTCAGAACGAGGCCCAGTTCGGTGTCGCCTTCCATCACCAGCGCGCGCTCGAAGAAGAGCCGATCCGGGTCTTGCTGCCCGCGCGCGAGGTGCAGATAACTCGTGCTCGGCGCGTCGATGCGCAGCACCGCCGCGGCATCGTCGCCCGCCGCCGCGAAGCCGCCGCGGCCCAGGCGCAAGCGTACCCGCACGCCGAAATCGGCCACCCGAAGCTCGACCACATGGCCGGTGAGCGCGCGCTTGGCGTCTTCCGGCAGGCGCGGCAGCAGCAACCGGTCGAGCAGCCGCGCGGTGAGCAACGACGGCGGCGCCGTCGGCAAGCGCTCGATGAGCGCGGCAATGTGCCGGTGCACCGGTGCGAGAAGGGCCGGCAGCCCGGGCGGAAGCGGCGTCGCGGGGTTTGCGGCCATGGTCATGCGGGGCTCCACGCCATGCCCGCCTCGCGGCGGGCGAAACCGTTGCTGAAAGGCGCCGGCACACCGATTGCGCCCCAGGCTTCCAAGCGCTCGGCGGCATTCGATCCGGCGTTCATCACAGCGTCGAAATCGGCCACAACCTGCCCGAACCCGCGGGCGCACGGCGAAAGGCGCAGACGCGCAACGCCTGCCGCGCGCAACGCGGCACGCTCGCCGATGAGGTTCTGCACCGCCGCCGACTGCGTCTGCGTGCCGTTGAGCACCAGGAACGGCTGACCTTCGGTAGAGGCCAGCAGCATGCCGTCGGGGTCGGCCAGGCAGCGAAAGCCGCAATCGTCTTTCGCGACCCGATGGTGTCGTGCGGTGAAGCAGCGTGCCGAGAACGCGAGCGGCATACGGCCAAAAGCCCAGACCTCGGTGGCCAAAGGGTTGCCATCCGGCGCGCAGACCGGATCTCGCGCGGGGTTCACGAGAGCCACCGCGTCGAGCGGCAATTCCACCGGCGCGACCCAGCGCATGGCGCCAAGGCGAGCGTATTCGCGCAGCGCCTCGCGACTGTAGATGTTCAGATGGGGCCCGAGCACGAGCGATACGCGGCCCTGCATCGTTTGAAGGGCCGAGACGTCACCTGCTTCGACCGCAAAGTCGCGCTGCGCCGCCTGGCGCTCGAGCAGGCGCAGGTCGGCTTCGGTCTCGATCAGCGCCTGTGTTGCGAGCACCACTTCCTTGCCGGCCGCGGCCAGTTCGCGGCCCAGCGCGAGCCAGTCGGGCAGCTTGTACTCGCGCCGGCGCGCGCACACCGTTTCGCCGAGCACGACGGTGTCGGCCGCGCTTTCGGCGATGTCGGCGTAGAACGCGGTCAGCGTGTCGCGCGGCCAGTGATACAGCACCGGGCCGATGGTCAGCGCCAGGCGCGGCGTGTCGCCACCGTTCATCGCCGTCAACGCCACGGGCGGTTGTAGGCGCCCAGCGTGTGCTGCTGGCCTTCGGCGTGGCGCGCCAGCGTCGCGGTCCAGTCGGGCCAGACGTGATAGCGCGCCTGCGGGTCGCATGCGGCATCGATCGCCGAGCGCCACACGCGCGTCACCTGCTCGACGTAGGCTGCGCTGCGTTGGCGCCCCTCGATCTTGATCGCCTTGACGCCCAGCGCGACCAGATCCGGCAGGATCGCCAGCGTGTTCAGGCTGGTCGGCTCCTCGATCGCATAGTCGCGCTCGCCGTCGACGAGAAAGCGCCCCTTGCACACCGTCGGATAGCCGCGCGGCTCGGCCGGGGCGTGGCAGTCGATCAGTACGCCGTTCAGGCGCGCCTCGGTGCCGTTTGCTGTCTCGCTCCAGCGCACCGCCGACGGCGGCGAGCACGCGCCGGCGTTGTTGGGCGACAGGCCAGTGGCGTAGGAGGACAGCGCGCAGCGGCCCTCGACCATCACGCACAAGCTGCCGAAACCGAACACCTCGATGTCGACGTCGGTGTGGCGGATCAACTCGCCCACCTGCGCGAGCGTCAGCACGCGCGGCAGCACGGCGCGAACGATGCCATAGCGTTCGCGGTAGAACGCGATGGCCGCGTGGCTCGTCGCCGAAGCCTGGACCGACAGGTGCAGGCGCAGCCCCGGATGATGGTCGCGGCAATAGGCCAGCACCGCAATGTCGGCGACGATCAGCGCGTCGGCGCCCAGCGCCACCGCGCGATCGACGCCGCGCCACCAGGGGCTCGGATCGTGCGCGTCGGCGTAGGTATTCAGCGCCATCAGCACCTGCGCACCACGGGCATGGGCATAGGCGACGCCGTCGCGAATCTGCGCATCGTCGAAATTCAATCCGGGGAAGTTGCGCGCGTTGGTCGCGTCCTTCAGGCCCACGTAGACGGCGTCGGCACCAGCGTCGACGGCGGCCTGCAGCGAGCGAAGCGATCCGGCCGGGCAGACGAGATCGGGGCGTGCGGGGGCTTCGGGGGCGGTCATCGGCCAGGCGTGGCGGCGAGCGAATGCGCCGGCGGGCGAAGCGCCGCACTGTAAGGAGGTTCGCGCTCGGCGCCTTAAAGCCGATCAAGAACCGTGCGGGCGTATGGCGTAATGCCCCGCTCGCCAGTCAGCGGGGCGGCTTGGCAGCACGTACCGCCAACACACACCGACGCCCGCCCTTGGCAATGAAGAGTTTGCGCAAATCACCTCACGCGGCCCGGTTTCGAGCCGGGTTGCGTTCTCGGCGCGAACTAGTCCTGGCTCCATGACCCCGAGGTTGGGTGCGCAATAGCCGGTTGGTGCATCTGCTTCGCGGCGTGCTCGAATCCTGGATCGGGGTTGAGCAGCTTATGAAGATCCGGTTCGCACAAGATCCCGCGAGCCGACAGGACGCGGCCCCAATTGCAAGGACGCGAGCCAGTCCAGGCCGTTCGAACGGCCGCAGTCCGGGCGCATCGCGGTCAAGGTGATCCATCACCTGGGCGACGAAGTGATGAAGGTGTTCAAGGTCCAGGCGGGGTGAGGCGATGGGCGCACAGGCATTGCTCTGGTGACAGGCGCCCATCGCATCGGCAGGTCCTGGGGGCGAGGTCCGAAATCTTCAGCCGCTGCCATTGCTCGGGGACGTCGTTTCGAGAGAGGAGGGCTCGCGGTCGACGAGTTCATCCTGCCGCTCGCGCAGCCAGCGCTCGAACACGAGGCGTGCCTGGCGCACCAGCGCCGGCCCATGGGTGGCCGTCTGCGCCCGCAGCCTTGCGAGGTCGACGCCGGCGCGCCCGAGTTCGACCGTGTGGCCGATCAGCCAACGTTCGAGCCGCGGCGGGTCGATCTCCGGATGGCACTGCAGGGCGAGCGCCGATGCGCCCCAGGCGAACGCTTGATTCGGGTACTGGCCTGTGCCGGCGAGCAGTGTCGCGCCCTCGGGCAGGTCGAAGGTGTCGCCGTGCCAGTGCAGCATCGAAGTCGATGCGCCGTCGAGCGGCGCGAGCGCCGACGTGCGTCCGGCGTCGGTCAGCGTCAACGGCGACCAACCGATCTCCTTGGCCGGACCCGGATAGACGCGCGCGCCGAGCGCCGCGGCGATCAGCTGCGCGCCCAGACAAATGCCCAGCGTCGGCCGGCGAGCCAGCAGCCGGCGGCGAAGCCACGCGATTTGCACGTCGAGCCAGGGATAGCGGTCGCCCTCGTAGACGCTGATCGGGCCGCCGAGGGCGACAAGCAAGGCCGGGCGGACCGGATCGATCGCTCCGAGATCGTCGATGCCGGCGTCGAGCCAGTGCACGCTTATGCCGTTCGCGGCGAGAAGCGGCTCGAGCGTTCCGAGATCCTCGAACGCGACATGGCGGATCACGAGGGCGGTCGACATGGCGTATGCAATTGCGGGCCGGATCAGCGCCGGCGCGACACCGCTTCGAGCCGCTCGGGGTCAGGCACGGTGATGCGACGGCCCTGCACGCTGAGCACGCCGGCGGCAGCCAGTTCGTGCAGAACGCGCGAGAAGTGTTCCGGCGTCAGATTCAGCAGCGACGCGATCTCGGCCTTGGGTGCCGGCAGCGTCAACTCGATCGGGCCGCTCTCGCCGTTCCTGTGGCGAAGCAGGTAGGCAGCCAGGCGTTCGGAACCGCTGCCGATCGATTGCCGGTCGAGTTCGCGCACCAGGCGTTCGACACGCTGCGCGAGGCCCGCGAGCATGCGCCGCGCGAACCTCGGGTTGCGCTCGATCTCGGCGAATACCAGCGCCTGCGGCAGATGCAGCAGCAGCGCATCGCTGGCCGCCTGGGCGTCGACCGGCGCCGGGCGTTCGAGGAACATCACCGGCTCGCCGAAGCTCTTGCCCGGCCCGACGATCCCCGACAGACGCGCGCGGCGCGCCGGCGAGGACGCGATCAGCTTGATCTCGCCGTAGACCACGAGGTACATGCCGGCCGTGCGCTCGCCCTTGCGAAACAGCGTCTGGCCGCGGCTCAGCGTGACGCGCGTCGTGCCTGCGGCCAGGCGCTCCAGCGCCGCAGCCTCGAGCGCCTCGAACAACGGCAGCCGCGCGAGCAGAACGTCGGGAGCGACCTGCCTGCGCGTCATCCGCGCTCAGCCGATCGCGACGATCAGCGCCGGGTCGTCGGCGTGCTCGAGGAGGATGGTCCGCACCCAACCCTGCCAGGTCTGTGCGAACGCCTGCCGTCCGGCGTCGTCCGCCCCGGGCCCGAAAGCCGCTTGCAGCTTCTCGGTCAGGGATGCGGCCCGCGGCACGGCCTGCATGTGGTGCGCCAGCACGATCGACGCGCCGTTGTCCAGCCGGCTGAAGCGGATCTCGCCGGGCATCGCGACGCCGAAGCGCAGCAGGCCGCAGCGCGCGAAGCGTCCGGCCAGCCCCTTGAAACCACCCTCGCCGGCCGCGCCGGTGACGAGCTGGGCGATGCTGGCGATGACGCCGGCCACGCCTTCGTCCTGTCGCTGGCACAACTCGACCCGCAGCTCGCCGCGACGCGGCAAGGTGTCGGGGTACAGGTGCGCGAGCGCCGCCCGGGTCATCAGCCAGGCGCCGGCGACCGTCGGGCACGAGTGGCCGGTGAGCTTGACCGCGTCGAGATAGCGGTACTCGATCACGCCGTCGTCGGCCGCGCCGAGTGCCGCGGCCAGCGGGTCAACGACCTTGATCGTTGGCACCGCATCGAAGAAGTCCGGCGTGCGCATCCCGGGCATTGTCGGGTCGAACTCAGTGACCATCATGGATCAGCTTGAAGCCGGGATCGTCGAAGTAGCGGCCGTAGTCGTTGACCGCCTGGGCCACCTGGGCGAGACCCTGGACCGGACGCCGCTTGGTGTCCTTGCCCGCCATCGCGTCGGTGCCGGCGCCGAGCTGCGCGATCACCAGATGCAGCATCGCGTCGGCCTTGGGTTCGAGCTTGCATTTCGCGACGATGGTGCCGACTTCGGCTTCCACTTTCGTCGCCAGCTCACGGTATTGCGCCGGCTGCAGCTTGCCGGCATGGGCTGCGCCGAGCTGCGGCTCGACGATGCCGCGGATCCGGCTCATGCCGTTGCGCAGCGACTCGTCGGTGGGCCACTTGCGGCCCTGGTCCAGGCTCAGTTTCGTCGGCGTCGCGGCGCCGTGGTGGTGATCATCGGCCGCGTGGGCCGGCGCCCCGGCGCACGCCGCAGCGACGATCGCCACCATAGCAACGGCGGCCGAAATCCAGTTTCCCTGCTTTGCGTTCATCACATGTCTCTCCATCGATCGATCGTGTCAGGCGCCCATCGCCTGCCTTGTCGCTTGCGATCGCGCTGCCGGGTGAAGAGTTCGAGCGGCGCAGCGAATTCTTAGGATCCATCAAGAACACGCATTGCGACTGCCGCCACGCACGCGCACCATTGGCCGCCTGGCACTGGGAGAAACCGATGCGCCGCTTCCACGTCTACCGCTACGACCCCGAGGGCGGCTCGGCGCCGCGGATGCAGACCTTCGAGCTCGAGTCGGACGACTGCGCGCGCATGCTGCTCGACGCGCTGATCGCGCTCAAGGCGATCGACCCGAGCCTCGCGTTTCGCCGCTCGTGCCGCGAAGGCATCTGCGGCTCGGATGCGATCAACATCAACGGCCGCAATGGGCTGGCATGCGTGACCACTCTGCGTGACCTTCCCGAGACGGTGGTGCTCAAGCCGATCCCCGGCCTGCCGGTGATTCGCGACCTGATCGTCGACATGACGCAGTTCTTCGCGCAGTACCACTCGATCCGGCCGTGGCTGGTCAACGACGACCCGCCGCCGCAGAAGGAGCGGCTGCAGTCGCCCGAGGCGCGCGATGAACTCAACGGCCTGTACGAATGCATCCTGTGCGCCTGCTGCTCGACCGCATGCCCCAGCTTCTGGTGGAACCCGGACAAGTACGTCGGTCCGGCCGGGTTGCTGCAGGCCTATCGCTTCCTCGTCGACAGCCGCGACCAGGCCACGGGCGAACGGCTCGACAACTTGGAAGACCCGTACCGGCTGTTTCGCTGCCGCACGATCCTGAACTGCACCGACATCTGCCCGAAGGGCCTGAACCCGGCGCTGGCGATCGGCAAGATCAAGACGATGATGCTTCGGCGAACGGTTTGAGTCCGGCGCGGTGGTTCGCCACGCCGGCATCCGATTTCAGCCCACGCGGAAATCGATCACGATGTTGCCGCTCTCGCGCCGGAGGTACTCGACGTTGACCCGGTCGCCGTAGCGCTGCGCGATCTGCGCGAGCAAGGGTAGCGGGTCGTGGTCATTGGCAAAGCGCATCGTCTCTCCGGGATGCAACGCGTCGAGCGCGCCGAAGATCGCGGCATGGCGGAAACGCTTCGCGACACCCCGGGCATCGAACGGATAGATCGAGTCGGGGGAGAGGTGAAGCTGGGGTGTGGACATCAGTTCCTCGCAAGTGGGCCCGCCGGCAAGGCGGGCAGGGGTTGATCAGGGCGACCGGGACGCTGCCGTGTCCATGCCCCGGCGGCGGCGCATTTCGCCACCGATTCGTTCGAGATCGGCATCGCCGAGCAGCCGCCCGGCGATCGGAAGCAGCTCACCTTCCTCGCGCGCGATGTGGCGCGCGTAGAGATCGGCGAATCCCTGCACGTCCTCGGCCGACAGCGTCGCCGACTGACCGGCCGCCACCGCCGCCAGCACGGGGCGCAGCGCGGCCCAGTGCCGGTCCAGCTCGCCGTGGTCAGCGCGCAGCGCCGCGATGATCTTGCGCAGGCACACCGCGTCCGACCCGGCCATCGATTCGATCAGCGCCGGAAACAGGTCGTCTTCCTCGTCGGCGTGGTGATTCGGCGCGGCGGTGTCGAAGTACCGCATCACCGCGGTCGCAGCCTCGCTTGCTGCAGTGTCGCTGCCGTTGGCTTCGAGGTGAGGAACGAGCCGCGCAAGGGTCGCGCATTGGCGCTCGACACGGCGGTGGCAATCCGCGAGCATCGCCAGCGGAGAGTCGAAATCGGCCGCCGTGGCGGCCTGGCCCGGCAACGCGATGCGCATCGTGCTTGCCCGCCTCAACGCCGCGTTGTGCCCACAGCCGCATCGGTGCGGCGTCGGACCACCTTCACCGCAACCGGCCGGTGGGCGCGTCCCGACCCGCCCTTGCCGCCTTGCGGCGCCGGCGGGGCGATGTCGGCCAGCGTCGCGCCGTCGAGCGTCTCGAAGTACGACTGCAGCGCGCTGTCCAGCAGATGCTTCAGGCGGCAGCTCGGCGAAAGCGTGCAGGCATTGGTCGCGGGGTCGAAGCATTCGACCAGACGGAAGTCGGTCTCGCACGCGCGAACGATGTCGCCGATGCGGATGTGCGCCGGGTCCTGAACCAGGCGAAGCCCGCCGCCGCGGCCGCGCGTCGTCTCCAGCAGCCCCTGGCGCGCGAGATCGTTGACGATCTTCATCAGGTGGTTCTTCGACAACGCATGGCGCTCGGCCAGGCCGGCGATCGTCAGCCGTTCGTCGCGGTGCGCAGCGCAGTACATCAGCACGCGCAGGGTGTAGTCGGTGTACTCGGCAAGTCGCATGGCCGGCATCTGAAAGATGCATGCAGTGTATTGCTTTTAGCGCCGGCTGTCTATAAGATGCAAGACGCTTACATGTTCAACGCTCGCGCAGCCGACACGGAGAATTCACGATGAGCACGCAGATTGCCACCACCCTCGACGTTCGCCAGATCCCGCCGCCCGAGCGGCACACCCTGATCTTCGGCCGCTTCGACGCGCTGAAGCCAGGAGAAGCGCTGCAGTTGGTCAACGACCACGATCCGCAGCCGCTGCGCTGGCAGTTCGAGGATCGGCTGCGCGGCAGCTTCGACTGGACCTACCTCAAATCCGGCCCTGATCTGTGGCGCATACAGATCGGCAAGCTCAAGGCCAAGGCCTCGGGCTGGGCCGAGGACTCATGCTGCTCGGGCGGTGCGTGCTGCGGTTGACGACCTCGGCCGGTTCGCGAGGCGAGAAGCAGTCCGCAGTGGACTGCTTCTCGTCCACGCTCACCCCTTTGCGTACCAAAGTACCGCGCAGAAGTGGCAGCTGCTGCCCCCGACGACGAAGAGGTGCCAGACGAAGTGGACGTAGCGCAGCCGGTTGTCGAACAGGAACACGATCGCGCCGACCGTGTAGCTCAGGCCGCCGACCGCAAGCCAGGCCAGTCCAGCGCCGGGCATGCGCTGCACCAGCGGTGCGACGGCAATCAGCGCCACCCAACCCATGGCCACGTACAGCCCGGTGGACCACAGTGGATGCTTCAGCCGGTTCAGCAGCTTGACCATCGTGCCGACGGCCGCGACGGTCCAGACGATTCCGGAAAGCGTCAGGCCCCACGCGCCGCGCAGCACGCCGAACGTGAACGGCATGTAGCTGCCGGCAATGAAGAGGTAGATCGCCGCGTGGTCGAAGCGGTTGAACCAGGCCTTGGCGCGGCTCGTCGGCAGCGCGTGGTACAGCGTCGAGACCAGGTACAGCAGGATCATCGTGCCGGCGAAGACGCTGACCGCGGCGACGTCCACCGCCGTGCCCCGCCGGCCCGCGTGCCAAACCAGAATCGGCAACGAGGCGATCGCCAGCAACAGGCCCAGGCCGTGACTGATCGCGTTGGCGATCTCCTCGCCCAGCGTCTGCGGCCGATCGGCCATCAAGGTTCCCATTGGCCGATTCTGCCCGAGCGAAAACTCAGCGACCGCTCAGCTGACCGCTGACCGCTGACCGCTGACCGAGCAACAGTCATGAAGGACAACGTTCGCCATCGGATCCAGCTCGCGATCATCGCCGTGCTGCTGCTCGTGATCGCGGCAATGGCCTACAAGTTCATCGTCGCGGGTTCGGTCGAGAAGGCCGAGGACGGGCGCCTGGCGATCGTCCTGGAGCCGGCTGAGCGCATCTTCGTGCTCGGCGAGATGCGTGGCTTCGTTGCGGGGCTGCAGCAGATGACGGCCGCACTGGCGCGCGACAACATGAAGGCGACGGCAGCGGCCGCACGCCTGATGGGCATGGCTGCTGCCCATTCGGCGCCCGCCCGGATGGTGGGGAAACTGCCGCTCGAATTCAAGACCCTGGGTTTCAGTGTCCATCGCGAATTCGACACGATCGCCCTGGACGCCGAGAGCCTGGGCGACTCCAGGCACACCCTGACTCAGCTTGCAGACACGTTGGGCAAGTGCGTGGCCTGCCACAGCACCTACCAGATCAAGATGACATCCGGGAATTGACCGACCCGGCAAGCCAGGGACTTGCGACGCGAGTCGCCTGCCGCGCCGCACCCGGCAACGTGTCGACAGGTCCGGCGACGTCAGCTGGCTCGCTTGGCCGCGAACTGGTTCATGGTGTCGATTGCCAGGTTGGAATAGGCGTAGGCGCCGCCGGCTCGCATCTCGGCCGCGACCCAGATCGCTTCCATCACCTCCTGCTCGGTCGCACCCTTTTGCAGCGCGAGCTGCGTGTGGCCGCGGATGCAGTACGGGCACTGGGTGACATGGGCGACCGCGACCGCGATCAGCTCCTTGGTCTTGGACGGCAGCGCGCCATCGGCGAAAACGCGCTCACCGAAGGTGCGGAAGGCGGCGAGCGTTTCCGACGCCAGCTCCTTGCGCTTGCGCGCCAGATCCACCGAGGCTTCGGGATACATCGCATGTTCCATGGTTGGGGTTCCTGAGCGAGTGACGCGCCGTTCGCCAGATCGGTCTGGTCCGGGCGCGCGTCGATGGGGTGTCCTCGGGCAGCAAGACCGCCGGGCGCCGTCAGAGCCCGAGCGCGAGTTGCGCCGCCTCGGAGATACGCGAGCGATCCCACGGCGGATCGAAGACGAGATCGACCGTCGCCTCGCCCACATGCGGCAGCGCGAGGACCTTGTCGCAGACCTCGTTGGCGATCACCTCGCCCATGCCGCAGCCCGGTGCGGTAAGCGTCATGCGGACCCGCACTCGCAGCTGCCCGCCCTCCATTGGGTCGACATCGACGCCGTAAACCAACCCCAGCTCGACGATATCGACCGGAATCTCCGGGTCGTAGCAGGTGCGCAGCACCTGCCAGACCAGCGCTGGCACGTCCTGCGCTTTGGCGTCCGCCGGGATCGCGATGGATTCGGGGACCGGCAGGCCGAACGCGTCGGCATCGGCGCCCTTCAGCCGCACCATCTGGCCCTGGACGAGGAGCGTGAACGACGATCCCCGGTCCTGCGCGATCTGGGCCTTCGTTCCGGCGGCCAGTTCGATCGGCGTGCCGTCGGGAACGCGCTCGACCCGTACGGCTCGAGTCGTCGTGACCGACTGGTACAGGTGCCTCATGCGGCGCCTGCCTCGGTGGGCGCTGCAGAGTCGGCGAGCGCATGCATCAGCGCGTGCCAGGCCAGCAGCGCGCACTTGATCCGCGCCGGGTAGCGGCGCACGCCGGCCAGGCTGACCAGCTTGCCCATCTCGGCCGGCTCGGGCTCGCGCTGTCCGATCAGCACCGCCCGAAAGCGCTGCCGCAATTGCTCGGCTTCGGCGATCGTGCGGCCCTTGACCGCCTCGCTCATCATCGACGCCGACGCGATGCAGATCGCGCAACCCTGGCCGTGGTAGCGGATGTCGCGCAGCCGGCCGTCCTCGACCTTCAGTTGCACCTCGAGGTCGTCGCCGCATTGCGGGTTGTGGCCGCGCGCCTGGTGTGTTGGCGATTCCAGCGTGCCGAAGTTGCGCGGCGCGCGCTTGTGCTCGACGACGAGTTCGCCGTACAGGTCATTGCCGGCCGCGACCGCGTTCACCGCAGGACCTTCAGCGCGTGGTCGACGCCGCCGACCAGCCGTTCGACCTCGGCCAGCGTGTTGTACAGCGCGAACGACGCCCGGGTCGTCGGCCCAAGCCCAAGGTGGTCGAGCAGCGGCTGCGCGCAATGGTGGCCGGTGCGCACCGCGATCCCCTGTTCGTCGAGCAGCGTGCCGATGTCGTGCGGATGCGCGCCTTCGGCGACGAACGAGACGATTGCCGTCGCCGGCTCGTCGGCGGCGAGCACGTGCACGCCAGGCAGCGCGGACAGCCCCGCCGCGGCGACGCGGCGCAGGTTGCGGATATGGGTGTCGATCAGGTCGCGGCCGATGCCGTCGATGAATGCCGCCGCCGCGGCGATGCCAACTGCCCCGCCAACGTTGGGCGTGCCGCCTTCGAGCCGCGCCGGCAGTGGCGCGAAGCGCGCATCGTCCAGTTCCACCCTCTCGACCATGTCGCCGCCCAGGCGCAGCGGCGCGAGTTTGTCCAGCGCGTCGCGCCGGCCGACCAGCACGCCGATCCCCATCGGGCCGTACATCTTGTGCCCCGAGAAGGCCATGAAGCCGCAGGCCAGCGTGTCGATCGCGGGCAGCGCGTGGCTCGCCGCCTGTGCGGCGTCGAGCACCGTCAGCGCGCCCGCGCGCGCGGCCAGCGCCAACAGCGCCGCGTACGGTGGACAGTAACCGGTGGCATTAGCACAGGCCGTGAGCGCGAACACCCGCGTTCGTGGGCTCAGCAGGCGAGCCAAGCCGGCCTCGTCGACCCGGCCTTGTGCGTCGGGCAGCAGCACCTTCAGCGTCGCGCCGCTGCGCCGCGCGGCGGCCTGCCAGGGGACGAGATTCGCATGGTGTTCGAGCCCGCTGACGATGATTTCGTCGCCCGGACGAAGCCAGGCGGGGCCGATGCCGCCGTCGCTCAGGCCGTGCGCGACCAGGTTCAGCGCCTCGGTCGTGCCCGAGGTGAAGACGACCTCATGCGCAGGCCCTGCACCGGCGAAGCGGGCCAGTGCACGGCGCGCCGCCTCGTAGGCGTCGGTGGCACGCTGGCTCAAGGTGTGCACGCCGCGGTGGATGTTCGCGCGGTCGCGAGTCTCGAAATCGCGCATCGCGTTGAGCACCGCGAGTGGCATCTGCGTCGTCGCCGCGTTGTCGAGGTAGGCCAGCGGCTGGCCGTGGATGCGTTGCGCCAGCGCCGGGAAGCCGCCAGTCAGCGCGTTCAGCAGCAGTCGATCACCCATGACGCTCTCCAGTGGCGGGCACCAAGTGACACGCGACATTGCGCGTCAGTACGCTCTCAATGCCCAGGGCGGCAAGCAGCGCCGCGTCGCCGAAGCGGCCGACCACGGCCTGTGCCATGCCGTCGAGGATCAGCGCCCTGGCCTGGTCTTCAGTCAGGCCCCGCTGGCGGGCGTAGAACAGCGCCTCCGCGGGCAAGGCGCCCCAGGTCGCCCCATGCGTGGCCTGCACCTGGTCGTGGAGGATTTCCAGATGCGGCTGCAGCACGACTCGCGGCTGGCCAGCGGTCGGGATGCCGGCCAGGCGCTGGCGCACGTCGGCCTGCGTGGCGTCCGGTGCGATGCGGGTGTGCGCGTTGACCACCGCACGCGCGCTGCCGCTGGCGAGCACCAGCGCCTCGACCGCGCTTCGGGTTTGCACCGCTTGGTGCGACGTCCTCACCTGCTGCTGCAGCGCCGACCCGACGGTGAAGAGCACGCTGCCGACGCTCGCCCACGCGCGCTCGGCGTGCAACTCGATCGCGCTGTGCTGCAGGTGGTAGCCGCTACCCGCGGCGACGAGCATCTGTTCGTAGCGCGCGGCACGGCCGAGCCGGGCGTGGACATGATGCGCCCATTGGTCGCGTGCGCCCGGGGTCGCGAGGCGCAGGTGCCGCAGCGTCGCGCCGGAGCCGAGCCGCAGGTGCACCTGCAGGTTCTGCGTGATCAGATGCGAGCAGGCTGACGCATCGCGTTCGTGCACTTCGACCAGCACGCAGCGGGCGCCGTCGGCCAGGTCGATGACCAGCAGCGGCGCCTCAACCGCGGCCTGCGGCTTGCGGCGAAGCTGAAGCCAGACGGTGTTCCCGGCGCGATCTTCGCCGCCCTGGCTGCCCAGGCCGCCGACGTGCAGCCGCAAGCCCTGCCGGCACAGCGCGCGGTGCGCCCACGCGAACGGCGCCGAGTCGCCGGCCGCGCCCAGCGCGAGACCGGCGAACAGCTCGGCACGCTGGGTCGAATCGGTGGCATCGAGCCAGCGCGCCTCGACCCCGCCGGTCGGCTTCGAGCCAACCGGGTGCAGCGTCCAGCCCGCACCCGCCAGCGGCGGCGCTTCGCAATCGAGGCGCGCCGGATCGATCCCGCCGCCGAGCCAGGCTTCAGCCGCCGGCGGCGGCAGGTGTCGAAACGACTCGGCGCGGGGCGAGATCCAGCCTTCGCGCGCCAGCCGGTGGCGGGCGGACAAGGCGTCGGCGCGGGCGGCGTCCATCGCGTCAAGCCGCTTGCGGGATCGAGGCCCGGACGAAGCCGCGCCGCGCGATCGCGCGCGCCAGATCGATCGCGCCGGTCTCGGCAATGCAGCCCTGGTCGAGCCGCAGCACGGCGTCGGGCACGAGCGACTCGATCAACTGCAGGTAGTGCGAGACGACGACGAACGCCATCCCATGCTCGCGCTGCGCCTGGATGAGCTCGACCACCGTCCTCACGCCGTCGACGTCCAGCCCCGAATCGATCTCGTCGAGCACTGCAAGGCGCGGTCGCAGCAGCGCGAGCTGAAGCAGCTCGTTGCGCTTGCGCTCGCCGCCGGAAAAACCGTCGTTGACCGGTCGGTTCAGCAGCGCCTCGGGCAGGCCCAGACGATCGGCCGCGGCGCGCGCGTCACCGATGAAGTCATAGGCATCCAGGGCAGCTTCGCCGCGCGCGGCGCGCACCGCGTTGAGCGCGGTGCGGATGAAGAGGTTGTTCTTCACGCCCGGGATGTCCGGCGGCGCCTGCATCGAAACGAAGAGGCCGGCGCGGGCGCGCGCGGTCACGTCCAGCGCGAGCAGGTCCTGGCCGCCGAAAGCGACTCCGCCGCTGGCGACCCGGTAACGCGGATGCCCGGCCAGCGTCAGTCCGAGGGTGCTCTTGCCGCTGCCGTTGGCGCCCATCAGCACGATCAGCGCGCCCTCGGCCACATCGAGCGAGACCGACTTCAGCACGTTGCGCCCGCCGACGTCGACGCGCAGGTCACGCACTTGCAGCAGCGGTTCGGATGAGGTCATGATTCGTCCTTCGCGGGTGATGCGCCTTTAGCCGATCGCGCCTTCGAGCG
The DNA here is from genome assembly GCA_964555315.1 of uncultured Dechloromonas sp. Lineage (GTDB taxonomy): Bacteria > Pseudomonadota > Gammaproteobacteria > Burkholderiales > Rhodocyclaceae > Azonexus. The sequence goes on from CAZKSD010000019.1 coordinate 15,967, forward strand.
ACACGGCCAGCAGCGCCTTGGCCTCGAGCGCGAACTCCATCGGCAGTTCGTCCAGCACCGCCTGGCAGAAGCCGCCGACGATCAGCGCGGTGGCTTCGTCGGGCGCGATGCCGCGCTGCTGGCAGTACAAGAGCCGCTCCTCGGAGATCCGGGTGGTCGTCGCTTCATGCTCGACCACCGCATCGGCGCGCGCCGCGTCGACGGTCGGGTACGTGTGCGCGCCGCACTCGGAACCGATCAGCAGCGAGTCACACTGGGTGTGGTTGCGTGCGTTGCTCGCCGTCGGCGCGATCTTCACCAGACCGCGGTAGCTGTTCTGCGCCCGGCCCGCGCTGATGCCTTTGGAGACGATCCGGCTCGTCGTGTCGCGGCCGAGGTGGATCATCTTCGTGCCGGTGTCGGCCTGCTGGGCATGGTTGGAGACCGCGATCGAATGGAACTCGCCCGCCGAGGCGTCGCCGCGCAGCACGACGCTGGGGTACTTCCAGGTGATCGCCGAGCCGGTTTCGATCTGCGTCCACGAAATGCGAGAGCGCGCGCCCGCGCACAGCCCGCGCTTGGTCACGAAGTTGTAAATCCCGCCGCGTCCCTGTTCGTCGCCCGGGTACCAGTTCTGCACCGTCGAGTACTTGATCTTCGCGTCGTCGTGCGCGATCAGTTCGACCACCGCGGCGTGCAGCTGGTGCTCGTCGCGCTGCGGCGCGGTGCAGCCCTCAAGGTAGCTGACCTCGGCGCCGCGTTCGGCGATGATCAGCGTGCGTTCGAACTGCCCGGTGTTGCGCGCGTTGATGCGAAAGTACGACGACAACTCCATCGGGCAGCGCACGCCTTCGGGGATGTAGACGAAAGAGCCGTCGGAGAAGACCGCCGAATTCAGCGCGGCGTAGAAATTGTCACCCGGCGGCACCACCGAACCGAGGTAGCGCTCGATCAGCTCCGGATGGTGCTCGACCGCGTGCGAGAACGAGCAGAAGATCACCCCGACCCGCGCGAGCTGCTCGCGAAAGGTCGTGCCCACCGAGACCGAATCGAACACCGCGTCCACCGCGACCCCGGCCAGCTGCGCCCGCTCGTGCAGCGGCACGCCGAGCTTCTCGTAGGTTTCGAGCAGCTTCGGGTCGACATCGTCCAGGCTTTGCGGCTTCTGAGCTGCGGATTTCGGCGCCGCGAAGTAGCTCTGCGCCTGGAAGTCGATCGGCGCGATCCGCAGCTTCGCCCAGTTCGGCTCGCGCATCGCTTGCCAGCGCTCGAACGCGGCCAGGCGCCAGGCGAGGAGAAACGCCGGCTCGCGCTTGCGGCGCGAGATCTCACCGATCGTGTTCTCGTTCAAGCCCGGCGGCAGCGTGTCGGTCTCGATTTCGGTGACGAAGCCATGCCGATACGGACGCGCGAGCGCCGTGGCTAGTGGATCGCGCGAGGTGCTGGCGGTGGTCATGGTGCGTCGCCTTATTGATGCACACGATATACATCTTTTGGCGCGAGAGCAAGCTTAGACTGCTTGTCCGTCAAGTCGTCAAGGTCATCGGGGGGCAAATCGACGCGTGATCCGTGCGGACTCGGTGACCCCCGGCTCCCCTTCAACGCCGCGAAGGAAGAGCTGCGTTCATAGCGGGCTCCGTCGAAGTTGAGGTTCAGGGCTTGGTGCGGTCAGGACGCAGGTCCGACAGCGCACGCTGCACGATCGCCTCTCGCCCGATGTCCAGGGCCAACCGGAGGCACGCGTCCGCCAGGTAGCTCAGATCGATGACGGGGTCGGTCGTGGATTTCTGGATGACCCGAAGCCGGGCAAAGGAGTCGGATCGGACGATGGTTGCCTTCCATCCGGGCCGGATCCTTCGCTTGGACTTCGGGGATGCCGAGGCGTGTTTCGCCGGGCCGCGCGCTGGCGCGTCGGCGAAGCTCACCTCTGGTGGAGTCATGGCGGGCCCCAGGACCGGGCGATCCATCAGATCCCTCCACGGGCGAAGAAGGCGACCTCGACGCGTCGATTCCTGGATCGACCGTCTTCGGTCTCGTTGGGCGCCACGAAGCAGCAGCGGCCCTTGGCGTCGATAAAGATGTCGGCGGCAAGGTCGGGGGCCCGGTCGCGCAAGTAGTTGCGCACGGACAGAGCCCGGGCCAGCGCCAGCGACTCGTTGACCTGGTCGTTGCCCACAGCGTCGGTGCGGCCGGAGATGACGATTCGTTCGGATGCGCGTGCTTGGCGCATCGAAGCGGACAGAGCCGCCCGAGCCGGGGCTGTCAACTCGGCCGACGCGAACGGGAACGTGACGACGACGGTGCGGACTGCGGTGTCGAGGGCAGGTGCCGCCACAGGCAGCATGGGCAATAGTGCGATCGGCGTGGCGGTTGGTGGTCCCGGGTCGCGCGTTGCATCTGCAATCTGGGCCGTACGTTGCGCGACCGCCTGCATGGATGCAACGCCGAGCATCGACACGGTCTTCGGCGTGACTGCCGGACATGCCGGTTCGATGCAGACGCCGAAGGCAGCGTCGGTGCCGAAGGAGAGCTGCGCGACGCGTCGCGCGCTGGATGCGTGGGCCGGAGGCCGCGGCGCGAGCTTGGCCTCGTCTTCAGGATGACGGGTGGCGCAGGACGTATTGGCCAGCAGCAGGCTGCCTGCAAGAGCAGTCGAGACGGCCAGGTCGGCGAGGCGGCTGGTCATCGTGCAACCCTCGCGGACAGGATCAACGGCGCCGGTGCTGGTGCGGCACGATCCGTTCGAGTTGCCACTGAGGCCTCCAGCGGCTGTGCGCCGGCCGGACTGCCGGGCAAGCGGCTGTAGACGCGCCATGCGTAGCGTGCACGCGCGGCCGAACAGTCGTCACCGGCGAGTCGGGCGCAGGCCGCGTTGTAGGCGCCCACTGCATCCCATGACACGCCGCGCCGGGCGAACGAGTCGGCCAGCAGCCAGGCGCCCACCATGATGTTGGTGCAGGGGTCGAAGAGATCGATTGGCGAGATGCCAAGGCGTGCCAGCTTCGGCAGGTGGCTGCTGTTGATCTGCATCAGCCCGATGTCGTAGGTGCCCGTGCGGGCGCGATGCGTGAGATTCAAGGCGTCGGCGCGCAGGTTCGATTCGGCGCGCGCTACGGCGTACAGCAGGTGTGACGAGACGCCATACAGCCGCTCGGCATCGGCCCAGCATGCGAGGCCGATCGAAGGCGCCACCATGCCGGCGGCGACAGCGCACGGGATGAGTCGGTTCGGCAGGTTGCGCATCGCCTCAGCACTCCAGAGCGCGCGAGAGCGCCACCCGGTCCCGCAGGTTCAGCCGTGCCTGCCGCAGTACCAGGCCTTCTGCCTCGGGCAGCGACATGACCACGGCGACGCAGGCCGTCGTGATCTGGTCCAGCTCGAACATCGGGTGAGGGAACCGGTTCCAGGGCGCGCGATGCGCGGCCATCACGAGGTCGAACTGCGCCGACCAGAGGTCGCAGCTGCGGCGCTCGGTCCGCGGGTCGCGCAAGATCAGTTGCGTGACCAGGTACTGCACGAGGCGGTGATGGCTCTCCGTGTTGCCCAGGGTCAGCGAGACGCAGGCGCCCAGCAGATCGGGGAAGCGGAACCGTGGCGAGGTGTTGTCGGGGGACTTGAACAACCGGTAGAGCCAGCCATGCTCCTCGATCCAGATCCCGGTCTGGACGGTGCAAGGCCGCTCGACGCGTTCAATCGAGTCCGGTGTCGGCGTTTGTCGCGGCGAAGAGACTGCGAACTGCATCGGTGGCCTTCTCGAAGCACGACCTCAAAGGGCGCTTTACGAGAACAAAGCGTAGGGCTACCGAAGCGGCATGTCTCTCGGAAATCCCGGTGAAAAAGGG
>CAZKSD010000020.1:0-19610 GCA_964555315.1 uncultured Dechloromonas sp.
GCTTGTGACGCGGGTCCTTGCAAATGATGCGCACGACGCCCTTGCGACGGATGACCTTGCAATTGCGGCACACGCACTTCACTGACGGTTGTACTTTCATGTCTTACTCCTCGTCTGCGAGAGCTTGGAAGCAGCCGTGATTCCTTTGCCCTGCGGTTTGTTGCGTAGAGAATCTTTACTTGACCCGGAAAACAATCCTGGCCTTGGATAAATCGTATGGGGTCAACTGAACGGTGACCTTGTCGCCCGGGAGAATGCGTATGTAATGCATGCGCATTTTTCCGGAGATGAAACTATGGACTATGTGTCCGTTTTCCAGCTTGACCTTGAAGGTCGCATTGGGGAGGTTCTCAACCACCTCGCCCTGCATCTCGATGTAGTCTTCCTTGGCCATGTCGACCTACTTGATCATTGGCGATCCCTTGAAGTTAGCTTTCTTCAAGAGGCTTTCATATTGGTGTGACATGACATAGGCCTGGACCTGGGACATGAAGTCCATGGTGACAACCACGATGATCAACAGCGAGGTGCCACCGAAATAGAATGGAACGTTCCACTTCAGGATCAGGAATTCTGGCAACAGACAGACGACGGTAATGTAAGCCGCGCCGATCAGGGTCAGGCGCATCAGAATTTTGTCGATGTAGCGCGCGGTCTGCTCGCCCGGGCGGATGCCGGGGACGAAGGCGCCGCTCTTCTTGAGGTTGTCGGCCGTTTCCTTGGAATTGAAGACCAGCGCGGTGTAGAAGAAGCAGAAGAAGACGATCGCGCCGGCATACAGCATCACATAGATCGGCTGACCCGGCGACAGCGTGCCCGCGATGTCCTTCAGCCAGCGCATCGACTCGCCTGACCCGAACCAGCCGGCCAGCGTCGCCGGGAAGAGAATGATCGACGAGGCGAAGATCGGCGGGATGACGCCCGACATGTTCAGCTTGAGCGGCAGATGCGAACTCTGACCGCCATAGATCTTGTTGCCAACCTGGCGTTTGGCATAATTGACCAGAATTTTGCGTTGACCGCGCTCGACGAAGACCACGAAGGCGGTGACGACGACCACAAGCACACAGATGATCAGCGCCGTCAGCGGATGCATCGCGCCGGTGCGCACCAGTTCGAGCAGCCCGCCGATGGCATTCGGCAGCCCGGCCGCGATACCGGCGAAGATAATGATAGAAATGCCGTTGCCCAGGCCACGCTCGGTGATCTGCTCGCCCAGCCACATCAGGAACATCGTCCCGGTGACCAGCGTCGATACCGTCGTCAGGCGGAACATGAAGCCCGGATCATTGACCAGACCGGCTTGCGCTTCCAGCGCGACGGCGATGCCGAGACCCTGGAAAAGGGCCAGGCCGACGGTGCCGTAGCGCGTGTATTGAGTGATCTTGCGGCGGCCCGCCTCGCCCTCCTTCTTCAGCGCCTCGAGCTGTGGGCTAGCCACGCTCATCAGTTGCATGATGATCGACGCCGAGATGTACGGCATAATTCCTAGCGCAAAGATGGTGAAGCGTGACAGGGCGCCGCCGGAGAACATGTTGAACATGCCCAGGATGCCGCCCTGTTGCGAATTGAACAGGTCGGAAAGGACATTGGGATCGATTCCCGGAACCGGTATGTGCGCGCCGATCCGATAGACGACCAGCGCGCCGAGGAGGAACCACAGCCGGCGCTTGAGATCGCCGAACTTGCCGCCCTTGCCTACGGTATTGGGATTTGCAGCCAATGTCTTAACCCTTCACGACCTTATTCGGTGACCGAACCGCCGGCAGCTTCGATCGCAGCCTTGGCGCCCTTGGTTGCGCCGACGCCCTTGAGCGTCACCTTGCGCGTGATCGCACCCGAAAGGATGACTTTCGCCGCCAGCGCATCACCGGGAACGACGCCGGCAGCCTGCAGCGCCAGCAGATCGATCTCGTCGATGGGCAGGCGTTCCAGTTCGGTCAGACGAACCTCGAAGTTGCGCTCACGGGTCATCGACTTGAACCCACGCTTCGGCAAGCGACGCTGCAGCGGCATTTGACCGCCTTCGAAGCCAACCTTGTGAAAGCCTCCGGAACGGGACTTCTGACCCTTGTGCCCGCGGCCACCGGTCTTGCCCAACCCGGAGCCAATGCCACGACCGGCGCGCTTGGCATCCTTCCTGGAGCCCTCACCCGGCTTGATGGTATTCAGACGCATGGCTTAACCCTCAACCTTAACGAGATACTGAACCTTGTTGATCATGCCCCGCACAGCCGGCGTATCCAGCAGTTCCGAAGAACTGTTCAGCTTGCGCAGGCCCAGGCCGCGAACGGTTGCACGGTGGTCCTGCTTGGTACCGATGATGCTCTTGACGAGCGTAACTTTGATCTTCTTGTCAGCCATGGCTTACCCCAGGATCTGTTCAACCGAGAGGCCACGCTTGGCGGCGATTTCGGATGGCGTATTGACCTTCGACAAGCCGTCGATGGTGGCGCGCACGATATTGTAGGGATTGGTCGAACCGTGAGCCTTCGCGACCACGTTGCTCACGCCTGCAACCTCGAAGACGGCGCGCATGGCGCCGCCGGCGATGATCCCCGTACCTTCGGGTGCCGGCTGGATCATTACCGTGGCAGCGCCATGATGACCCGTCACGGTGTGATGCACGGTGCCGTTCTTCAGGCTGACCCTGGCCATCTTGCGCCGCGCTTCTTCCATCGCCTTCTGCACCGCAACCGGCACTTCGCGCGACTTGCCCTTGCCCATCCCAATGCCGCCGTCGCCATCACCGACGACGGTCAACGCCGCGAAACCGAGGATGCGTCCGCCCTTCACCACCTTGGTGACGCGGTTGACCGCAACCATCTTCTCGCGCATGCCATCATCGCGCTCTTCAGCCTGTTGGGGCTTCTTGCTTCTTTCGGGTTTTGCCATTTCTTAACCTTGTCCTTTCGCAGCGATCAGAACTTCAGACCGGCTTCACGCGCGGCTTCCGCCAGCGCCTTGACGCGGCCGTGGAACTGGAGACCGGAGCGATCAAAAGCGACCTGCTCGACGCCGGCAGCTTTCGCGCGCTCGGCGATGAGCTTGCCAACGATCGTTGCGGCAGCCTTGTTGCCGCCGTTCGGCACGTCCTTGCGGACGCCCGTTTCCAGCGTGGAAGCCGAAGCCAGCACCTTGCCGCCACAGGGCGAGATGATCTGGGCGTAAATGTGGCAGTTGGTGCGATTGACACACAGGCGCACAGCCTTCAGCTCGGCGATTTTGGCCCGCGTTTGGCGGGCACGGCGCAGTCGCGCTTCTTTCCTGTTAAACATATGCCACCCTTACTTCTTCTTCTTGGTTTCCTTGATAACCACCGTTTCGTTGACATAGCGAACACCCTTGCCCTTGTAGGGCTCCGGCTTGCGGTATGCACGAACCTCGGCGGCAACCTGACCGACTTGCTGCTTGTCCGAACCCTTGATGACAATTTCCGTGGGCGTCGGACACTCGGCTCTCACGCCTTGCGGCATCTTGTGCGCAACCGGATGGGAGAATCCGAGCGACAGGTTCAGGGTGTCACCCTGGACCTGCGCACGATAACCCACCCCGATCAGTTGCAGCTTCTTTTCAAACCCCTTGGAGACACCGGTCACCATGTTGCTGAGGTTCGCCTGCATGGTGCCCCACATCGCAGCAGCCGTACGGGCATCAGCGCCATGCGCCTTGGCCACGACCAGAGCCTGACCGTCGCGCGAAATGGTGACAGCCGGGTGTGTGGCGATCCTCAGGGTTCCCAGCGGGCCCTTGACGACAATTTGTTCATTCAGGCTGACTTCAACACCGGCCGGAAGAACAACGGGAGTTTTTCCAATTCGAGACATATTCGCTCCCCCTTATGCCACGATGCACAGGACTTCGCCGCCAACCTTGCTGGCGCGTGCCTTGCGATCAGTCATGACGCCCTTGGGGGTCGACACGATGGCGACACCCAGACCGTTCATGACCCGGGGAATATCTTCGCAGCCCTTGTAAATACGCAGACCGGGCTTGGAAATGCGCTCGATGCGCTCGATGACCGGACGACCGGCGTAATACTTGAGGCCGATTTCCAGCGTCGGCTTGCCACTCGCCTCGCGCACCGCAAAATCCTCGACATAGCCCTCGTCCTTGAGTACGGCGGCAATTGCCACCTTGACCTTGGACGACGGCATGGAGACAGACGCCTTTTCGGCGAGCTGGGCGTTGCGGATGCGGGTCAGCATGTCCGCGATCGGATCGCTCATAGCCATTTCTGTATCTCCTCTTACCAGCTCGCCTTAACAACACCCGGTATTTCGCCATTGAAGGCGAGTTCACGGATCTTGTTACGACACAAACCGAACTTGCGAAAAACCCCACGCGGACGACCGGTCATCGCGCAGCGATTACGCAGCCGGGACGGGCTCGAGTTGCGCGGCAGGGCCTGCAACTTCAGACGGGCGTCGTAGCGCTCCTGTTCGGAGAGGCCCACGTCATTGATGATCGCCTCCAGTGCGGCACGCTTCTTGGCGTACTGCGCAACCAGCTTGCGACGCTTCTCTTCACGGTTGATCAGAGCAAGTTTTGCCATGATTGCCTCAATTCTTGAACGGTAACTTGAACGCTGCGAGCAGTGCCTTGGCTTCAGCATCGGTCTTCGCGGTCGTGGTGATACTGATGTTCATTCCCCTCAGGGCATCGATCTTGTCGTATTCGATTTCCGGGAAAATGATCTGCTCCTTGACGCCCATGTTGTAGTTTCCCTGACCGTCAAAGCTCTTGCCCGAGATGCCACGGAAGTCACGCACACGCGGCAACGCGATGGTCACCAGGCGGTCGAGAAACTCGAACATGCGCGGGCCACGCAAGGTCACCATGCAGCCGATCGGGTAGCCGTCACGGATCTTGAAGCCCGCGATCGACTTGCGGGCCTTGGTGGTCACCGCCTTCTGACCGGCAATCTTCTGCATGTCCCCGACGGCATTTTCGAGAACCTTCTTGTCGGCCACAGCTTCGCCGACACCCATGTTGAGGGTGATCTTCGTAATCCGCGGCACTTCCATGATCGACTTGTAGCCAAATCGCTTGGAAAGCTCGCCGACGACGGCATCCTTGTAAAACTGTTGCAAACGCGCCATGACTGTCCCTTATGCGTTTACCAGTTCGCCGTTCGACTTGAACACACGAACCTTGCGCCCATCGTCCAGCATCTTGAAGCCGACGCGGTCAGCCTTTTTGGTAGCATGGTTGAACAGCGCAATATTGGAGAGATGAATCGGCATGTCCTTGTCCATGATGCCGCCCGCCACACCCTTCATCGGGTTCGGCTTGACATGCTTCTTGGCGCGATTGACGCCTTCGACCAGCACATGTTCGTCACCGATGCGACGCAGGACCGTGCCACGCTTGCCCTTGTCCTTGCCGGTGATGACGACGACCTCGTCGCCCTTGCGAATCTTTTCCATAGCGAGCCCCTTACAGAACTTCGGGAGCCAGGGACACGATCTTCATGAAACGCTCGGTACGCAGTTCGCGGGTTACCGGGCCAAAGATGCGCGTGCCAAGCGGCTCGAGCTTGTTGTTGAGAAGCACCGCGGCATTTCCGTCGAAGCGAATCAGCGAGCCATCGGTACGGCGAACGCCCTTGGCGGTACGAACTACCACGGCGTTGTAAACATCGCCCTTCTTGACGCGACCGCGCGGCGCAGCATCCTTGATGCTGACCTTGATGATGTCGCCAATGCCGGCATAGCGGCGCTTGGACCCGCCCAGCACCTTGATACACATTACCGAACGCGCACCGGTATTGTCGGCGACGCCCAGAGTCGATTGCATCTGAATCATTTATTAACTCCAACTTAATCCGCCAGCGCGGTCAGTCTTGGAACCCGTAAGGGTCGGATGACTTCGCCGCCCCCAGGAACGGGGGTCGGCAAAAAAGAAGCCGGATTATACCGGCCTCTTTGAACATGGCGCAAGCGTTTTCAAGAACTTTGTTTGTTTATACGACGATCGCCTTCTGCAAGATGTTCGACACGGCCCAGGACTTGGTGCGGGAAACCGGACGGGTCTCGACGATCTCGACCAGGTCGCCTGCCCTTGCCGAATCCCCATCGTTATGGGCGTGGTACTTCTTTGAGCGGACCATGACCTTGCCATACATCGGATGCTTGACCTTGCGTTCGACGAGGACGGTGACAGTCTTTTCCATCTTGTCGCTAACCACGCGGCCAATCAGGGTACGCTTAATGCTGGGGGTTTCGCTCATTGCTGCACCGCCTTCTCACGGATAAGCGTGCGCACACGGGCAATATCGCGACGCACCTTGGAAATTTGGCTGGAATTGGACAACTGCTGGGTGGCAATTTGCATGCGCAGGCCAAACTGGGCCTTCAGCAGATCCAGCAACTCTTTCTTGAGCTCGTCCACGCTCTTGGTTCTCAGTTCACTAGCTTTCATGCTTACCCCAGATGACGAGTAACGAAGGTGGTGGAAATCGGCAGCTTGGCAGCAGCCAGGGCGAACGCCTCGCGGGCCAGCATCTCATTCACGCCATCCATTTCATAAAGCACCTTGCCAGGCTGGATCTCGGCAACCCAGTACTCGGGATTGCCCTTGCCGTTACCCATACGAACTTCCGCCGGCTTCTTCGAAATCGGCTTGTCGGGAAAGATGCGGATCCAGATTCGGCCACCACGCTTGATGTGGCGGGTCATGGCGCGCCGAGCCGACTCGATCTGGCGGGCCGTCAGGCGGCCGCGCCCGGTGGCCTTGAGGCCCCACTCGCCGAATGACACCTTGGTGCCGCGGGTGGCCAGACCTTCGTTCCGTCCCTTGTGTTCCTTGCGGAATTTGCGACGATTAGGTTGCAGCATTTCAGACACCTGCCTTTCTTACACGCTTGGCCGGAGCCTTGGCATCGCTCTCGGGCCCGTCAGCCCTCTTGACTGTGCGGGTGCGCGGCTTCTCGCCTTCAGGCCTGGCGGGTGCGCGGCGCGGACGGCGGTCGTCGGCGGCTGGCTCGGCCGCTTCCGGCTGCTCGTTGCGGTCAAGCAAGTCACCCTTGTAAACCCAGACCTTGATACCGATGATGCCGTAGGTCGTCAGCGCCTGGGCAATTCCGTAATCGATATCGGCGCGCAACGTATGCAGAGGCACACGACCTTCGCGATACCATTCGCTACGGGCAATTTCCGCACCATTCAGACGGCCGGCGCTCATCACCTTGATCCCCTGGGCACCGAGTCGCATTGCGTTCTGCATGGCACGCTTCATGGCACGGCGGAACATGATGCGCTTCTCGAGCTGCTGGGCAATCGAGTCGGCGATCAGCTGGGCATCGATTTCCGGCTTCCGGATTTCCTCGATCGACACATGCACGGGAACTCCCATGATGCGCTGGAGATCCGTGCGCAACTGTTCAATATCTTCACCCTTCTTGCCGATGACTACGCCCGGGCGTGCGGAATAGACCGTCACGCGGGCGTTCTTGGCAGGGCGCTCAATGAGAACGCGGCCGACAGAAGCATGCGCCAGCTTGCGCTTCAGGTATTCGCGAACCTTGACATCTTCGGTCAGCATTTCAGGGAAGTCCTTGCTGTTGGCATACCAGCGCGAGCTCCAGTTCTTGGTGGCAACCAGACGGAAGCCAGTCGGATGAATTTTCTGTCCCATGACTTTTCCCTAGTTACCAACGGTCAGATAGATGTGGCAGGTCGGCTTGACTATCCGATTGCCACGACCTTTTGCACGCGCCGTGAAGCGCTTGAGCACCATGCCTTTTTCGACATGAACAGTCTTGACCAGCAATTCGTCGATGTCGGCTCCGTCATTATGCTCGGCGTTGGCGATTGCCGACTCCAGCACCTTTCGGACGATGCCGGCACCCTTTTTCGGGCTGAAAGCCAGGATGTTGAGAGCCTGACCAACCGGCTTGCCACGCACCAGATCGGCCACCAGGCGACCCTTTTGCTCAGAGAGGCGCACGCCCCGCAGACTTGCACGAGTTTCCATGTCAGTTCCTTACTTCTTGGCCTTCTTGCCGGCGGTGTGACCCTTGAACGTACGGGTCAGCGAGAACTCGCCGAGCTTGTGACCGACCATATTTTCGGTAACAAAGACCGGAATATGCTGCTTGCCATTGTGGACCGCGATCGTCAGACCGATGAACTCGGGGAGGATCGTCGAACGACGCGACCATGTCTTGATCGGGCGCTTGTCGCTGGTGGCGCGCACTGCTTCGACCTTGTCAATCAGGCACACATCAACGTACGGGCCCTTTTTTAGAGAACGTCCCATTTCCTACCCCTTAACGCTTGTGACGGCGCTGAACGATCATGCTGCTCGTGCGCTTGTTGCTGCGGGTGCGGTAACCCTTGGTGGGCTGACCCCATGGATTGACCGGCACGCGACCCTCGCCGGTGCGACCCTCACCACCACCGTGCGGGTGGTCGATCGGGTTCATGGCAACGCCGCGAACGGTCGGGCGAACTCCGCGCCAACGCTGCGCGCCAGCCTTGCCGATCTTGCGCAAAATATTCTCTTCGTTGCCGACCTCACCGACGGTGGCACGGCACTCGACATGCACGCGGCGCACTTCGCCGGACCGCAGACGAATCTGGGCATAGGCGCCATCGCGGGCCAGGAGTTGCGCCGAGGTGCCTGCCGAGCGGGCCAACTGGGCCCCCTTGCCGGGCATCATCTCGACACAACAAATCGTGGTGCCCACGGGGATGTTGCGGATCGGCAAGGCATTGCCAGCCTTGATCGGCGCTTCGGAACCATTCATCACCTGCTGGCCGACAACCATGCCCTTGTTGGCGAGGATGTAGCGACGCTCGCCATCGGCATAGCAGACCAGAGCGATGTTGGCCGTCCTATTCGGATCGTATTCCAGGCGTTCCACCGAACCCGGAACCCCGTCCTTGGCACGCTTGAAGTCGATCACGCGATAGGCCTGCTTGTGACCGCCGCCCTGATGGCGAACGGTGACGCGACCGTTGTTGTTGCGACCGGCGCTCTTCGACTGCGACTCGAGCAGGCCAGCAAACGGCTTGCCCTTGTACAGATTGCTACTGACGGCTTGCACCACGGCACGGCGGCCAGGGGAAGTCGGCTTGACCTTTACGAGGGCCATCAGACGTTCCCTCCCTCAACGAAGTTGATTTCCTGGCCCGGCCTGAGGCTCACGAAGGCCTTTTTCCAGCCCTTGCGGCGACCTACAGAACCCTTGAAACGCTTGGCCTTGCCCTTGACATTGGCAACCTGAACAGTCTCGACCTGAACCTTGAACAACAGCTCGACCGCGGCCTTGATTTCCGGCTTGGTGGCATCAGGAGCCACGCGAAAGATAACCTGTTCGTTCTTGTCGGCCACATAGGTGGCCTTTTCGGAGATTTGCGGTGCCAGCAGCACCTGCATCAGACGCTCTTGATTCATCCCCACATCTCCTCGAACTTGGCCACGGCGCTCTTGGTGACCAGCACCTTGGCGAAGCGGACCAGCGACAGCGGATCGGCCTCCCGGGCTTCGAGCACAAGAACATTCGGCAGATTGCGTGACGAAAGGTAGAGATTCTCGTCCAGCGCATCCGTGATTACCAGAAGATTGCCCTCAAGGCCCATGCCCTTGAGCTTCTCCGCAAACAGCTTGGTCTTCGGCGCATCGACAGCCAGCGAATCGATGACCACCAGGCGATCCTGACGGGCCAACTCGGAAAGGATCGCAGCCATGCCGGCGCGGAACATCTTCTTGTTGACCTTCTGACTGAAGTTGTCTTCCGGTGTGTTCGGAAAGATTCGACCGCCCCCGCGCCACAGCGGACTGCCGTTGCTGCCCGCGCGAGCGCGACCTGTTCCCTTCTGGCGCCACGGCTTGGAAGTCGTATGGCGAACTTCCGAACGATCCTTCTGCTGACGGTCACCTGAACGCGCGTTTGCCTGATAGGCCACAACGATCTGATGAACAAGCGCCTCGTTGAAGTCGCGGCCAAAGAGGACATCGGAAGCCTGCAGCTTTGCCGCCTCCTGACCGCTCTCGTTGATTACCTTGAGTTCCATCTCGCCTCCTTAAGCCTTGACTGCCGGACGCACGACAACGTCGGAACCCTTGGCACCGGGAACGGCGCCACGAACCAGAAGCAGCTGGCGCTCGGCGTCGACGCGGATGACGGTCAAGCTCTGCATGGTCGACTGGACGTCGCCCATGTGGCCAGCCATGCGCTTGCCTGGAAAGACACGACCCGGATCCTGGGCCTGGCCAATGGAGCCTGGCGCATTGTGTGACAGCGAGTTGCCGTGGGACGCGCGGTTCGATCTGAAGTTGTGGCGCTTGATGCCACCCTGGAATCCCTTGCCGACCGAGGTGCCGGTAACGTCGACCCTCTGCCCTTCGGCAAAGATGGTCACGGCCACCTGGTCGCCGGCCTTGAACTCGGTGAGCCGGTCGGCATCGATTCGGAATTCCTTGAGGACCTGCCCCGCTTCCACACCCGCCTTGGCCAGATGGCCGGCCAGGGGCTTGGAAACGCGCGAGGCACGGCGCTTGCCGAAAGCGACCTGTATGGCTGCGTAGCCATCGATCTCCGGCGTTTTTACTTGGGTCACACGGTTGTTGGACACGTCAAGCACAGTTACCGGTATGGACGCGCCATCCTCGGCAAAAATGCGAGTCATGCCAACCTTGCGACCAACAAGGCCTAGACTCATGGTTATTCTCCTCATCGCCGGCTGCGATTGGCCGGACGATGTATAACAACAAACGGGTGGCCGATATCGACCACCCCCGAAAACGGATAATTATATCCGGAACATCCCGCTTATTGCAACTTGATCTCGACGTCAACACCGGCTGGAAGATCGAGCTTCATCAGCGCATCGACCGTCTTGTCGGTCGGATCGACGATATCCATCAAGCGCAGGTGCGTACGAATCTCAAGCTGATCCCGCGAGGTCTTGTTGACGTGGGGCGAGCGGAGAATATCAAAGCGCTGCTTGCGGGTGGGCATGGGAACCGGCCCGCGCACCACCGCGCCGGTGCGCTTGGCGGTCTCGACGATCTCCTGGGCCGACTGATCTATCAGGCGATAATCGAAGGCCTTCAGGCGAATGCGGATCTTTTGGCTTGACATTGTTTGCTTTCAAAGAGCGATGGGGCGGAAGCACTTACACCCCCAGGGTGGAAAAAGAACGGTTACGCGATGATTTTAGCGACGACGCCGGCGCCGACGGTGCGGCCGCCCTCACGGATGGCGAAACGCAGGCCTTCCTCCATGGCGATCGGGTTGATCAGCTTGATGGTCATGGCGATGTTGTCGCCCGGCATCACCATCTCGACGCCTTCCGGCAGGTCGATCGAGCCGGTGACGTCGGTGGTGCGGAAGTAGAACTGCGGACGGTAGCCGTTGAAGAACGGGGTGTGACGACCGCCTTCGTCCTTGGACAGGATGTACACTTCGGAGGTGAAGTGGGTGTGCGGCTTGACCGAGCCCGGCTTGCACAGGACCTGGCCACGCTCGACGTCTTCCCGCTTGGTGCCGCGCAGCAGGGCGCCGATGTTGTCGCCGGCCTGGCCCTGGTCAAGAAGCTTCCTGAACATTTCGACGCCGGTGCACACGGTCTTGATGGTGGGGCGGATGCCGACGATTTCGATTTCTTCGCCGACCTTGACGACGCCGCGCTCGATCCGGCCGGTGACGACGGTGCCGCGCCCGGAGATGGAGAAGACGTCTTCGACGGGCATCAGGAAGGGCAGGTCAACGGCGCGTTCCGGGGTCGGGATGTAGGAATCCAGGGCGTCGGCGAGACGGAAGATGGAGGGCACGCCGATTTCGGACTGGTCGCCTTCGAGGGCCTTCAAGGCGGATCCCTGGATGATCGGGGTGTCGTCGCCGGGGAAGTCGTACTTGGAGAGCAGTTCGCGCAGTTCCATTTCGACGAGTTCGAGGAGTTCGGCGTCGTCGACCATGTCGCACTTGTTCATGTACACGAGAACGTAGGGAACGCCGACCTGACGGGCGAGCAGGATGTGCTCGCGGGTCTGCGGCATCGGGCCGTCGGCGGCGGAGCAGACGAGGATGGCGCCGTCCATCTGGGCGGCACCGGTGATCATGTTCTTGACGTAGTCGGCGTGGCCCGGACAGTCGACGTGGGCGTAGTGACGGTTGGCGGTTTCGTATTCGACGTGGGCGGTGTTGATGGTGATGCCGCGCGCCTTTTCTTCCGGGGCCGCATCGATTTCATCGTATTTCTTGGCCGATCCACCAAACTTGGCAGACAGCACCGTCGTGATCGCAGCCGTCAGCGTGGTCTTGCCATGGTCAACGTGACCAATCGTGCCCACATTTACGTGCGGCTTCGTACGCTCAAATTTTGACTTAGCCATGATGACTTCTCCAGTGACGATTACTTCTTGTTGATGATAGCCTCGGCGACGTTCTTGGGCGCTTCGGCATAATGCTTGAATTCCATCGAGTAGGTGGCGCGCCCCTGAGACAGGGAGCGCACCGAGGTCGAGTAGCCAAACATCTCGGACAGGGGCACCTCGGCCTTGATCAGCTTGATGCCGCCGACCTGGTCCTCCATGCCCTGGACGATGCCGCGACGGGAGGAGAGGTCGCCCATCACATTGCCCATGTAGTCCTCAGGGGTTTCCACTTCAACCGCCATCATTGGCTCGAGCAGCGTCGGACTGGCCTTGCGCATGCCTTCCTTGAAGGCCGTCGCGGCCGCCATGCGGAAGGCATTCTCATTGGAGTCAACGTCGTGGTAGGACCCATCGTAGAGTGTGAACTTGATATCGACGACCGGGAAGCCCGCGAGCACACCGCTGCTGATCGCGTCCTGCAGACCCTTGTCGACCGCCGGAATGTATTCGCGAGGCACCACGCCGCCCTTGATGGCATCGACGAACTCGTAGCCCTTGCCAGCCTCGTTCGGCTCGATCTTGAGCCAGACATGGCCGAACTGACCACGACCACCCGATTGCTTGACGAACTTGCCTTCCTGTTCGACAGCCTTCTTGATGCACTCGCGGTAGGCAACCTGCGGCGCGCCCACCGTCGCCTCAACGTTGAATTCGCGACGCATGCGGTCAACCAGGATTTCCAGATGCAATTCACCCATGCCGGAGATGATGGTCTGGCCGGACTCCTCGTCGGTGCGCACACGGAATGATGGATCCTCTTGAGCCAGGCGCCCAAGCGCGATACCCATCTTTTCCTGGTCAGCCTTGGTTTTTGGTTCGACGGCAACGTGAATGACCGGTTCCGGGAAGACCATCCGCTCAAGGGTAATGACCTTGGTCGGGTCGCACAGCGTATCGCCGGTAGTGGCTTCCTTCAGGCCAACGGCAGCCGCGATGTCCCCGGCACGCACTTCCTTGATCTCTTCACGCTGGTTCGCATGCATCTGCAGGATACGACCGAGGCGCTCCTTGCGACCCTTGACCGGGTTGTAAACCGTGTCGCCCGAATTGATGACGCCAGAATAGACCCGGAAGAAGATCAACTGACCAACAAAGGGATCGGTCATGATCTTGAAAGCCAGGGCCGAGAAGGCTTCGTCGTCGGCAGCACGGCGCTCGCCCTGGCTCTCGTTCTCGAGAATACCGGTAACGGGGGGAATATCGACGGGCGACGGCATAAGTTCGATCACGGCGTCCAGCATCTTCTGCACGCCCTTGTTCTTGAAGGCCGTTCCGCACAACGTCGGCTGGATCTCGCAATTGATCGTGCGCGTACGCAAGCCAAGGAGAATGTCGGCCTCGGAGAGGTCACCCTCATCCAGATAGCGGTTCATCAGTTCCTCGGATGCCTCGGCAGCCGCTTCGACCATCTGCTCGCGCCAGGTCTTGGCATCATCAAGCAGGTTCGCCGGGATCTCCCGGGCGTCGTACTTCATGCCCTGGGACGCCTCGTCCCAGTAGATCGCCTTCATGCGAATCAGGTCGACGACGCCCTCGAACAGATCTTCGGCGCCGATGGGAATGACGACCGGAATCGGGTTGGCCTTCAGGCGCAACTTCATCTGCTCGACGACCTTGAAGAAGTTGGCGCCCGAGCGATCCATCTTGTTCACGAAGGCCAGACGCGGCACACCGTATTTGTTGGCCTGGCGCCAGACGGTTTCCGACTGCGGCTGAACGCCACCCACGGCACAGTACACCATGCAGGCGCCATCCAGCACACGCATGGAGCGCTCGACTTCAATGGTGAAATCGACGTGACCCGGGGTATCGATGATATTGATTCGATGCTCAGGGAACTGGCGGTCCATGCCACTCCAGAAGCAGGTGGTCGCGGCGGACGTAATCGTGATGCCGCGCTCCTGCTCCTGCTCCATCCAGTCCATGGTGGCAGCGCCATCATGGACTTCACCGATCTTGTGGTTGACGCCGGTGTAGTAGAGGATGCGCTCGGTTGTTGTCGTCTTGCCGGCGTCGATGTGGGCGCTTATGCCGATGTTGCGGTAGCGCTCGATTGGGGTTTTTCGTGCCACGATAGATACCTTCGATGAAAGGACGAATTGGTTCTGACGCCTTTTGGGCGTTAGAAGCGGAAGTGAGCAAAAGCCTTGTTGGCCTCGGCCATACGGTGCACTTCATCACGCTTCTTGACGGCACCACCACGGCTCTCGGCCGCTTCCATCATCTCGGCAGCCAGACGCTGACCCATGGATTTCTCGGAACGCTTGCGGGCCGACTCACGCAACCAGCGCATGGCGAGTGCCGCCCGGCGGGCCGGGCGCACTTCGACCGGCACCTGATAGTTGGCGCCGCCGACCCTGCGGGACTTGACCTCGACCATCGGCTTCACGTTGCCCATGGCGGACATGAAGACTTCCAGCGGATCCTTGCCGCCCTTGGCGGAAATGATGTCGAACGCGCCATAAACGATGCGCTCGGCCACGGACTTCTTGCCACTCTGCATGATGGCGTTGATGAACTTGGAGACTTCGACATTGCCGAACTTCGGATCCGGCAGAATGTCGCGCTTGGGTACTTCACGACGACGGGGCATGCTTACCTCACTTGATTACTATTCAGTCGAAAAGCCGGGAAGGGGCGTTGCCCACCCGGCCCTCACGGCCATCCAAAAGAGTGGCCACTTACTCAAGCCGCAAAAGATCAGGCGGCCTTCGGACGCTTGGCCCCGTACTTGGAACGAGACTGCTTGCGATTCTTGACGCCCTGCGTATCGAGAGAGCCACGCACGGTGTGATAACGGACACCCGGCAAATCCTTGACGCGGCCGCCGCGAATCAGGACGACCGAGTGTTCCTGCAGATTGTGCCCCACGCCGCCGATATAAGAGATGACTTCGAAGCCGTTCGTCAAACGAACCTTGCAGACCTTGCGCAGGGCTGAGTTCGGCTTCTTCGGAGTAGTGGTGTAGACGCGCGTGCAGACGCCGCGCTTTTGCGGGCAGCGCCCCAGAGCGGGAACCTTGCTGCTGGTGACCTCGGCGAGACGCGGCTTGCGCACCAACTGGTTGATGGTCGGCATTATGAGACTTCCTTCGACGGCCGGGCCCCAAAAGAAATGGCGCAGACGGCAATTTTGTTATCCAAAGCAGAGGCAATGATTAGCC
Source organism: uncultured Dechloromonas sp. (assembly GCA_964555315.1). Lineage (GTDB taxonomy): Bacteria > Pseudomonadota > Gammaproteobacteria > Burkholderiales > Rhodocyclaceae > Azonexus. The sequence continues at coordinate 15,551 of CAZKSD010000020.1, forward strand.
TCTGCCGACAAAAGCGGAGCATTTTATGGTTGATCACCCCCCGTGTCAACGTGACCCGGGGGAACAGAATACCCTCAGGACGAATGACCGGCTTCCAGAATCTCCGATTCGCCGCCTGCCTCCTCCAGGCCCTGGCCGCCGGCGACGTCCTCACCCGCCACCTGCGCCTTGCGGCTACGGTGGTAGGCCAGGCCGGTACCTGCGGGAATGAGACGCCCAACGATGACATTTTCCTTGAGGCCGCGCAGTTCGTCGCGCTTGCCCATGATTGCAGCTTCGGTCAGAACGCGGGTGGTTTCCTGGAAGGAAGCCGCGGAGATGAACGAGTCGGTGGACAGGGACGCCTTGGTTATCCCCAGCAGCATGTGCTCGAAGGTTGCCGGCAGCTTGCCCTCGGCAACCACCCGATCATTTTCGGCCAGCAGTTCGGCGCGCTCCACCTGCTCCGACTTGATGAAACGGGTGTCTCCCGGCTCAACAATGGCCACGCGGCGCAGCATCTGACGGACGATCACCTCGATGTGCTTGTCATTGATCTTCACACCCTGCAGCCGATAGACATCCTGAACCTCGTCGGTGATGTAGCGGGCCAGTTCCTCGACTCCCTGCAGGCGCAGGATGTCGTGCGGGTCAGGCAAGCCTTCGACGATCTTCTCGCCCTTGTTGACCACCTGACCGTCGTGCACCAGCACATGCTTGTCCTTCGAAATCAGGAACTCGTGCTGCTTGCCGTCGAGATCCGTGATCACCAGTCGCTGCTTGCCCTTGGTGTCCTTGCCGAAACCGATCGTCCCGGTCACCTCGGCAAGCATCGAGGCATCCTTCGGGGTACGCGCCTCGAACAGTTCGGCAACCCGCGGCAGGCCGCCGGTAATGTCGCGGGTCTTTGCGGATTCCTGCGGCATCCGGGCCAGAACGTCACCAACGCCGACCTTCTGGCCGTTGAGCACCGAGATGATCGAGCCAACCTGGAAGGCGATCGAGACCGGGTGGTCACTACCCACGATCCGCACCTCTTCGCCGGTGTCGTCGAGCAGCTTGACGACCGGACGGACCCCCTTGGCCGCCGCCCTGCCGCCGCGCTTGTGGTCGATGACCACCAGAGTAGACAGGCCGGTCACGTCATCAACCTGCTTGGCGACGGTGACGCCCTCCTCGACGTTCTCGAAGCGGACGGTACCGGCGTATTCGGTGACGATCGGGCGGGTGTGCGGATCCCAGGTTGCCAGCTTCGCTCCCGGTTTGACCGACTTGCCGTCATCGACCGACAACATCGCACCATAAGGCACTTTGTGACGCTCGCGCTCGCGGCCATGATCATCCGTAACCAGCACTTCGCCGGAACGCGAAATGACCACCTTCTCGCCTTTGGCGCTGGTAACGTAACGCATGGTTGCGGTAAACCTGACGGTGCCAGCCGATTTCGCCTCGACCTGCGAGGCCACGGCAGCCCGGGAGGCCGCACCACCCACGTGGAAGGTGCGCATGGTGAGCTGGGTGCCCGGCTCACCGATCGACTGGGCGGCAATGACGCCGACCGATTCGCCGGCATTGACCATGCTGCCGCGACCGAGATCGCGACCGTAGCACTTGGCGCACAGCCCGTAGCGGGTCTCGCAGGTCAGAGGAGTGCGCACCTTGACTTCATCGATCCCCAGCTTGTCGATCAGATCCACCAGATCCTCGTCCAGCATGGTGCCAGTGAAGATGACGGTTTCCTGGGTTTCCGGATCAACCAGGTCTTCGCCCGTCACCCGCCCGAGAATGCGCTCGCGCAGCGCCTCGATAACCTCGCCGCCTTCGACCAGCGCCTTGACCGCGTAACCGTTCGCGGTTCCGCAATCGTCCTCGGTGATGACGAGATCCTGGGTCACGTCGACCAGACGGCGTGTCAGGTAGCCCGAGTTTGCCGTCTTGAGTGCGGTGTCGGCCAGCCCCTTGCGGGCACCGTGGGTCGAGATGAAGTACTGGAGAACGTTCAGGCCTTCGCGGAAGTTGGTCGTGATCGGCGTCTCGATGATCGAGCCGTCCGGTTTCGCCATCAGACCCCGCATCCCTGCGAGCTGACGGATCTGGGCGGCGGAACCGCGCGCCCCGGAATCGGCCATCATGAAGATCGAGTTGAACGAGTCCTGCTTGACCTTCTTGCCATGGCGATCGATGGTTTCCTCGTGGCCGAGTTCGTCCATCATGACCTTGGCCACCTGGTCGCCGGTACGGCCCCAGATGTCGACGACCTTGTTGTAGCGCTCGCCCTGGGTCACCAGGCCATTGGTGTACTGGGTCTCGATCTCCTTGACCTCGGACTCCGCGGCGGCGATGATTTCCTGCTTCTTGGCCGGAACCCGCATGTCGTCGGAGCAGAAGGAAATCCCGGCGCGGGTCGCCAGCGCATAGCCGTTCTGCATCAGCTTGTCGGCGAAGACGACGGTTTCCTTGAGACCGCAACGGCGGAATGACTCGTCGATCAGCTTCGAGATTTCCTTCTTCTTCAGGGCGCGGTCGATGAGTTTGAACGGCAGGCCCTTGGGCAGAATCTTGGAGAGCAAGGCCCGACCGGCGGTCGTTTCGACCCGAACCACTTTCTCGTTCCATTCACCGTCGACCGCGGCAGGCTCGTATTGCAGCAAGCGCACCGAGATCCGCGAGTGGATGTCAAGTTGCTTGGCGGCCATCGCCCGTTCGATTTCACCGATGTCGGCGAAGTACATGCCTTCGCCCTTGCCGTTGATCTTCTCGCGGGTAGCGTAGTAAAGCCCGAGCACGATATCCTGCGACGGTACGATGATCGGCTGGCCGTTGGCGGGCGACAGGACGTTGTTCGAGGCCAGCATCAGGGTCCGCGCTTCCATCTGCGCTTCCAGCGACAGCGGGACGTGGACAGCCATCTGGTCGCCGTCGAAGTCAGCGTTGAAGGCGGCGCAGACGAGCGGGTGCAACTGGATGGCCTTGCCTTCGATCAGGGTCGGCTCGAAAGCCTGGATGCCCAGACGATGGAGGGTCGGGGCGCGGTTCAGCATGACCGGATGCTCGCGGATGACATCCTCGAGGATGTCCCAGACGACCGGTTCCTGCCCGTCCACCATCTTCTTGGCCTGTTTGATCGTCGTTGCATAACCCAGCACTTCGAGCTTGTTGAAGATGAAGGGTTTGAACAGTTCGAGCGCCATCAGTTTGGGCAATCCGCACTGATGCAGTTTGAGCTGCGGACCGACGACGATGACTGAACGGCCGGAGTAGTCGACGCGCTTGCCCAGCAGGTTCTGGCGGAAACGGCCGCCCTTGCCCTTGATCATGTCAGCCAGCGACTTCAGCGGACGCTTGTTGGCGCCGGTCATCGCCTTGCCGCGCCGGCCGTTGTCGAGCAGCGAGTCAACCGACTCCTGGAGCATGCGCTTTTCGTTGCGCACGATGATTTCCGGCGCCTTCAGTTCGAGCAGGCGCTTCAGGCGGTTGTTGCGGTTGATCACGCGGCGGTAGAGGTCGTTCAGGTCGGAAGTCGCGAAGCGGCCGCCATCGAGCGGCACCAGCGGGCGCAGATCGGGCGGCAGCACCGGCAGCACTTCGAGGATCATCCAGTCCGGCTTGATTCCGGACTTCACGAATCCTTCGAGAATCTTGAGGCGCTTGGCCAGTTTCTTGTTCTTGGCCTCGGAACTGGTGACGTCAAGCTCGGCGCGCAGGGACTCCACCTCGCTGGTCAGATCGAGTTCGCGGAGCAATTCACGAATGCCCTCGGCGCCCATGAAAGCCCTGAATTCGTCGCCGTGCTCTTCCATCATCTCGAGATACTGGTCTTCGGTCAGCAACTGGCCACGCTGGAGGTTGCCGACCATGCCGCTGTCGGTCACGACATAGGCTTCGAAATACAGCACGCGCTCGATATCGCGCAACGTCATGTCGAGCACCATGCCAAGACGTGAAGGCAGCGACTTGAGGAACCAGATATGGGCGGTCGGCGAGGCCAGTTCGATATGGCCCATGCGGTCGCGGCGCACCTTGGCGAGCGTCACTTCGACGCCGCACTTCTCGCAGATCACGCCACGATGCTTGAGACGCT
>CAZKSD010000021.1:0-19074 GCA_964555315.1 uncultured Dechloromonas sp.
CGGCCACCACGTCGGCCAGCCGCTGCAGCGGCGCCTTCGAGCGCTGGGCCTGGGCCACCATCTGGACGATCTGGGCGAGCACGGTCTGGGCGCCGACCTTGTCGGCCCGGATGACCAGGCTGCCGGCAGTGTTCAGCGTGGCGCCGATCACCGGGTCGCCGGGACGCTTGGTCACCGGCAGCGGCTCGCCGGTCAGCATCGCCTCGTCGACGGCGCTCGAACCTTCGAGCACCGCGCCGTCCACCGGCACCTTCTCGCCGGGGCGGACGCGCAGCGTGTCGCCGACCTGGACGCGGGTCAGCGGCACGTCCTCCTCGCTGCCGTCCGGGTTGATGCGGCGGGCGGTTTTCGGGGCGAGGCCGAGCAGCGACTTGATGGCGGCCGAGGTTTGCGAACGGGCGCGCAGTTCGAGCATCTGGCCGAGCAAGGTCAGCGAGATGATGACGGCCGCCGCCTCGAAATAGACGCCGATGCGGCCGTGGGCGACGAAGGAGGCGGGAAACAAACCGGGGGCGAACGTCGCCACGACGCTGTAGGCGAAGGCGGCGCCGGTGCCGAGGCCGATCAGCGTCCACATATTGGGGCTGCGCCGGACCACCGACTGCCAGCCGCGGACGAAAAACGGCGCCCCGGCCCACAGCACGATGGGCAGGCTGAGCAGCAGTTCGGCCCAGGTCCGCGCCAGCGGCGGCAGGCCGTCCAGCCGGTGGCCGGCCATCGCCAGCACGACCACCGCCACGGTCAACGGCAAACTGAGCCAGAAACGGTGGCGGAAGTCCCGGTACTCGGCGTTATCCTCGTCCTGCTCGACATCGGGGAGCAACGGTTCGAGGGCCATGCCGCACTTGGGACAGGTGCCGGGGCCGATCTGCCGGATTTCCGGGTGCATTGGGCAGGTGTATTCGGCGCCTGAAACGGTGCTCTCTGCTGCTCTTGCGCCGAGGTAAAGCGCCGGTTCCGCATCGAATCTTGTTTTGCATTTTGCACTGCAAAAGCGGTAATGGATTCCGTCCAGATCGGTCGCGTGGGGGGATCCCGCTTTTACGGTCATGCCGCATACCGGATCGATATCATCCGTGCCAGGCATCCCGTTCCGGGGGTGGTGTTCGTGGCTCATGGTGTCTCTCCTTGGTGTGGTCATTTTCCTGTCCCCGGGAACAGGACCACCCGAACTCGAACCAAAGTCAGCTTCGGCAGTTTGTCTGCCGGAAGTTTGACGTTCTGTGCGCTACCGAACTATTGATCCGCCTTTTCTCGTTTGGATCAGTGCCTCGCAAAGACACGGGTACTGCCGTCCGCCTGGACCAGCAGCGTTTCGTAGGGAACGGGTGCGGCGGTTTCCATGCCGGGGGAACCCTGCGGCATGCCTGGCACCGCGAGACCGATGGCTCTGGTCTTTTCCTTCAGCAAGCGCTGGACGTCGGCGGCGGGGACGTGTCCCTCGATGACGTAACCGCCGGTTCTGGCGGTGTGACAGGAGCCGAACCGGTCAGGCATGCCCAAGTTCTTTCGCGCTGCCGGCACGTCGCTTACGTTGTGGGTGCTCACCTTGAAACCGTTCCTTTCCATGTGTTCGACCCATTTTTCGCAGCAACCGCAGTACGGACTCTTGAATACTTCAATCTGCGTTGCCGATTGCGCCCCGGCCGTACCGGCAGCGACGAGGAGGAGTAGCAGCAAAGAGCGAACAGGGAGCCTCGGTAGCGATTTCATGATTGTTCCGATTTGTTTCGAACAGGGTCAGTTTGAATGGCCGATCCCGACGGGAGGCTGACCTGGACATTACATTTCCGTAATTGTCGGTGCGCATTGGCGCCGTGCTTGCGAAAATCCGGTTTCGCCTCAAAGAGGTTTCGCGGGCGAGCGCGTTACCGCTCCGTGCCTTGGCGATTGCCGGCAAAAGCCGGTATTGAGACGATCGGGGCTGACGAAACCAGAGGCAGCTGCTTGCCCAATTCTCGCTGTCCGCAGATTACAAACTTGTAATTTTGGCGTCAGGTGCCTGTCGACCGCGGCAATCGACAATCCGGGCATCCGTTCACGAAAGGAAATCGCATGCGTCTGCTTTTCTCGCTGTTTCTCGCCGTCAGTCTGCCAGCCTTCGCCCAGCATGATCATCACGCCAGCCCGCCCGCCGCCGCCGACCAGGCCGCGCCGTTGAGCGCTGGCCTGGTCAAGAAAGTCGACCGGTCCGCCGGCGAGGTCGTCATTCAGCACGGTCAGCTTCCCAGCATCGGCATGCCGCCGATGACCATGGCTTTCGGCGTTGCCGACGCGGCCTGGCTGAACAAGCTGAAGGCCGGCGACAAAATCCGTTTCGCGGCCGAATTGAAGGGTGGCAACGCCATCGTCAGCCGTTACGAAATGGCGAAATAGTCCTGAACCATGCCCGATATCGTTCCCAACTGGCATCCCGCCGCCGTGCATTTTCCGATTGCGCTCGGCATGACGACGGTGCTGCTGCTGGTTGCCGCCCGGCTGCACCCGGCGCACGCTGGCTTTTCGGCCGCCGCCCGCCTGCTGCTCCCGCTGGCGGCGATCAGCGCCGTGATTGCCGCCGCGCTTGGCTGGCATGCCTTCGGCACGGTGGAGCACGACGCTGCCGGCCATGCCGTGATGACCCGGCATCGTGACTGGGCACTGGGCTCCACGGGGGTTCTCGCATTGCTCGCGCTGTGGGATGACTGGCGCCGGAGAGCCGGGCAGGCGGTGCATGGCGCCCTGTTGCCGGCCATGCTGGTCATGGCCGGAGGACTCGCCGTTACCGGCTGGCTCGGCGGCGAGATGGTTTACCGGCATGGGGTCGGTGTCATGGCGCCGGCGGTTGCCGCCCGGGATCTGCCGGCCGAGGCGCCGCCGCTGGCGGCGCCCGGGCTTGAAACGGCGCCGGTTGTCGAGCATGTTCACAAGGATGGCAAACGCCATCGCCACTAGGCCGCACGCCATGCCGCGTTCCATTCTTGCCGCATTTCTTCTTGCTGCCGCTCTGCCCGCCAGCGCGACGGACCCGTTGCCCGGCGCCAGCGTCGAATCGCTGCTCGCCATCGCCCGCGAGGGCAGCCCGGATGTGCGCATGGTGCGGCTGGAAGCGGAGGCGGCGCGCGAGCGCATCGGCCCGGCCGGGGCGCTGCCCGACCCTTTCCTGCGCGTCGAACTGGAAAACATCACGCGCAACGGCACCCAGGGCGCGACGCTGTCGCCGTCGCAGGTCGGCGACACCAAGTACCTGCTGGCGCAGCCGCTGCCGTTCTGGGGCAAGCGCGACCTCAAGCGCGAGGTCGCGGAGGCCGAAGCCGAGCAGGCCGGCGGGCGCGCCGCCGACGCCTGGGCCGAGGTGGCAGGCCGCATCAAGAGCCTCTACGCGCAGTACTGGCTGACCAGCAAGAGCCTGCGCCTGACCCGCGAGAATATCGAGCTGTCCCGCCGCCTGGAGCAGATCGCTCAGGCGCGCTACGCCGGCGGCCTGGCGGCGCAGCAGGACGCGATCCGCGCCCAGGTCGAACGCAGCGCCATGGATGGCGAACTGGTCGGCATGGAAAGCGAACAGCATCACCTGATGGCATTTCTCAATGCCATTCTGGCGCGCCCCGCCAACGCCCCGCTGGCCGAGCCGGAAGTGCTGCGCCCGCTGCCGGCCCGGATCGATCCCGCCACGTTGAACGAACGCCTGCAGGCGAACAATCCGCAACTGGCCATCGAGGCAGCCCGCGTCGCCGGCGCCGAGAAAAGCCGCGACCTCGCCTACCGCAACCGATTCCCGGATTTCATCGTCGGCGTGCAGCCGATGCAGGTCGGGGACCGCATCGATGCCTGGACAGTGATGCTGGAACTGAACATCCCCTTGCAGCAGGGCGCCCGCCGCAGCCAGGAGCGCGAGTCCGAGCGCATGCTGGAAGCCGCGACCGCGCGCCGGGAGGCGCTCGGGCACCGGCTGAACGGCGACCTGAGCGCCGCCTTGTCCAACCTGGAGGCGGCGCGGACGACCGAGCAGATCACCCGGACCCGCCAGCTGCCGCAGGCCGAACTGACTTTCAAGTCGGCGCTGGCCGGCTACGAGACCGGCAAGGTGGATTTCGCGACGCTGCTCGACGCCCAGCGCCAGATCCGCAATGCCAAGCTCGCGCTGCTGCGCGCCCAGGCCAGCCAGCAGCTGCGGCTGGCCGAGATCGAACGACTGCTCGGAGAAGACCTGTGAAGACCGGCGTGACCTTGATTCTGGTGCTTGTCGCCCTCGCCGCCGGCGGCGTTGCCGGTTACCGCTTCGCCCGGCCGCAAGGCGACGCCGCGCCACAGTCCTCTGCGGTCGACGGCCAAAAGGCGGGCAAAAAGCTGCTCTACTACCGCAATCCGATGGGCCTGCCCGACACTTCGCCGGTGCCGAAGAAGGACCCGATGGGGATGGACTACCTGCCGGTCTACGCCGGCGATGAGGAAGCCGGCGGCGACGGCGGCCTGAAGATCAGCCCCGAAAAGGTCCAGAAGCTCGGCGTGCGCACCGCGCCGGCGAGGCTGCAGGTCCTCGACCGCAGCGTGCGCGCCAGCGGCCGGGTCGAGATCGACGAGAGCCGCACCTACACCGTCACCGCCAAGTTCGAGGGCTACATCGAGCGCCTGCACGTCAAAACCACCGGCCAGCCGGTCCGCCGCGGCCAGCCCTTGTTCGAGGTCTATAGCCCGGAACTGGTCTCGGCGCAGCGCGAATATGCCATCGCCGCGCAGGGCGTCGGCACGCTGAACGAAACCGGCGGCGAAGCGCAGGGGGCGATGCGGCAACTCGCCGAATCCAGCCTGCAGCGGCTGAAGAACTGGGACATTTCCGACGAACAACTGAGGGCGCTGGCGCGCAACGGCGACGCGAGACGCACCCTGACCTTCCGCGCGCCGGTCGCCGGCATCGTCACCGAGAAGAAGGCGGTGCAGGGCATGCGTTTCATGCCCGGCGAGACGCTGTTCCAGATCGCCGACATCTCCGGAGTCTGGGTCCAGGCCGACGTCTTCGAGCAGGACATCGCCGCGGTCGACGTCGGCCAGAAGGCCAGAATCCGGATCAACGCCTATCCCGGCGAAGTCTTCGAGGGGCGCATCGCCTACGTTTACCCGACGCTCAAGGCGGAAACGCGGACGGTGCCGGTGCGCATCGAGCTGGCCAACCCGAAGGGCAGGCTGAAGCCGGCGATGTTCGCCGACGTCGACATCCCGGTGGCCGGAGCGAAGCCGGTGCTGGCGGTACCCAATTCGGCGGTCATCGACAGCGGCAGCCGACAGGTCGTCATCGTGCAGTTGGGCGAAGGCCGTTTCGAGCCGCGCCCGGTGAAGCTCGGGGCGCGCGGCGGCGACTTCGTGCAGGTGCTGGACGGCGTGCGCGAAGAGGAAATCGTCGTTTCATCGGCCAATTTCCTGATCGACGCCGAAAGCAATCTGAAAGCGGCGCTCGGGGGGATGCAGAAGGCGGATGCTTCCGCCGTGAAACCGGCGGCGGTCGGGCACAAGGCGGCGGGGGTGTTGAATGCCGTCGATGCGGCGGCGGGAACGGTGACGATTTCCCACGAGCCGGTGGCGAGCCTGAACTGGCCGGCGATGAAGATGGATTTTGTGTTGGCGAATCCTTCGCTGGTGGCGGGTGTGAAGCCGGGGACGGCGATTGACTTCGAGTTTGTCGAGCGGGGGCAGGGGGAATGGGTGATTACCTCCTTGGTGAGGAAGTGATGAGGGTTTCTTCGTTTTCCGGGGTGGGGGACTTTTCTGAACTGTTGGTTTCCGCGCCTGACGCGCGGGCGTACTTTCTTTTTGATGGCAAAAAGAAAGTAGCCAAAGAAAAAACCACCCCTGGGTCGGTGCCCGCTGCGCGGGTTCCCTGCGCTACTCGGAACGCCGGGCGGCTGCGCAACTCGGGGCTGCGCGCCTCAAACAGTGCTCGCCGACTGCCCCCGGCATTCCTGCGTTGCTCGGCACCTCCCAAGGGGCCCGGTAAGCCACCCGGTGCTGAGATGGGTGCCGCTACGATAGGCACTGGCGAAGATTTGATTTTTGCCCCTTTTTGGCCGTCGACCGCAACAGGCCAATATGGCGGGAAGGCGGTTGAGCCGAGACGCTTTTGGGCCCCCTTGAGAGGCGCTGAGCAACGCAGGCGGGCCGGGGGCGGTCGGCTCGCATTGTCTGAGCCGCAGGCGAGTTCATGCGAGACGCCCGGCCTGCCGAGTAGCGCAAGGAACCCCGCAGGGGCGCCGACCCAGGGGTCGCCTTATCTTTGGCTACTTTCTTTTGGCGAAGCAAAAGAAAGTACGCCCGCCAGCAGGGCGGAACCCCAAGCCAATTACGAAGCAGGAAAAGCAAAACCATGCTGAACCTCGTCATCACCTGGTCAGCAAGAAATCGTTTCTTGGTATTGCTCGCCACCCTCTTCATCATCCTCGCCGGCCTCTGGTCGCTGGCCAAAACGCCGCTCGACGCCATTCCCGACCTCTCCGACGTCCAGGTCATCCTGTACACCGAATTCCCCGGCCAGGCGCCGCAGGTGGTGGAGGATCAGGTCACCTATCCGCTGACCACCGCGCTGCTCTCGGTGCCGAAATCGAAGGTGGTGCGCGGCTTTTCCTTCTTCGGCGCCTCCTTCGTCTATGTGATTTTCGAGGACGGCACCGACATCTACTGGGCCCGTTCGCGGGTGCTGGAGTACGTCAATTCGGTGTCCGGCAAACTGCCGAAAGGCGTCAATCCGACGCTCGGCCCGGACGCCACCGGGGTCGGCTGGGTCTATCAGTACGCCGTGCTGGCCAAGGACAAGACCCTGGCCGAACTGCGCGCGCTGCAGGACTGGTACCTGCGCTACCAGCTGGCCAAGGCGCCGGGCGTCGCCGAGGTGGCCAGCATCGGCGGTTTCGTGCAGCAGTATCAGGTGACCGTCGATCCAGTCAAATTGCGCTCCTACGGCATTCCGCTCATGCGCGTCGCCGAGGTGGTGCGCAATTCCAACCGCGATGTCGGCGGGCGCACGCTGGAAATGGCCGAAACCGAGTACATGGTGCGCGGTCGGGGCTATCTGCGCGGCAAGGGCGATATCGAGAATCTGGTGCTCAAGGCGACAACGGGCAAAGACGGCGGCACGCCGGTCCGCGTCGCCGACATCGGCCGCGTCGAGCTGGTGGCCGACGAGCGGCGCGGCGTCACCGAACTGAACGGCGACGGCGAGGTGGTGTCCGGCATCGCGATGTCCCGCTACGGCCAGAATGCGCTCGAAGTCATCCACAACCTCAAGGCCAAGGTCGAGGAAATCGGCGCCAGCCTGCCCGAGGGCGTCTCGATCCAGACCGTCTATGACCGTTCCGAACTGATCCACCGCGCCATTGACACGCTGAAGCGCACGCTGGCCGAGGAAAGCCTGATCGTCGCGCTGGTCTGCATCGTTTTCCTGCTCCACCTGCGCTCGGCGCTGGTCGCCATCATCATGCTGCCGGTCGGCATCCTCGCCGCTTTCATCGGCATGCGCGCGCTCGGCATCAACTCCAACATCATGAGCCTGGGCGGCATCGCGATTGCCGTCGGGGCGATGATCGACGCGGCCATCGTGATGATCGAGAACGCGCACAAGCACCTCGAACGCCTGCAGCCCGGCGAGTCGCGCAGCGAGGCGATGATCGCGGCGTGCAAGGAGGTCGGTCCGGCGCTGTTCTTCAGCCTGCTCATCATCACCGTCTCCTTCCTGCCCGTGTTCACGCTGGAAGCCCAGGAAGGCCGGCTGTTCGCGCCGCTGGCGTGGACCAAGACCTTCGCCATGGCCGCCGCCGCCTTCCTGTCGGTGACGCTGGTGCCGGTGCTGATGCTGCTGTTCATCCGCGGCGAGATCAAGCCGGAGGCGCAGAATCCGGTCAACCGCGTGCTGATCCGCCTGTACCGGCCGATCATCGCCTGGGTCATGCAATGGAAGAAGGCGACCATCGTCGCCGCCCTGATCGGCATGGCGGTCACCGTCTTCCCGGCCAGCCGGCTGGGCAGCGAATTCATGCCGACCCTCAACGAGGGCACATTGTTCTACATGCCGACCACGCTGCCCGGACTGTCGGTGACCAAGGCGGCCGAACTGCTGCAGACCCAGAACAAGATCATCAAGAGCTTCCCCGAGGTGGCCTCGGCGTTCGGCAAGGCGGGCCGGGCGCAGACGGCGACCGACCCGGCGCCGCTGGAAATGTTCGAGACGGTGATCAACCTGAAGCCGGAATCCGAATGGCGGGCCGGCATGACCACCGACAAGCTGATCGCCGAACTCGACAAGGCGCTCCAGTTCCCCGGCGTCGCCAATTCGTGGACGATGCCGATCAAGGCGCGCATCGACATGCTGTCGACCGGTATCCGCACGCCGATCGGCATCAAGGTCTTCGGCAAGGACCTCGGCGAAATGGAACGCCTGGCCAAGGAAATCGAAAGCGTGGTCAAGGCCGTGCCGGGCACCAGCAGCGCCTTCGCCGAGCGCATCACCGGCGGCTTCTACCTCGACATCGTGCCCGACCGCGTCGCGCTGGCCCGTTACGGCCTCGGCGTCGGCGAGCTGATGGACATCGTCGCCGCCGCGCTCGGCGGCGAGATGGTCACCACCACGGTCGAAGGCCGCGAACGCTTCGGCGTCACCGTGCGCTACCCGCGCGACCTGCGCGGCGACCCGCAGGCCATCGCCCGCGAGGTGCTGGTGCCGCTGCCGGGCGACGCCGGCGAGATGGGGGCCGCGATGGTGCCGCTCGGCCAGCTTGCCGAAGTGAAGATCAGCACCGGCGCGCCGGCCATCCGCACCGAGAACGCGCTGCTCTCGGCCTACATCTACGTCGATATCCGCGACCGCGACATCGGTTCCTACGTCGCCGAGGCGCGCAAGGCGGTCAGCGACAAGGTCAAATTCACGCCCGGCGCCTACGCCACTTGGAGCGGCCAGTTCGAGTACATGGAACGCGCCATCGAAAAGCTCAAGGTCGTCGTGCCGGTCACCCTGCTCATCATCTTCCTGCTCCTCTATCTGAATTTCCGGCGCATCACGGAAACGCTGATCGTCATGCTCTCGGTGCCCTTCGCGCTGGTCGGCGGCATCTGGCTGATGTGGTGGCTCGGTTACAACCTGTCGGTCGCCGCCGCCATCGGCTTCATCGCGCTGGCCGGGGTCGCCGCCGAAACCGGGGTCGTCATGCTGATCTACCTCGACCACGCGTGGACGGCGGTGCAGGCAAAATGCGCCTCTGATGGCCGTCGACCGCAACCGGCCGATCTTTACGCCGCCATCATGGAGGGCGCCGTCGAGCGCGTGCGCCCCAAGATGATGACCGTCACCGCGATCATGGCCGGCCTGCTGCCCATCCTCTGGGGCACCGGCACCGGCGCCGAAGTCATGAGCCGCATCGCCGCGCCGATGGTCGGCGGCATGATCTCGTCGGCGGTGCTGACGCTGGCGGTGATTCCGGCAATTTACGGGCTGGTGAAGCAGTGGGAGCTGGGGCTCGTGGGGAGTGGAAGTTGAAGTGCGAGGGGAATGGCTCAGTTCGACCCACAACTGCCTGATGATGTTTGCAAGCTCTTTGGCGGCTTTCTGATCCGAAACCCGCCGGTCGAGTTTTGCGGTTGACAGACCCTGCTTCGGCCACAGCCGCCGTTGCCGAGCGTGTTGCCAAGGGGCTGCTCAATGCTACGCAGCGGTCGCCGGCAACTCGGAAGTTCGGGGTGATCGATCACGATCAATTCATCGGATCAACTGAGTGTCGCCCAAATAAAGCCACCATAGACGAGCAACAGCGCCACGCCGCGGCTGCGCACGATACGGCCGTTGCGGTTCGGTAGCAGCAGGAACAGCGCGACGATGCCGGCGGATAACGTCAGCGCCACTTCGCCCGGCGGCGCGGCAATCGGATGGATCGTGCCTGCCACGCCGACAATGACCAGTCCGTTAAATAGATTGCTGCCGATCAACGTTCCAAGACCGACCTCGTCATGTCCGCGCAACCGTGACAGGATCACCGTGACCAATTCCGGCAGTGAAGTCCCAATTGCGACCAGTACAACGCCGATCACATACGTATCCACTCCGAAGTTGGCGGCGACACCGATCGCACCGCTGACAAATAACCGACCGGCGGCAATCAGGGCGCCGAGGCCTAGTACGGCGAGGATAAGGCTCCTGCCGGGCGACAATTCACCGGTCTCGATGGCGACAACCTCATACCTGTGGCGCAGGGCGCTGCGTACGGTTGATGCCAGCCAAATGCAAAAAAATCGCCAATAGCGCAGAAGCCTCGCCGCGTTCGATGCGCCCGTCGAGCACAAAAAACAGGGTCACCAGCGGGATGCCGAGGGCGAGATAGAAATCGCGGCCGAAATCCGCACGCGTGGTTTGTACCGGACCATACAGAAGTGCTAAGCCGAAGATCAGCGCGATATTGACGACATTGCTGCCTAGCGCGTCGCCTAGGCCAATCTCCGGTTGCCCCGCGAGCGCGGCGACGGAGGAGACGGTAAGTTCCGGGCCGTAGGTGGCGAAAGCGGCCAGCGTGGTCGCGACGACCATCTTCAGCACGCGCAGATGCAGTGCCGCACCGAGGATGGACTTGAGAAAGGCTTCGCCCCCTGTTACTGCGAGCAAAATGGCAGCTAGGATTAGCGCCAGATCAGTCATTGTGATTGATCAGAACAGGCGCTGGGCAGCTCAGCTGAATTTCTTCTGGTGCGCCTGAACCGCGATCATTCGCGCATTGGCCAAGCGAAGTTTGATGGTGTCGGATAGATCATCGTCGGTGTCGGCTACCTGTGCCAACGCATGCGCCTCGACTGCCCTCATGCGTGCGATGAAGAGGCGAAGCTTTATCGGACCCGAAAGCTGCACAGCATCTGGCGTGTCCTCATCGTCTTCTGATTCACTGACCAGCCTTGGGCGACTGTATGGACCATGAAGTGCCAGTTCGTCGTAGCCCGTCTCACCGTTTTGGCCATCCAAGTGCTTGGGAACCGCCTGCTCACCGTTCTTTGGTTTGGGTGCCAGCAAGGCCATCTGATGCCGTTCCGTGCGGGATAGCATCATTTTCGGTAGCGGCCTGTTCTTGGCCAGCCTCGATCCCTTGGCTGACCGAAGCTTCACCACGGGCTTTGCGGTCGTCGCCAGTTCGATCACCGACGGCGGCATGGGGACGGGGGTAACCACGATGTTGCCATCGGTTGTGGGCGCCACAACCTCCACCGCTACCGGCGTTTCATCAGCGACCGGCTCGGACGCAACAACACCGAAGGAGGAAAGCGCAGCGACCGCTGCGACAATGATTACATTCAAGTTGCGACTTCCCATGAATACAGGTGACAACATTGTACTCGCTCCCCAATCGCTGCGCCCCTTCAGCGGCCCTTGGCGTACCTGAGCTCAACGCGACGCATCAGGCGCCTGCACTCCGGAGATTGACAGGCTTTGCTGATCTTCTCGATACCCACATTGGCACGTAGCAACTGCCGTGGCGGTACGCCATACGCTCGTAATTCAGCATAGACCATGCTTACCCGCTTGTCGGCAATCGCAATGCCCATCGCCCGGCTACCGAAGCTCTCGGCATGCCCAATCAAAGTGACCCGTGTTTTCCGGTTGGCTTTGAGGCGCTCTGCATGGAGGCGCAGCGTTGCTCTTCCTGTCTCGTCAATGTCCCAGGACCCCTGCTCGAAAAAGACGTTGTTCTCCGGCTCCACCGACGCGATGATCTGTGTTTCTGTTCTCGTGGGCTGTGCCTCTGGTTCAATTACCGGTGGAGGCGTCGGCTTGCTCGCCGGTCCCGCGGGTTCTGGTGTGCCTGCACACCCGACAAGTGACAGAACTGCAAGAAGGCCAATATGCCGGAAAACGCGTTGCATCACAGTCCTTCCTCGACCAAGCCAGATCAGAATCGGTTTGGCTCACGGCTCGGCTGATCGCACCAGCGATGCATAACCTTTTCCGCCATCCGATAATTCATGGCTTGGACCTGCCTACCATCTCCGCCAGCGGGGTTCCTGCAAAACTCTTTTCTCCGGACGGCAACTCGCAAATCAAGGCATCAAGATTGATGTTCAATATTTTTAGGACGACCTCTGGCAACGCCGATAGAGCTGCCGGGAGGGTGCCTTCGGCTGGTCCCGGAAGGCTGGAGAGCGCTTTCTGTCCTGCCGACTCAAGCCGCAGGCAGACCCTTCGCTGATCGTCGTCCAGGCGAAACTTCGAAACCATACCTGCCGAAACCAGCTTTTCGACCAATAAACTGGCGGTCGATTGGTGAATCCCCATTCGTAAGGCAATGTCATTGATTCCAATGCCTTCAGTGCGGCACACCTCCTGCAAGGCCCACATCTGGGAGGCAGGCAACCCGCAACGCTCCTCGACTAAACGAAAGTATTGGCGCATTGATCCGAAGATCACACGAAATTGGCGCAGGACATCTATCGTGAGCGCACTGGAACGGTCATCGGTGTTCGACAAAGGGAACCTCACGGACGAAAAGTCGATTGTGAATTATATTGCAAATCCATGTACTTTCATGATCTCATTGGATGCCTTTCGACAAGGGCTTTCTAGGTGTAGGCTTGCCCCTTTTTATATGTTCAACTCGATTCAACTCTTAGGCTTGGTGTTGCTTGGCGGGTTAGTGGCTGGCGAAGTTTCGAGAAGACTTTGTGCCTTGCCACGAACGACCGGCTATGTGCTTTTTGGCTTGCTGGTCGGCCAGAGCGGACTGAATTGGGTAACGCTTTTGCACATTGAATCGGCACAGCTTTTCATCGATCTGGCGCTTGGGTTGATTCTCTTCGAACTGGGCTACCTGGTTCCGCGCAACCCCTTGGAGACCCGACACAAACGATTGCTCGCTGGCTGTGCCCTTTCGCTAACGGCGGGCTTGCTGGTATTGCTATTGTTACTGTACTGGGGTTTTTCAGCAGGTTCCGCGGTGTTTGCGGCAGCGCTTTGTACTGCCACTTCCCCTGCCATCACCATTGCCACCTGTAGCGATATAGGAGCCAAAGGGGAACGTACCGGCTTGCTTTACACGATGGTAGCAATCAACGGTGCTATTGCTTTTGCGGCGGTAGTGTTTCTTGTCCCGTTCTTGATCGACAGCGAGCCGACGAGTGGGTTCGCACGAGTACGCAGTGCGTTAGGAAGCATCATCGGCTCGATCGTTCTGGGTGGGGCCTGTGCCGGATTGGTACTACTGGGGGCCGACAGGCTGGAAAAGCAAGCTGAACACCAGCACCTTCTGATTCTGGGAACCATCGTGCTGGGCGTCGGTACCGCGATTTATCTCGAAGTCTCGGTATTTCTTCCCATGCTGATCTTTGGCATCCTGGTAAGTACCATTGACCGTGAGCGTAAAGTTGTCGCCCTTCGAATTGCCAATGACGCCCGTGTATTTCTGGTCATCACTTTCGTGTTTGCTGGGGCTGCACTGGATATTGCCCATCTTCGTGACTACTGGCTGGACGCGATTCTGATTGCGGTAGCAAGGCTGACCGGGCAGATGCTGCCCATACTGCTTGCACGCAAAAGCATTGGCCTGACAGCCCGAGAGGGCATTTTGCTGAGTGTCGGATTACAACCGATGTCGAGCATCGCGCTGGTACTTTTGGTCAACACCCAGATGCTCTACGGCGGGATGGACGCAGAATTGGTCGGCATGTTGATGGCAACTATCCTGCTAATGCAATTGCTTGGCCCGCTGGCTACTCAAACGGCAATCAAGGGATTTGGCGAAGCGACTCGACTACGCCCCTCGGCCAAATGCGAAGTTCCAGCAGAAAACAATGGAGGTACATCATGAGCAGACGCCCTTTGAGTATCGGGCTACGACAAGCACGCCCACAACATCAAGTGGAATACCGGCAGCGGCCTGGGCAAGCTGTATCCCGAGCAGGGCAGCAGCAAGGTGATTTCGATTCATCACCAAGCCATCAAGGCTCTGGGCAAGGGGCTGCGCGTCGAGGCGCGCAGTGCGGAAGATGGCCTGCTCGAAGCGATCCGTCTTGAAGGCAAGCCCTATGTGCTCGGGCTGCAGTGGCACCCCGAGTTTCACCCACCAGGAAGCACAGATTTACTGGACTGCAATCCAATTCTTGATGAATTCTTGAGTGCGGCGCGAGGATGGCGATGGTGATTTTTGATCGATTTCTGCCGTTGACTGCAGCAGAGGGCGCAGCTTGATCGACAGGATTATTTCTCTGTTGCGGTCCGTTTGGGAAAACCTGATCGAACGCCTGTTTTTCCTGCCGCCGTTCCCGGAAACCATTGATTCGCTTGCCCTGTTCAGCCTCTTGCTGGTCGTCGGCCTGCTCATCGGCGAATGGCTCCACTCCCATGCCCGGTGGCCCAAGGTCATCGGCTATGTGTTGGCTGGCATCCTGTTCGGCCCATCCGCACTCGGCTGGATCAGCATCGAGGCCTTGGCGCAGGCACGACCGATTGCAGATGCGGCCCTCGGTTTGCTGATGATGGAGGTCGGTCGGCGTCTCGACCTGGGTTGGCTGCGCCGCAACCCGGAACTGTTGCGCAGCACCCTGGCCGACATTACGCTGTCGATTGCCTTGATCTTCCTTTTCGCCCTATGGCTGGTTGGCCTGACGCCCGCCTGGGCGGCTGCCACGGCGGCCGTGACCATGGCCTCGGCCCCGGCTGTCGTCTTGCTGACCATTGAGGAAGCTAAGGCTCAGGGACAGGTGACCGAACGCATCATCCTGCATACAGCGATCAGTTCCGCCGCGTCCTTTTTCGCCTTTGCTTTGGTGCTCGGCATCGTTCACGCCGAACTGAGCGACGACTGGCTGAATGCCATTGTCCATCCACTTTGGGTGGTCGTCGGTGCTCTGCTGGTCGGCAGCATCGGCACTTGGCTGGCGCTGCGCATTGCAAGAACCTTGCCGAAAGGTTCGTTGGCTCAGGTGTTCGTATTGATCGCTTGTTCCCTGCTGGCCGTTGGCATCGCGCGCATGCTCGCTGTGCCGGTCTTTTTGACTCTCTTCCTGATGGGCGTTCTACTGGCTTCGCGTGACCGTCAACAGACCCTGCGATACACCGAGTTGCCCGAAGGTCATTGGCTACTCGCTATTGTCCTTTTTGTCATCGTCGGCGCTTCCTTGCCATGGCAGGATTTTACTTGGCTGGCGGGCCTGCAGGCGCTCGGTCTGCTGCTGGTGCGTGCTGCAGCCAAAGCCGGGGCGATGGCCTGGTCCGGAGGCAGCCTGCCCTTGCCCAAACGCCTGCTGGTCGGCATGGGTATCCAGCCGCTGTCGGCCACGGCCGTATTCATGGCCTACGAAATTGCCAGTTTGTATCCTGAAGTCGGGCGTTCAGCGCTGACGTTGCCTCTGTTCGCTGCCGCCATGATGGAACTCGTCGGCCCGGCGATATGCCGATTGGCACTGCACCGTTCGGGCGAGTGCGAGAGCGGCGAGAGCAGTCGAGGAGGCATTGCATGACGATCAAACCACTGGGTGAATTCAAGGACAGCGCCGCTTTGTCTCTGGGTGTCGAACTCGAACTACAACTGGTCTCGAAGCGCGACTTCGACCTGACGCGGGGTGCCACCGACCTCCTTGGGAGCCTCGATTACGACGAACGTTTCGGTGAGATCAAGCTGGAAATCACCGAAAGCATGATCGAAATCAGCACCTTGGCGCGGTCGACCGTCGATGGCATTGCAGGCGACCTTGGCGGCCTGCGTGACACCCTGCGCCAGCATTGCGAGCGCGACAACATTGGGGTCTGCGGTGGTGGGACGCACCCTTTCCATCATTGGCCGGAGCGGCGCATTTGCCCCGGCGACCGCTTTAACGAGCTTTACCAGCGGTACGGTTATCTGGCGAAGCAATTTACCGTCTTCGGCCAGCACATTCATGTCGGCTGCACCTCGGCCGACGAGGCCATCTGGCTGACTCAGGCGCTCGGCATTTATGTGCCGGTCCTCATTGCCCTGTCCGCCTCGTCCCCCTTTGTCGACGGGGTGGACAGCTTCTACCAGTCGGCCCGGCTAAATGCAGTTTCGGCCTTTCCGCTGAGCGGACAGTGCCCGCCGCTGGGCAGTTGGCAGGAGTTCACAGAACACTTTGCCTTCTTGCAAGCCTGCGGCATCGCGCAGGGCATCAAGGATCTGTATTGGGATGTCCGCCCGAAGCCGGAATTCGGCACCGTTGAAATACGGGTCTGCGATACGCCGCTGACCATCGAGCAGGCAGCCTCGCTGGCGGCCCTGGCTCAATCCCTTGCCCGCTGGTTGTTGCGTACCCGTCCGCCATTGCATACCGCCAAGCAAGGCCACGTTGCCCGATACAACAAATTCCAGGCCTGTCGGTACGGTCTGGAGGCGATGGTTTGCGATCCGGTGGCTTTAAGCCAAACCCCGTTGAAGCAAACCCTGATGGACTTGCTGGAAGAGATCTCGATGGATGCCATGGAATTGGGCTGCGCACACTGGCTGAACCCGCTCAAGCAGAGGGTTGCCGGGAATGCGGGCGATGCAGCCTGGCTGCGGGCCAGAGAAATGCTACATGGAAATTTGAACGATGTAGTGCGCGAGGCCAGCGAACGGTTAATGGGGAAAAACAATCCGACCCCGGAGAAGAGAAGATGATCCGCCTATTGCCGGTTGCCTTGCTGTCAATACTTGTTGCCAGAGGCGCATTGGCGGCGGATTCGACCTGTCAGTTCGAGCAGTTCCCGGTCGGCGCGCAAAAACTAGGCGCCTGGATCGACAAGCGCAACTGGTTGGCCATTGAAAACCAGCGCGTTACTCTGCAGGCCAGCGACGTATTCATGCCCACTTGGCGCCTGGCCCCTTCTGGCGAACGTCAACGCGAGCCTGCGAAGCAGAGCCCAGTTGATGATTTCCAGGTTGTTGACCCCCTTGATGACAGTCGGCGCAACCTCGGATTTCTACTCGATAGTCGTCTCTATGCAGACGGCCTCGTCGTCCTGCGTAACGGCCGGATCGTGGCAGAACGCTATCGCAATGGTCTGGCGCCTGACAAACCCAGGCTCCTGGGCGATGCAACTCGTCCTTTGCTCAACTTGCTTGGGGCAATGAGTGTCAGCCAGGGCAAGCTGTCCGCCGACAAGTCCGTCATTCGATATCTTCCCCGCTTGGCCGCTTCAACGGGTCTGCGCAAAGTGTCGATACAGCGTTTGCTGGAAAACGAGGAGCACTTGGCTTGGACACCGGAAGAACTTGACGCTTGGCGCCAGGCCAGCGGCTGGATCACGAACCCGACGGGTAACAATATTCGCGCCTGGCTATCTCACCCAGGACGATGGGATCGATCATTGAGTGAGAAGGCCGCACCGGTATTCGGCGGCTCACCGGATGACGACTTGTTAGCCTGGGCATTGGCAGAGAGTAACGCAATGACCCTTTCCCAGCTGTTCTGCAAACAACTGTTTAGCCGGACCCATATAGAGCACGCTATGCTGTGGGCAAGTGATTCGTTGGGCGTCGAATTAGCGTCTGGACTGGGTTTGTCCTTGAGGGATTTCTCGAGACTGGGACAACTGCTTGTCGAGGCTCGCAGCAGTCGCAGCCGCGCCAAGATTCCTGCTTGGTTTATCGAGACTCTGGTCGCCTCCACAGGCGTGCGTTCGTCGGAAATCGAGGGACTTTCCAAGGGTAGTGAGTGGCGCTATGGCTTCGTACATTTGGGCGGACCTCGGAATCGTGTAGCTTTGATTGGAGCCCATGGGACAAGTCTGTACATCGATTTTGACAAACATCTGGTCATCGCTCTTTACGCAACTCGTGCCGGAGAAAACTCACCTGAGACTCTGGCCTTGCTTGAGCAGGTTTGGAAAGCCATTGACCGAACCTCGTCCTCGCCAAAAAAGGGCAAAAACTGAATCGCCAAGAGTTCTATAGACATACAGTGGGCTGCATTGCAGTCCATAGCGGACTCAATCTGCAATTGGTGGATTGCCGCACAGGCCAGGTTGCAGGAATTCCCGTCCATCAGCAGCGAGCGGCGGGTAACCGGCGCATTGCCGCCCGAGTCCGACCGCAGACCCAAGGTCGGCCTCGGCCGACCAACAGCCTGGCATCTGGCAATGGCGAGCGGCAGGTATCTGATTAGTAACCTGCCGTTAGTGCTGGCCAGTTTTTCAAGGCTTCTATAGCCGCAATTGGCCGTACTCAGCCCCCCGACTCCCCCAAAACCACCCGCCGCTTGGTCACTTCGCCTTCCTCGCTGCCCGGCCACTGGAGGTCGACGACGACTTTCGCGTCATTCCAACCCTCAGCGCCGCAGTTCACCGCTCACCACACCAAGTATCCGGAATCTGGTTGGCGGCATACGGATCGTCGGTGGTCGATCTCGTTGCTGATCGTGTTCACCCGCACGGCGAGCGTGGCATCGCGCTCGGCGATGACACAGTGCACCAGTTCGGTGTTCTTACGCTGGCAGACGACACCGGCCGCGCCGCAGTCACGTCGCGTGAAAGCGCTGCCAAGACGTCACTCGGTTTGGTCTCGTTGTCGTGGGTGAAATGGCAGGCGATGTTCCTGGTGGTGATCCTGGCGATTCATGGACTGGTCAAGTAGCGTCGTCTCGAATGTGGGACCGCTCAGTGGTAAACGATCTCGACGTTCTCCGACTGTAGCCAGCCGTTCAGGGCGTCGAGCAGCGTATCGTCGAGGCGCACGCGCACTGCGTCGCCGAGAACGATTTCGCACTCGGCCTTTTCGTTGCGGTAGTTGACCCGCACCTGCGCCTGACCGGGTGCGAACGGCGCCAGCAGCGACTTCAGCTTGTGCGCGTCCGAGCCGCCGTTCAGCCGCAGCAACAGATGCCTGGCGAAGCGGGCGCGCGCCTCGCCGATGGTCATCAGCTTCTCGGCGGTGACACGAATGCCGCCGGTAAACTCGTCGGAAGCGACCTTGCCTTCGACGATCAGCACCTCGTCGGTGACGATCTTGGCGCGCTCCGCCTCGAACAGTTCGTTGAATATTTTGACTTCAACCATTGCCGTGCCATCGTCAATCTGCACGAACAGCATCTTGCCGCTGCGGGTCATCTGCGTGCGCACGCCGACGACGATGCCGGCGAGCAGGGTCGGATCCCGGG
>CAZKSD010000022.1:0-17797 GCA_964555315.1 uncultured Dechloromonas sp.
GTCGCCATCCACGCCGACGACGGCGACGCCGTGGTCGAGGCCGGCGTCACGCGCAGGCAGTTGAACGACGCGCTCAAGGGCAGCGGGCTGTTCTTCCCGATCGACCCCGGCGCCGACGCGACCCTCGGCGGCATGGCGGCGACCCGCGCCTCGGGAACCAACGCGGTGCGCTACGGAACGATGAAGGACAACGTGCTGGCGACGACGACGGTTCTCGCCGACGGCCGCGTCATGAAGACCGGCGGCCGCGCCCGCAAGTCGTCTGCCGGCTACGACCTGACCCGCCTGCTGGTCGGCTCGGAAGGCACGCTCGGCATCATGACCGAGCTGACGGTCAGGCTCTACCCGATCCCCGAGGCCATTTCGGCGGCGGTCTGCACCTTCCCGAGCATCGCGGCAGCCGTGCGGACGGTGATCCAGGCCATCCAGCTCGGCGTCCCGGTGGCGCGCATCGAGCTGCTCGACGCGCTGTCGCTGCGGGCGATCAACCGCTTCAGCAAGACGACGCTGGCCGAGGCGCCGACCCTGTTTTTCGAATTCCACGGCAGCCCGGCCGGCGTCGCCGAACAGGCCGAGACGGTGCAGGCGATCGCCGCCGAGCTGGGCGGCGCCAACTTCGAATGGGCGACGCGCCCGGAAGACCGCAGCCGCCTGTGGCAGGCGCGGCACGACGCCTATTTCGCCTGTCTGCAGCTCAAACCCGGCTGCCGCTGCTTCCCCACCGACGTCTGCGTGCCGATCTCGCACCTCGCCGAATGCATCGCCGCAACGCAGACCGACATCGCGCGGGTAAGCATCCCGATCGCCCTCTTCGGTCACGTCGGCGACGGCAATTTCCACCTCGTCGTGCTGGTCGACCGCGACAACCCGCGGGACATGGCGGAAGCGGCCTGGATCAGCGAACGCGTGGTCGAACGCGCGATCGCGATGGAAGGAACGTGCACCGGCGAGCACGGCATCGGACTCGGCAAGCGCAAGTATCTGGCGCCCGAACACGGCGCGGTTGCGGTCGACGCCATGCGGGCGCTGAAAATCGCACTCGATCCGCACAACCTGCTCAACCCGGGAAAGGTCTTGCCCGAGCGCTGATGGCATAGAATACCGTCATGCTCCCAACCCCCTATCGCCAACTGGCCCCGCAAGGGGCGGCCGTCATCCTCGTGCTGTCGCTGGCCTGGCCTTACTTCGGCTGGACAGCCAGGGCCATGCCGTGGCGGGAAACCTGTCTCGCCATCGGCGGCGTCGCTTTCGCCTTCGCCACGCTCTCCCGGCAACCGTGGCCGTGGCGCATCGTTCACGCGGCGGCCATGCCGCTGGCGTGGCTATTCTATCCGGCGCCGGGATGATCCGCCGCCGCCCCGACCTGCTGGCCCTGATCGTTGCGCTGGCGAGCACGCTCGCCGTGCTGGCCTTCGTCGGCGGCGACCTCATCCTCTCCCGTGAGCGCGAACTGGCGCTCGGCGCCGCGCGGACCGAACAATTCGGAACGATGCTCGGCGAACACACGGCGCGCAGCTATGGGGCGCTGAACGTCCTGCTGAGCGAGATCGCGAGCGACCTGTCGAGCAATCATCAGGACTGGCCAAGCTGGGAAGCCAGCCGCGGCTGGACCTACGTCGCCCAGCGCCATACCCGCTCCCTGCCCCAGTTGCGCGACCTGGTCATCGCCGACCGTGACGGCGGGCAACGCTTCATCTCGACCTATTTCCCGCCGCCGCGCGTCAATTTTCGTGACCGGCCCTATTTCACCGCGCTCGAGCAGGGAAGCCCGGCGATCGGCTTCGGCCCGATCATCGGACGCAATTCGGGCCGCTACACCTATGCTCTGGCACGGCGCATCGACGATGGCGGGGGCAACTTCGCCGGCATCGTCATCGCCGCCATCGAGCCCGGCTATTTTTCCGACCATTGCTGGTCCAGCCGCCTGGCCGACGACTTCGAGTCGGTCATCATCAACGCCCGCGGGCAGGTCGTCGCCTCCTGCCGGCCGGCCGACCTCAGCAGGCAATCGCCGATTCTCGGCGCCCTCGCGACCGATGTTCTCCATGACGGCCGACTGCGCGACTGGTTGCCCGCATCCGGCGTCGCCCGCGGCAACGGACTGATCGCTTCGCTGTCGCCGGTTCCGGACTTCGCCGACCTGCGCGTGCTCACCGTCCTTCCCGAATCCAGCGTGCTGGCTTCGTGGCGCAGCCATGCAACACAGGTGGGAACACTCGCCGGCATCGTCATCCTGATCCTGCTGGCCGGCGGGCTGCTGCTGCGCCACCAGGTTCGCGACATGCAGGCGCTGACCAAGGAACTGGCGGCCGGCCGCAACCAGCTGGCGGAGCGGGTGCAGGCCGCCACCGCCGAACTGTCGCTGCAGAAGGACCAGGCCGAACAGGCCAGCCACGCCAAGAGCCGCTTCCTGGCCGCGGCCAGCCACGATCTGCGGCAGCCGCTGCACGCGCTGATGCTGTTCGCCGCCGACCTGCAGCGCCAGGTCGAGGCCGGCAATGGCAGCGAACTGCCCCGTCTGTCCAGGCAGATCTCCACCTCGACCGACATGCTGCGCGAGTTGTTCGATTCGCTGCTCGACATTTCGCGCCTGGACGTTGCCGGAATCGGAACCGACATCCGCGCCTTCGCGGTAAACCCCCTGCTCGAGCGCCTGGCTTCGTCGTTCCGCGGTGTTGCGGTCGACCGCCAGCAAACCCTCGTTTTCAGGCCGACCGGGCTTTGGGTTGAATCCGATTCCGCGCTGCTCGAACGCATCCTCTCCAACCTGATCGCCAACGCGCTGCGCTATACCGCTCCCGGCGGCCGGGTCTTTGTCGGCGTGCGCCGACGCGGCGGGAATGCGCTGATCGAGGTGCGCGACAATGGCTGCGGCATCGCCAGCGACCATCACGACGTCATCTTCGGCGAGTTCTACCAGGTTGGCAACCCGGCCCGCCAGCCGCAGCAGGGACTGGGCCTCGGTCTCGCCATCGTCGCCCGCCTGGCGCGGGCCTTGGGCATCGCGGTGGGCGTGCGCTCGGCAATCGGCCGCGGCAGCACCTTCAGCCTGCTGATCAGAATGGGCCTACCCACGGTCGCGGCCGAGCCTGCCGAGCCGGCGCAAAGCGGTGTGATCATCCATTTCGTCGGCGACAGCGGCGACCTGCGGGCGTGCATGGAATTGGCCAGAAACTGGCGCCATGCGATCAGCCACGATGCAACGGCTGGCGGCCCGGCGCCGGAAAGCCGCCGGCCGCGGATCATCGTCACGCTGGCCAGCCTCGCGGCGCGGGTGCGGGCGGCGGATCCGACAGGCGCGCCGATCATCGCGCTCGACGATGGCCACGAGTCTCCCCTGCCGGACGATTCCCGCCTGCTTTCACTGCCCGTCCGGCCCGCGAAGTTCCGGGCGCTGCTCCTCGGCCAGCTTCAGAATGGTGTGCCGAGGTCGATCCCGTAGCGCGTCACGGCGACCAGCGCCTGGGTGCGGCTGGCGACGCCGAGCGCCTTGAGGATCGCCGTCACGTGGATCTTGACGGTGCCCTCGGAAAGCTCGAGGCGCGCGGCGATCTCGCGATTGGAAAGGCCTTGCGCCAGCAGCGCCAGTACCTGCGCCTGACGCTCGGTCAGTCCGATCTCCGCCGGACCGACCCCCCCGCCGCCGCCCGGCGGCGCCAGCGCCACGGCGCCATCGAGCTGCCCCCCCTTGCCGGCGCCCTGCGGGCGGAATATCTCGCCGGCCAGGACCTGGCGCACCGCGCCGAGCAACTGGACGCCGGAGAACGATTTCGGGATGAACCCGGAAGCACCGAGATTCATCACGCGGGTGATGGTCGGCAGATCGTCGAAGGCCGAAACGACAGCGACCGGGATTGCCGGATAGCGCCGGCGCAGGATGTCGAGGCCGGCGAAGCCGTCGATTCCCGGCAAGGCAAGATCGAGCAGGATCAGGTCGACCTCGTCCTCGTCGTCGAGGAGCGCGAGCGCCGATTCGAAATCCGGCCGGTCGGCGACGATGATCCCGTCCTCCACCTGCGCCAGCAGGTTCACCAAGCCCTCGCGGACCAGCGTGTGGTCTTCAATCACCAGAAGCTTGAGCATGCCGCCCCCTGTCAGTCATCATGTGCAAATTTATCACCTGCGCCAGCGAAGTGGTTTAAGATGCCCGAAAACCCATGCCAAGGAGAGAGACATGTCCACCGATACCCCGAACCCGATTGACCCGCTGGCCTTCGTGCGCAACATGTGGAGCGGCATGGGCATATCGCTGCCGGGCATGGTGACGCCGACCTTCGACGTCGATGAACTGGACAAGCGGATCAAGGACATGAAGGCGGTCGAAGGCTGGCTGCGCATGAATCTGTCGATGCTGCAGATGACCATCCAGGGACTCGAAATGCAGCGGACCACGCTCGGCGCCGTCCAGGCCATGGGCCAGCTCGCCACCGACACCGCCAAGGCGATGAATCCGGAAGCCACGCCGGCGCCGGTTGCGGTCGACCCGGAATTGAACGCGTTTTCCGGCGCCGCGCTGTGGCCCTGGCAGATGATGCAGCAGATGCGCGACCAGATGCAGCAGGCTGCGGCGGCGGTCCAGGCGGCCCATGCGGAAGCGCCTGCCGCAAAGCCTGGCAACACCCCCTAGCGCATCAGCCACGCCGCCCACAGCGGCAGCGTCAGCATCGATCCGAGCGTCGTCGCCGAAATCAGCCAGGCGACGCTGCGCCCGTCGCCGCCCATGCGGGTCGCCAGAATATAGGCCGACGAGGCCGTCGGCAGTGCGGCAAACAGCACGACGACCTGATAGTTCAGCCCTTGCAGCCCCAGCAGCCGGCCGACGACCGCGGCGAGCAACGGCAACGCCAGCAGCTTGACCGCCAGCAACCAGAGCGAGACGCCGCGCACCCCCGGCATTCCTTCCAGGCGCAGGGCGGCGCCGACGGTGATCAGGCCGAGGGCGATCGACGCGTCGGCGAGGCGTCCGAGAAACGCCTGCAGCGGCGGCGGCGGCGCGAAGCCCGCGAGGTTGAGGGTGAAGCCGGCCGCCGTTCCCCAGATCAGCGGGTTGCGCGCCACTTCCCGCCACAGTCCGGCCTCGCCGTGGCGCGCGAGCATCCACACCGACACGAGGTTGGCCAGCGGCACCGCGGCGCCGACGATCAGCCCCATCGTGGCGATTCCCGGCGCGCCGAACAGCATGCCGGCCACCGCCAGTCCGATGTACGAGTTGAAACGGTAGCCGCACTGGAATACGGAAGCGAACGACAGCGGCGGCAGCCTGACGGCCCATTTCGGCAGCAGGCCGAGCAGCATGCCGCCGGCCATCGCGGCGAAGGCCGTGGCCAGCAGCGGCAGCGCCGCCCCGAGGTCGAGGCGGGTCTTGACGATGGCGTTGATCAGCAGCGCCGGGAACAGGATGAAATAGACCAGCTTCTCGACGCCGTTCCAGAAGTGATCGCCAAGGTGCATCCAGCGCCGGATGGCGGCCCCGAGCAGGATCAGGGCGAAGTCGGGGAGCAGCAGCAGCGCGGTATGCATCGGCGCATTCTATGGCCTGCCGGACGCCTGACCAAACGGGTGAACGGCAGGCCGGCTTGACCTCGCCAGGCAAACCCGAAATACTCCGGCCCATGAGGAAACGCAAATGAATCCCGAATGGTGGACCTGGGTGGTCGGCGGCATCGCCCTGATCCTGGCCGAACTGGCGATTCCGTCTTTCTTCATCGTCTGGTTCGGGCTCGGCGCCGTCCTCGTCGGCCTGCTGATGCTGGCCCTGCCGCAACTCTCGCTGACCGCACAACTGGCCCTGTGGACGGTGGCCTCGCTGGCCATGGTCGTGCTGTGGTTCCGTGTCTTCAAGCGGAGCTTCTTCAAGACGCGCGTCGGCACGGCCGATGGCGAGGTCATCGGCGAGATCGGCGTGCTGGTCAGCGCCGTCGCCCCCTTCGCGCGCGGCAGGGTGCGCTTTCAGCGCCCGCTGCTCGGCTCCGAGGAATGGGTCTGCCTTGCCGACGCGGCGCTTGCCGCCGGCGAGCGCGTCCGGGTGGTGGCGGTGGAAGGCAGTTATCTGAAGGTTGGCAAGGCTTGAAAAGGTCGGAGAAATGGAAATGAGCGCTGGATTCGTCGTCGTGCTGGCCCTGCTGGTCTTTGTCGCCGTGACCGTCGCCAAGGGCGTGCGCATGGTGCCGCAGGGCATGGAATGGATCGTCGAGCGCCTCGGCAAGTATCACGGCACGCTGAAGCCCGGCCTCAACATCGTCATTCCCTATCTCGACAAGGTGGCCTACCAGATGGTGACCAAGGACATCATCCTCGACGTCCATGAACAGGAAGTCATCACCCGCGACAACGCGGTGATCCTGACCAACGCCATCGCCTTCATCAAGGTCACCGATCCGGTCAAGGCGGTCTATGGCGTGACCGACTTTTCCGAGGCGATCCGCAACCTGATCATGACCACGCTGCGCTCGATCGTCGGCGAAATGGAACTCGACGAGGCGCTCTCGTCACGCGACAAGATCAAGGCCCGGCTGCGCGAAAGCATCGCCGACGAGGCGGTCGACTGGGGCCTGACCGTCAAGTCGGTCGAGATCCAGGACATCAAGCCGTCACCGTCGATGCAGAAGGCGATGGAACTGCAGGCCGCCGCCGAGCGCGAGCGCAAGGCCGTCGTCACCCGCGCCGAGGGCGCCAAGCAGTCGGCGATTCTCGAAGCCGAGGCGCGGCTCGAATCGGCCAAGCGCGACGCCAACGCCCAGGTCATGCTGGCCGAAGCCTCGGCCGAGGCGATCCGCCGCGTCACCGCCGCCATCGGCGACCAGACCGGCCCGATGTCCTACCTGCTCGGCGAGAAATACATCGCCGCGCTGGAACGCATGGGCGAAAAGGAAAACGCCAAGGTCGTCGTCCTGCCGGCGGATTTGCAGGAAGCGGTAAGAGGGCTGTTCGGGCGGGTCAAGGGCTGAGTGGCATGAACGACCCAAGCGAAAATTGCCGAGTTGAGAAAGAAGCGGACGTTTAACGTTTGAGTTCAGGGGCGCGGCGCGGCTTTATCGCGTAGCGTCCCCTGCACCGCCGGGTTAGCCCAGATTGGCAAGCTGGGCGGCAGACTGTATACTGGAACCGTTATGGTGCCATTATGGTTGGAGAAAGCCATGCCTACAACGCTGACGTTGAAGAACATTCCGGACGAGGTATATGAACGCCTAAAGGTTGCAGCGGAAGCGCACCGTCGCAGCCTCAACAGTGAGGCGATTGTGTGCCTTGAGACCGTGCTTACGCCGACCAAGATAGCTCCCAGCGAACGGCTTGCACGGGCGCGCCAGCTAAGGGCGGGGTTGAGCACAACGAAGTTCCGAGCACGCGACATTGACGCCATGAAAAGGCAGGGACGTCCATGATTGTCGTGGACTCGAACGTACTGGCGTATTTGTATCTGCCCTGCGAGTACACCGCGGCCGCGGAAGTCCTGCTCGAACACGACCCCAATTGGGCTGCGCCGGTTCTGTGGCGAAGTGAATTTCGAAACATCCTGGCCGGGTACCTTAGGCGCGGAAGCCTGACGTTCCAGCAAGCGCATAGCCTCCAGTGTGAGGCGGAAGATTTGCTCGCTGGAGCCGAATACGAAGTGGACTCACTCAGCGTCTTGGAACTGGTGCGCGATAGCGAATGTTCAGCATATGACTGCGAGTTTGTCGCGCTAGCGATGAAATTGGACACGAAGCTTGTGACGATGGACGGTAAGTTGTTACGGGCGTTTCCAGACATCGCGGTCGCACTCTCTGCGGGCTAAGGCGTCGAGCTCGGCGGACGGCAAAAAGCGCAGCTTATTGACGGTCCGCTGGAGCGTAGTGTTAGAAGTCATTTACCCATCGCCTGACTGATGAGGTCAATGGAATAAACGGCCCCGAGCAATGCAGCGATTCCTGCGCCCGCAACAGCCACAGCAAAAAGGGCCATGACCAATAGACGCTGCGGCTGTTTTGACAATTGATCATAAGGCGACTCGCCGCGCACCAGCGCGCCAACCCGCTCAGCCGAGTGCCCCGCTGGCGGCGAGCCGTTCAATTTCGCCGGGGCTGTAGCCGGCAGCGGCGAGTATTGCCGCGTTGTCCTGGCCTGCCGCGGGGGCTGGCTGGCGGATCGTGAATTCGAAGCCGGACATCTTCAGCGGCGGGGCGAACTGGGTCAGGCCGTCTTCCCGCAGCACCATGCCGCGCGCCACGATCTGCTCGTTCTCCAGCGCTTCCTCGGGGGTCAGAATCGGCGTTACGCAGCAGTCGACCGCGGCAAACAGCTGCGCCCACCCGTCTCGCGGTCGCGATGCGAAGACCGCCGCCACCTCGGAGCGCAGGCTGGCGTCCCATTGCCGTCCGACCCATTCCGGGCGGTCGAGAACCTCGCAGCAGATTTTCCAGAACTTGCCTTCGAGCGCGCCGACCGCCATGTGCCGGCCGTCGGCGCAGCGATAGGCGCCGTAGCAGGGCAGACCGCCGGAGAGCAGGTCGGCGCCGCGCGGCAGCGAGTGGCCGCTGTCATTCAGGCGCAGCATGGTGAAATAGGTGTGCGCGAGAACGCTGTCGGTCATCGACACGTCGACATGGCGCCCCTTGCCGGTGCGCTGCGCTTCGGCCACCACCGCCAGAATGCCGAACGCGGCGGTCAGCGCGCCGCCGAGCAGGTCGGCGATCTGGAAATTCGGGATGGCCGGGTCGCCGCCTGCGCAGCCGATCTGGTCGAGGACCCCGGCGTAACCGAGGTAGTTGATGTCGTGGCCGGCCAGATCCTTGTACGGACCGTCCTGCCCGTAGCCGCTGATCGAGCAGTAAGCCATCCTCGGGTTGAGCGCGGCGATCACGGCATAGCCGACCCCGAGCTTGTCCATGACCCCCGGCCGGAAACTCTCGACGATCACGTCGGCGGCGCTGGCGAGGCGCTTGAAGACTTCGACGCCCTCCGGCTGCTTGAGGTCGAGCCGCAGGCCCCGCTTGTTGCGGTTGATCATCCGGAAATAGGCGCTGTCCGCGCCCTGGCCGGTGCCGAGCGTGCGCGCGTAGTCGCCGACCTGCGGATCCTCGATCTTGATGACCTCCGCCCCGAGATCGGCCAGATGCAGCGTGGCGACCGGCCCCGGCAGGAGCCGGGTCAGATCGAGAACACGGATGCCGGCGAGCGGCCCGGGGCGGCTCATTCTTCGCAACTTCCGAGCAGGTCGGCTTCGAGTTCGATTTCCATGCCTTCTTTCAGATGGGTGTCGATGAACATGCCGCGATAGAGCCGCCCCGCGCTGGCGGCGCGCCGTGCATGCGGCGTTTCCCAGTGCTCGACGCGCAGGCGGACGACTCCCGACTGTACGTCGCGCGCGTCATTTTCGGATGACACGCAGGGATGGGCCAGCAGCAGGCGGTTGAATTGCTCGCGCGTGTAGTTCTCGATCTCCCTTGCCGCCACCTGCGGACACAGCGACAGGCGCCGGGTCTGCACGCCAGCGGCGACGATGCGGCCCCTGACATAGAACGACGCATCCGCCACGCCGCGATTGACCTCCCGGTAAATCACGCAGCGACCTGCCTGCCACGCCTCGGGATCAGCCAGAACCAGCCTTGCCGAAGGTCGCGGTTCGGCGTCGCCGGCTGCGGCAAGCGACGCCGCCAGCGCCAGCAGGATCGGCAGGAAACGCATCGGCGGCGAAACCCGATCAATAGACGCGGCGATCCTCGATCACCTTCCCGTCATTCGCGAGGCCGCCGGGAGCGCAGAAGGCCACCTCGCCGCGCAGCTTGGTGACTTCGCGCAGACTGTTCGCAACCGCCTTGTCGAGCGCCTCGCTGCCGGCCTCGATCTCGCAATGCAGGACCATGCGATCCTGGCCGCCGGGATTGTCGACAACCAGCCGCATGCGATGGATTTCCGGATGGCGCCGAGCCAGGTCGGCAACCTGCTCGGGATGGACGAACATGCCCTTGATCTTGGTCGTCTGATCGGCGCGGCCCATCCAGCCCTTGAGCCGGACGTTGCTGCGCCCGCAGGGCGAACGGCCGGGCAGGAAGGTGGAAAGGTCACCGGTGGCGAAACGGATCAGCGGGTAATCCGGGCTGAAAGTGGTGACGACGACCTCGCCGACTTCACCAAGATCGACCGGATCGCCGGTGCCCGGGCGAACGATCTCGACCAGCAGTTCCTCCTCGACGACCAGCCCTTCCTCGGCCTCGGTCTCGTAGGCAATCGCCCCGATGTCGGCGGTCGCGTAGCACTGGCGGACCGTGATGCCGCGCTCGCGCAGCCACTCGCGGGTGACGCCGGGCAAGGCTTCGCCCGAGACGCAGGCCTTGCTCAGCGAGCTGACATCGGCGCCGATCTCTTCCGCCTTCTCGACGATGATGCGCAGGAACGACGGCGTCCCGACATAGCCTTCCGGCCGCAGGTCGGCGATCGCCTGGACCTGCTGCTCGGTCTGCCCGGTGCCGCCGGGGAACACCGAACAGCCCAGCTTGCGCGCCCCGCCCTCGAAAATGAAGGCGCCGGGCGTGAAATGGTAGGAGAAGCAGTTGTGGATCAGGTCGCCGTTGCGGAAACCGGCGGCATAGAGCACGCGGGCCATGCGCCAGGGATCGAGATCCTTGCCCTGCATCTCGTAGATCGGGCCCGGCGAAGCGAATACCCGCTTCGCGTTGCGCCGCGGCAGCGAATTCAGCCCGCCGAACGGCGGCGATTTCTTCTGCAGTTCCATCAGGTCGCGCTTGCGCGTCAGCGGCAGGCGCGCCAGCGCATCGCGGGTGACCACCTCGAACGGATTGATCCCGGCCAGCAGGTGGAAATAGTGCGACGTCGTTTCCTTGGCGTGGGCAACCTGGCGCGCCAGCTTGTCCATCAGGTCGTCCTCGCGCTCGCCGGGGTCGCGGGTTTCGAGCGGATCGTAATAACTCATTTCATTTTTCTCCTTTTTTTCCGGTCGACCGCAACACGCCACCACCAGGGCCGAGGCCGCAAAGTAGGCGCGAAGAGCAAGGCGGAGGCCGGCGCCGTTTGCTCCATGCAAACAAGCCGGCCGACAACGCCGCTATTCGCGCCGCACTGCGGTCTCAGGAAAGCCAGCGCTTGCGGCGGCGGTAATGCTTGACGTCCTTGAACGACTTGCGCCCGGCCGACGACAGCCCGAGGTAGAACTCCTTGACGTCCTCGTTGCTGCGCAGATCCTCGGCTGAGCCTTCCATGACGACCCGGCCGTTCTCCAGGATGTAGCCGAAGTCGGCGTAGCGCAGGGCGATGCCGGTGTTCTGTTCGGCCAGCAGGAAGGTGACCTTCTCGCGCTGGTTGAGGTCCTTGACGATGGCGAAGACCTCCTCGACGATCTGCGGCGCCAGGCCCATCGACGGCTCGTCGAGCAGCACCATCTTCGGGTTGGCCATCAGCGCGCGACCGATCGCGCACATCTGCTGCTCGCCGCCCGAGGTGTAGGCGGCCTGGCCGGTGCGCCGCGTCTTGAGGCGCGGAAAGTAGTCGTAAACCTTTTCCAGCGTCGCCGCGACGGCGCCCTTGCCGTCGGTTCGCGTGTACGCGCCGGTCATCAGGTTCTCCTCGATGGTCAGGTGGCCGAAACAGTGCCGCCCCTCCATCACCTGGACCACCCCGCGCTTTACCAGATCGGCCGGGGTCAGCGCCTCGACGCGCTCGCCCTTGAGCTCGATCGACCCCTTGGTCACCTCGCCGCGCTCGCCGTGCAGCAGATTGCTGACCGCGCGCAGCGTCGTCGTCTTGCCCGCCCCGTTGCCGCCGAGCAGCGCGACGATGCTTCCTTCTGGCACGTTGAAGGAGACGCCCTTGAGCACCAGGATCACGTGGTTGTAGATGACCTCGACGCTATTGACGTTGAGGAAGATGTTGGCGGCAGTCATGTCGATTCCTGAAAACGCTGCCCCGCGCCTCGCGGCACGGGGCGGCTCGCGTTACATCTTGCACTGCTCGGGCGTACGCGGGGTGATCTTCTTCTCCTCGGCATACTTGCGCGAGGCGTTGAGGACCATGCCGCGCAGAAGCTTGTCGTCCGCCTGGTACCAGTCGTTGCCCGGCATCCACTTGCCGCCATCCCAGGTCTGGACGCGCACCCACGATGCGCCCATGTGGTCGAGGCAAGACGTCTGCACCGGACGCATGACGCCGGCAAAGCCCATGGCATCGAGCGTCTTCTGGTCGAGGTTGAGGTTCTCGAGGCCCCAGCGCACCTGCTCGCCAGTCATGACCTTGCCCTTGCCGAAGCGCTCCTGGGCCTTGCGCACGCCCTCGACGCCGAGCATCGCCGAGATCAGCCCGCGCATGTAGAGCACCTGGCCGACTTCTTCTTTCGGTCCCGTGCCCTGGCCCTTGGCGTGCAACTGCGCAAGTACGTCCTTGACCACCTTGGAGTTGGGTTCGGCGCTGTGCTGCAGGGCGAGCGCATTGTAGCCCTTGGCCCCGGCGCCGACATCCTTGACGTCGGGTTCGGCGCCGGCCCACCAGACGCCGAGCATCTTCTCGCGCGGATAGCCGGTGGCCTGCGCCTCCTTGAGCGCGGTCGAGTTCATCACGCCCCAACCCCAGAGCAGCACGTTGTCCGGCCGGTTCTGGCGGATCTGCAGCCAGGTGGCCTTCTGTTCGACGCCCGGATGGGCGACCGGTAGCAGGATCAGCTCGAAGCCGTGCATCTTGGCGCGCTCCTGCAGCATCGGGATCGGCTCCTTGCCGAACGGGCTGTCGTGGTAGACGAGGGCGATCTTCTTGCCCTTGAGCTTGTCGAGACCGCCGGCCTGCTTTCCGATGTGCTGAATCGCCACGTCAGCCGCCACCCAGTAGGTACCGAGCAGCGGATAGTTCCACGTGAACACGGAGCCATCCTGCGACTCGCTGCGGCCGTAACCGGCGGTGATCAACGGAATCTTGTCGACCGGCGCCTTGTCGGTCAGGGCGAAGGTCACGCCGGTGGACAGCGGCTGGAAGAGCGTCGCGCCCTTGCCTTTGAGGCGTTCGTAACATTCCACGCCGCGGTCGGTGGCGTAGCCGAATTCGCATTCCTCGAAGGAGAGCTTGACGCCGTTGACCCCGCCCTGCGCATTGACCAGCTTCAGGTAGTCAACGTACCCGTTGGCCCAGGGATTGCCGTTGGCGGCGTAGGCGCCGGTGCGATAGACCAGCACAGGGAAGAACTGTTCCTTGGCCTGGGCGAAGGCGGCAGGCGCGGTGACCGTCGAGGTGATGCCGATGGCGGCCAAGGCAGCGGCCAGGGCAAGCGTGCGAATTTTCATTTGTGTCTCCTCCAGAATGTGGATTGATAATGCACTTGCGGTCGGTTATGAAGCCGGTACGGTCAGCACAGGAAATTCACCGGCCGGCGCTAGTGCGGGAACGGCCAGAGGCGCAATTTCTCCTTCGCCGTCACCCAGAGCCGGGCAAGGCCATGGGGCTCGACGATCAGGAAGAAGACGATCAGCGCCCCGAAGATGATCAGTTCCGCGTGCGAAGCCGCCGTGCTGGAAACGGTCACCCCGAACAGCGCCCCGAACACCGGCAGGAACTGATTCAGGAAGATCGGCAGGATGACGATGAAAGCGGCGCCGAATAAGCTGCCGACGATCGACCCCATGCCGCCGATGATGACCATGAACAGCAACTGGAACGAGCGGTCGACCGAGAAAGCCGCCGGCTCCCACGAGCCGAGATGGACAAAACCCCACAGCGCGCCCGCCACCCCGACGAAAAACGAACTGACGGCGAAGGCCGAGAGCTTGGCCCACATCGGCCGGATGCCGATCACCTCGGCCGCCACGTCCATGTCGCGGATCGCCATCCATTGCCGCCCGATCGAGGCACGGGTCAGGTTCTTCGCCACCAGGGCAAACACGACCAGCAGGATCAGGCAGAAGAGGTATCTCTCCACCGGTGATTCAACCGGCAGGCCAAAGACCTGTAAGTTGGACACCGACACGGAACCGGACGACGAGTCGTTGGTGAACCACTTGACGCGCAGGAAGGCCCAGTCGGCGACGAACTGCGCGGCCAGCGTCGCCACCGCGAGATAGAGGCCGCGCACCCGCAGGCTGGGAATACCGAACACGATGCCCATGGCGGCGGACGTCAGACCGCCGAGGAGCAACGCGCCGAGCAACGGCATGTGCGGAACGCGGATCAGGAAATTGTAGGCGGCATAGGCGCCGATCGCCATGAAGGCGCCAGCGCCCAGCGTGATCTGCCCGCAGTAGCCGACCAGCAGATTGACTCCGAGCGCGGCCAGCGACAGGATCAGGAACGGAATCAGGATGGCGCGGAACAGGTACTCGTCGGCGATGAAGGGAACGCCGACGAAGGCGAAGGCGATGATCGCCAGAACCAGATAGCGGTCCTGGGCAATCGGAAATATCTGCTGGTCAGCCCCGTAGGACGTCTTGAACTGGCCATTTTCGCGGTAGATCACGGCGCTTCTCCTGAATTACACGCGGTCGATGATCTTCTCGCCGAACAGGCCCTGCGGCCTGAACAGCAGGAAGACGAGGGCCAGCATGTAGGCGAACCAGATCTCGATGCCGCCGCCGACGTAGGGACCGAGGTACACCTCGGACAATTTCTCGCCGACGCCGATGATCAGGCCGCCAAGAATCGCGCCGGGGACCGAGGTCAGGCCGCCGAGGATGACGACCGGCAGCGCACGCAGCGCCACCGTCGCCAGCGAGAACTGGACCCCGAGTTTCGAGCCCCAGATGATGCCCGCCACAAGCGCCACGACACCGGCCACGCACCAGACGATGACCCAGATACGGTTGAGCGGGATGCCGATCGACAACGCCGCCTGGTGGTCATCGGCGACGGCGCGCAGGGCGCGGCCGGTCGAGGTTTTCTGGAAGAAGAGAGTGAGCAGGACCACCAGAACGGCGGCGATCAATGCCGCGTAGAAATCCTCCTTGTTGATCAGGATGCCGCCTTCGAAGACGCCTTCCAGCATCATGACCGGATCCTTCGGCATCCCGACATCGATCTTGTAGATCTCGCTGCCGAAGAGCGTCTGCCCGATGCCCTCCAGAACGTAGGCGATGCCGAGGGTCGCCATCAGCAGGGTCGCCCCCTCCTGATTGACCAGATTGCGCAGCACCAGGCGTTCGATGACCCAGGCAACGATGAACATCACGACGCCCGCCGCCAGGAAGGCGAGGACATTGGCCAGCACCAGGCTGTCGCCGCCGAGCGCCGCGTCGATCCATTCGGAAAAGCGCGCCATCGCCAGCGCCGCAAACAGGACCATCGCTCCCTGCGCGAAGTTGAAGACGCCGGACGCCTTGAAAATCAGCACGAAGCCGAGGGCCACCAGCGAGTAGAGCATGCCGGCCATCAGGCCGCCGATCAGGGTTTCGAGAAAGAATGCCATCGTGCGCTCCGCTTAATGGCCCGCGCCGAGGTAGGCCTTGATGACCTCGGGGCTGGAACGAACTTCATCCGGGTCGCCGTCGCCGATCTTCCTGCCGTAGTCGAGAACGACGACGCGGTCGGAAATGTCCATGACGACGCCCATATCGTGCTCGATGAGGACGATGGTCGTCCCGAACTGGTCGTTGACATCGAGAATGAACCGGCACATGTCCTGCTTTTCCTCGACGTTCATGCCCGCCATCGGCTCGTCGAGCAGCAGGATCTGCGGCTCCATGGCCAGCGCGCGGCCGAGGTCGACGCGCTTCTGCAATCCGTAGGGCAGGCGCCCCACCGGGGTCTTGCGGATATGCTGGATTTCGAGAAAGTCAATGATCTCCTCGACCTTGGCCCGGTGCTCGAGTTCCTCGTTGCGCGCCGGACCCCACCAGACCGCCTGCAGCAGCAGGCTGCTCTTCATCTTGAGGGTGCGCCCGGTCATGATGTTGTCGAGGACGCTCATGCCCTTGAACAGCGCGATGTTCTGGAAGGTCCGGGAGATTCCGTGACGGGCCGCCAGGTGCGGTTCCATCTGCGTGCGCTCTTCGCCACGGAACATGATCCGGCCTTCCTGGGGGTGATAGACCCCGTTGATCACGTTCAGCATCGAGCTCTTGCCGGCGCCGTTCGGGCCGATGATGGCGCGTATTTCATGCTCGCGGACATCGAAGGAAATATCGCTCAGCGCCTTGACGCCACCAAAGCGCAGCGAAATGTTCTGCAGGTCGAGAATGACGCCGCCGATCTCCTTGCCCATCTCAGGCCGCCTTCTTCACGACCGGGAAGGTCTTGGCATCGATGATCTTCAGATCGGCCGAGACCTTGCCGCGCCGGCCGTCCTCGAACTTGACCTCGGTTTCGATGAACTGGCTGCTCCTGCCGCCATACAGCGCGTCGATCAGCACCCCGTATTTCTCGGCAACGAAATTGCGGCGCACCTTGCGTGTCCGGGTCAGTTCATCGTCATCCGGGTCGAGTTCCTTGTGCAGCACGAGGAAGCGGTGAATCTGCGAGTCGGCGACCATGCTGTCATGGACGAGATCGGCATTGACCTTTTCGACGCACTCGCGGATCAGGTCGAGCACCTCCGGCTTGCCCGCCAGGTCGGTATACCCCGAATAGGCGATGCCACGGCGCTCGGCCCAGTTGCCGACCGCCCCGACGTCGATGTTGATGAAGGCGCAGACCATGCCGCGCTCGTGGCCGAAGCAGACCGCTTCCTTGATGTGCTGAAAGAACTTGAGCTTGTTCTCGATGTAGTTGGGCGCGAACATGGCGCCATTGGCAAGCTTGCCGACATCCTTGGCGCGGTCGATGATCTTGAGGTGGCCGTCGGCGTCGAGAAAGCCGGCGTCGCCGGTCATGAAGTAGCCGTCGGCAGTGATCGACTCGGCCGTGGCATCCGGCCGCTTGTAGTAACCCTTGAGCAGCATCGGCCCCCTGACCAGCACCTCGCCGTTCCCGGCGATCCTGATCTCGACGCTCGGCGCCGGCGCGCCGACGGTATCCGGCTTGACCTGACCGTCCGGCTGCAGACAAACGTAGGCGCAGGTTTCGGTCTGCCCGTAGAGCTGCTTGAGATTGATGCCGATCGAGCGGAAGAAACTGAACAGTTCGGGACCGATCGCCGCGCCGGCGGTATAGGCCACGCGGATGCGGCTCATGCCGAGCACGTTGCGCAACGGCCCGTAAATCAGGACGTTGCCGAGCCAGTATTGCAGGCGATCGCCGGCGCCCACCGGCTTGCCGTCGAGAATGGCCCCGCCGCAGCGCTTGGCGACGCCCATGAAGTAATGGAAGAGCTTCTGCTTGACCTTTCCGGCATCCTCCATGCGGATCATCACCGAAGTCAGCAGGCTTTCGAAGACCCGCGGCGGCGCGAAATAATAAGTCGGGCCGATCTCGCGCAGGTCGGTCATGACCGTCTCGGCCGACTCGGGACAGTTGATGGTGAATCCGGCCACCAGCGCCTGGGCATGGGAAAACAGATGATCGCCGACCCAGGCCATCGGCAGGTAGGAGAGGATGTCGCCGTCGCCGCTCATGCGGTCGACCTGCACGCCGCCCTGGGCGGCGGAGATGAACGCGGCGTGCGTCTGGCAGACGCCTTTCGGCTTTCCGGTCGTCCCGGACGTGTAGAGCATGACCGAAACGTCATCGTGATGACCCTTGCCGACTTCATTGTCGAAGACGTCGGGATGGTTGCGGTCATGGATCCGCCCCATCTCGATCAGTTCCTGGATGTCGTGCAGGAAAGGCTGCGTGTAGTGCCGCATCCCGCGCGCATCGTCATAGATGATGTGTTCCAGCGTGCCGACCTGCGCCATGATCTCGAGCAACTTGTCGACCTGCTCCTGGTCCTCGACGACCGCGAAGCGGATGCCGGCAT